>NZ_CAXYKD010000025.1:0-144172 GCF_964277905.1 uncultured Sphingobacterium sp.
CGATTAATAATCCTTGCATCTCTTTATGTTATTAATTTAATTTCTTTTCTAATTCTGTTATGCGTGCCGCAAAGTAAGCATTTTTTTCTGGATATTTCAAAACTAATTTTTTGTAAACCTCTATTGCTTTTGGATATAAGCCTTGCTCCATATAGATCTTTGCAAGCGTTTCGGTAACAAGTGAGTGTTGATCTTCCGAACTTTTCCTAGCTTTATTTTCCAAGTCTAATTTTTCCGCTTGTAAAGGCTGAATCATAGGCTCCTCACGAATAAACTTTTCGATCACCTCGTCAGTTTTACGCGGTATTTGAAAAGAGATTGTCGTTTTAACCTCATCACTCAACTTTGCTTCAGGCGATTGTAAATGAAAGATATTCTCCCGGATCTGTTGATCGAGTAGCTGACTATCCAGTTTCTCATGAATTTTAGCAATATCGTCATTGGAGGGCGTCATTGGGCCTAATGGAGATTTAACATAGGGCTGATAGGTATCAGCATATTCTAATCTCGTCTTATGCAACCACCATAAAAAACTGTATGGCATGGTATCATCATCGTAGACCGAAACACGTTCTTGACCATCATCCATTATTTCGACAACAGATTCAGATAGAACAGGTGTTACTAGTGCAGACTCCTCTGAATCGGCAATAATTTCTTGCTGCTGATCGCGTGACCGAAAATAATCTTTTGCAACCCCCGCTTGAATCAAACGATCCAATTCATCAACCTCCACCTTGGATAAAACTGGTTCAGCAACAATTTCGCTCTCAGCTTCAATTTCGACAATCCCATCATCGTCGCGAAGTGTTCCATCCACTAGAAATTCATCTGAAGGCATTATTGTATTAGGCTCTGCCGCTGATTTACAATGCATAAATTCATACAACCAACTCGGAGAAGATGCATAGAGCAAAGTAGACGACAAATTCTGAACTGAACTATGCTTGCCAAAAACTTTACGCTCATAGACAAATCGCAGGCTTTGGGCATAAGGATATTTTTCAATCAATGCTAAAACAACATCTTCGGCCACGGTGTCCGGATGATTGACTGCTTGAAAAAAAAGCTCGTTATTGGATAATGATATATTAAGATTCATCTTGGAAATAGAATTACCAATTAGCAAACGCTTTATTGTATATATCCTCAGTTAACATTTGAATAATTTCTTTACCCAAGGTCTCTTCTTGCGCACTCTGAAGGTTTCCTGCAAATTCTTTAAATCGCGTAAAAGGTTGCTCAAAATCATCCTTCGGATTAATTTTATTATGATAGGTAACCTTGATTGTAATAGTCAATCTATTCATAGCTGCACGATCTGTTCCGGCTTCAACAGCTGCCGGACTAATCGAATACTCTGTAATAAATCCCTCAAAGGTAGCATCACCGTCTTGATTCACCTGACTCAATCGAGATTGGTTACGGATACGCTCTTTCAGTGCCTCCGTAAAATTCTGACTTAAGGTCGGATAAACCAAAGGAGCTATATTTTCGAAATATTGAATATTGACTGTTTTCATTCCCTCAGGAATGGATCCACCAGTAAATCCATATTTTACCCCACAACTATTCATTACAACCAAAAAAGTTGTGGTGAGAAAAGCATATAAAATTTTTCTTGACAACATCTGTAAACCTTAATCTAAATTTAAGTCTTTAATTTTTCTGTACAAAGTTCTTTCAGAAATTCCCAACTCTTGCGCAGCAGCTTTACGTTTACCGCGGTGCTTTTTCAGTGCTTTCTTGATCAGATCAGACTCCTTATCAACAAGCGATAAAGATTCCTCAACTTCTTGAGCATCCTGCAGATATTCATCCTGTGCCACAGGATTTTTTAATACATTGGTCGGATTTGCCGGAGAATGTATCGTTAGCGTTGGGGTTGTATTATAATTTTCTGGATCTGCTTTCAATTGTGGTTCAATCTCCTGATACAATTGATTAATGTAGGGAGAATTTTGATCAAATGTGTTAGAATCGACACCTTTCTGAATTAATTCAACCACCAGTTTCTTCAGATCAACCATATCCTTCTTCATATCAAATAAGACTTTATACAGCAAATCTCTTTCTGAAAAATCCTCTTTTCCACCATTATTTGAAGGAACGACCGCTGGCAAACTCGTTCGGGATTCATTGGGCAGATAATTTTGAAGTGTATATGCATCAACAATGCGTTCTTTCTCCAAAACAGCGATTTGTTCCGCAACATTTTTCAGTTGACGCACGTTTCCGGGCCAGCTATAGTTGCGTAGCATATTCTGTGCATCTTCTGTCAGTTGAACGCCAGGTGTACGGTATTTCTCAGAAAAGTCCACAATAAACTTGCGAAATAATAAGTTGATATCTTCAGGTCTTTCACGTAAAGACGGTACGCGCAATGGTACAGTATTTAAGCGATAATAAAGATCTTCGCGAAATTTACCTTTTTGTACGGCTTCAAACACATTCACATTTGTCGCAGCAACCACCCGCACATTTGTCTTCTGTACCTTGGATGACCCTACCCGTATATACTCACCGGACTCCAATACACGTAATAATCTTGCTTGTGTACCCAAAGGCAACTCACCTACTTCATCTAGAAAGATTGTTCCACCATCAACGACTTCAAAATATCCCTTCCTGGCTTCATGGGCACCCGTAAAAGAACCTTTTTCGTGACCAAACAACTCGGAGTCAATGGTCCCCTCTGGTATAGCTCCACAATTGACCGCAATAAAAGGGCCATGCTTACGGGAGCTCAATTGATGGATAATATGCGAAAAAACTTCTTTACCACTCCCACTTTCACCCTGTATTAATACGGAGATATCAGTTGGAGCCACTTGTCGTGCAATATCGATAGCACGGTTCAACAAAGGCGAATTACCGATAATTCCAAATCTATTCTTTATATCTTGGTTATCCATAAATTTCCAGTTGGAAATAAAACAATCTAAGTTTTCTTAATCAACAATCTTTCCTAATAATGTCGCAGAAGTACATGACTCGATAAGTACATTCACATAATCACCTTGTTTAAATCGAGGATCGATTGGAAATACCACCAATGCATTTTGATCATTACGACCGCAAAAATCGAACTCAGACCTTTTTGAAAATCCCTCAACAAGCACTTTACATACTTTGCCAACAAAATGTTGATAACGATATAAGCTATGATCGCGCTGTTTATTGATAACTTCTGTTAAACGACGTTTTTTTACATCCTCTGGAATATCATCTGCGTATCTTTTTGCAGCCAAAGTACCTGGCCTTTCCGAGTAAGCAAACATATAGGCGAAATCGTATTTGACATAATCCATCATAGATAATGTTTCCTGATGCTCCTCTTCCGTTTCAGTACAGAAACCTGTAATAACATCTGTAGAAATAGCACATTCAGGAATAATACGACGAATGGCATCCACACGTTCCATATACCATTCACGGTCATATGTACGATTCATCAATTCCAATACACGGGAATTTCCAGATTGAACTGGCAAGTGAATATAATTACAGATGTTTTCATGCGAAGCTATTGCATATAAAACTTCATCTGTAATATCTTTTGGATGGGAAGTAGAGAAGCGAATACGTAAAAGCGGGCTGATTTCAGCAACCATCGTAAGCAAGCTAGCAAATGTTATAGTTTCACCCGGTTCCTCCCCTTCAGCTACTGGAGCAGTATATTTGTAGGAATCCACATTTTGTCCCAACAACGTAACCTCCTTATAGCCTGCATTAAAGAGATCTTGGGCCTCCTTCACAATAGATTGCGGATCACGGCTACGTTCACGTCCACGTGTAAAAGGAACAACACAGAAAGAACACATATTGTCGCAGCCACGCATAATCGAAATAAAAGCTGTTACACCATTTGAATTCAAACGAACAGGATTAATATCGGCATACGTTTCCTCTCTAGATAACAAGACGTTTACAGCTTTAGCTCCATCGTCAACCTTATCAATCAAATTTGGCAGATCGCGATAAGCATCTGGCCCTACAACGACATCAACCAACTTTTCTTCTTCTAAGAATTTCGATTTCAAACGCTCGGCCATACACCCCAGCACTCCAACGATCATTCCAGGATTTTTTGCTTTAGCAGCTTCAAATTCCTTTAGACGATTGCGCACACGCTGTTCTGCATTTTCGCGGATTGAACAGGTATTAATAAAAACCACATCAGCTTCCTGATAATTCTTGGTTGTTTCAAATCCCTTATCCAACAAAATAGAAGCAACAATCTCACTATCCGAAAAATTCATCTGGCAACCGTAACTTTCAATATACAGTTTGCGTCCATTACTTAAAATCGGATCCTGTTCTAATAATAATGCCTCACCCTGACGAGATTCGTCGTGTTCCTTAGTGGTATGTGTTAAATCTAGCATAGCTCGATATTCAATAGAATATAATTTTTATTATTTTCGATGGCGTAACCAATGCAATGACCGATCTTTTGCTGATCTAATTTTATGCCCTTAGTTATTTCAAAGACTACAAAGTTAGAAATTTAAATCCATATAATGACAGTTTGTCAGACAGAAATATGGTTTATCCTTTGTCAAATTTTAGGAGCAAATGGACCATATAAAAATTCTGACACGCTGTATTTCACAAAAAAAGCGTTGATTTAATCAACGCTTTCTTATGATTCAAGATCAATAAATTTGTCTCAAGAGAATATTCCTGAAAATGCTTACTGACCTGCTTGTTGTTTCGCTTCTTTCTTCATTTGATCACCTGCAACAATAACGATTTCAACACGACGGTTTTGAGCACGTCCTGCTTCCGTATCGTTACTTGCAATTGGTTCAGAGAAGTTTCTACCCTCAGTTCTAATACGCGAAGACGCTAAGCCTTTAGATACCGCAAATGCACGTACAGAATTTGCGCGGTCCAAAGACACTTTTTCATTTGCAGCCAACGTACCTACATTATCTGTGTGTCCGATAACCAAGATTTCAGTACCTTGTTCCTTGTTTAACGTTGCTACTAAATTTGCGATATTATCTTTAGCTGACGCTTTTAAATCTGATTTATTGAAGTCAAATAAAATACCTGAATCAAACTTAACCACGATACCTTCCGCAGATTGCGTAACTTCAGCTCCTTCAACAGTTTTAGAAATCTCAGCAGCTTGCTTATCCATTTTTTTACCAATCAATACACCAGCAGCTCCACCAATGGCAGCACCCGCTAATGTACCAATAGCAGTATTACCAGCTTTGCCACCGATCAATGCGCCTAAAGCACCTCCGGCAACACCACCGATTACTCCACCTTTAGTCGTATTATTTGTATTTTGGATGGTAGAACAACTTCCAAATAACATAGCTGAGGTTGCAACTGTCAAACCTAATACAGCCAATTTTCTATTCATTTTCATATGTATGCTATCTAAGACTTTTAATATTCAAATTAAATACCGTTCTACTAAAATCAAACAAAGTGCCAAAAGATATTCTTATCAACTTTTTTGTTACAAAACACTGAAAAAGGCCCTTAAAACTTCCAAAAATGACGTCGATACGCTACATAATTTTAAATCACCTTTTCCTACTCGTACAAACAGCTAACAGTAACAAAAGCAAAATGTTTTTATTTTTCTTGGGTCTTTACTTCAATATCAGGTAAAAGAGCTCCTTTAGGCCTTCCCTTTGCGTTAAAGTCGTCCATAGATTGTTGTACGTAATGCATTAAATCATACTGTCCCCAATGCTCAGCCAGATCAAAAGATGGACGGTAACGTATCATAAACGCATCTAATTCTGTGCTATCCAGCTTCGTCAGATTTTTAACAGCTTCACGAGAGAAAATACGATCAACTTGTAATTCATCCTTCTCTTTGTCCATAAATCGCCCAAAGCGTTTTGCATTCTTGGCTTCCCTTCCAAAAAGATTATAAAGGGCGGTTGCAGGACTACCCAGATAGGTCCCGAACTTATTTTTACCCCCATTATAAACACCCTTTTTAGCGTAATTATTCATGGCATCATTTAATTCGGCCTCCTTCGTTTTTCGTTCAACGATGACGGTCTCCAATCGTATCCCTTCTTGCAATTCCACATAAAACTCATTCAGGTTGGTCAGCACGGTTTTAACAGGTGAATACCCGACTTTGGTAAAAGACAGGGAATCTCCTACCGATGCATCAATCGTAAAAACACCAAAAGAGTTACTCAACGTTGATCTGTGCGTGCGCATATTAAGCACAACAGCATCTCCTATACGATTACCGTTCCCCTTTTGCAGCACCATTCCCGAGACCTTCTGCTGTTGTTGCGCAGTAGCTCCGAAATAGGTGAATAACAGCAAAAAAAGCCCTAATATATGTATATGTATTATTTTCATCCTATTATCTCTTTTCAATTACCCCAATTGGTTTCAGTGCGATTGTAATTATCAACAATTTCATTGGGTCAAACATTCATTTCCGTAAGGAACAGCTTATAATTTATTTCAATCTTATTAATTCCCAGCTACACCTAACCTACTTTGCTAAAAGTAGTAATAGTTTGACACTTGTACTGTTAAAAAAGTTTAAATATTATTTGTTTATCATTTGTATGGATAAAAAACAAAATTAGCCCCTTCAGTCACTACAACAAACAAACACATATAGTCTTTCGCCGGCTTGTAGTTCTGAATAAAAGACGCTTTACGATCTTCTTGAATAATATCCATTTCTACAAACTCTTCCAGTGTCGAGGCGTTTATGCTCCATTTCGTCTCCAGTTCCTTACGATCTAATATCACTTCGCCAACGGAAACTTCATGCTGATGTGCGACAAAAATTGGGTAGTCAGAATAACCTTCTTCAACAATCTCCAGCGCTACTTCGCGGATTGATTCACTATAAAAATCGAGATCTACCTGCAGACTTTTTAATGGACTTTGCTCTGTAGACGGTGTATTTTCTTCTCTTGCAGATCCTGCAAATAAATCTTCTACTTCCATAATGTATGCTATTACTTCTTTAATTCCAATAAAACCACATTCTCAACGTGTTGGGTGTGCGGAAACATATCTACTGGCTTGATCCGCTTCACCTCATATTTTTCGCCCAACAACACCAAATCGCGTGCCTGTGTAGCAGCATTACAACTGACATATACAATACGCGGTGATTCCATTTCTAACAAACGAGCTACAACGTCAGCGTGCATTCCTGCACGTGGCGGATCTGTAATCACCACATCTGGTTTTCCGTGTTCAGCTATAAAGGAAGGGGTCAACACATCTTTCATATCTCCAGCGTAGAACTTTGTATTCGTAATATCATTGATCGACGAATTGACTTTAGCGTCCTCAATGGCAGTTGGAACATACTCTACACCAACAACTTCTCTCGCCTTCTTAGCGACAAAGTTTGCAATTGTACCCGCTCCTGTATATAAGTCATACACCAACTCATCCCCCTTTAAATCGGCAAAGTCACGTGTGATTTTATACAGCTCATACGCTTGTGCAGAGTTTGTTTGATAGAACGACTTAGGCCCAACTTTGTAACGCAAGCCCTCCATCTCCTCATAGATAAAATCACGACCGGCATATACATGAATATCCTGGTCGAAGATTGTATCATTGCGTTTCTGGTTTACGATATATAACAGGGAAGCGACTTGAGGAAACTTTTCTTTAACAAATTCCATCAACAACTCAACCTGTCCTTCTTCCGGATATGCAAACACAACGATCACCATCATCTCCCCGGTTGAAGAAATACGGATAATCAAATTACGCAATACACCTGTGTGTTCACGCAAATCGTAGAACGTCATACCTTGACTAAGCGCAAAATCACGAATACTATTACGAACTTCATTTGAAGGATCTTCTTGCAAAAAACAATGATCGATATCTAAAATCTTATCAAAACGCCCAGGCACGTGAAAACCCAGTGCATTCATTTCTAATTGGGACGAGTCTTCATCAACAGAAGTCAACCATTTTTTGTTTGAAAAAGTATATTCTAATTTATTTCTGTAGTATTCTGTTTGCGCAGAGCCTAAAATACTTTCCATCGCTGAAGTATCTACTTTTCCAATACGCGAAAGCGCATTATCGACAGATTGTTGCTTAAATTTTAGCTGAGCATCATAGGTCATATGCTGCCACTTACATCCACCACATACTCCGAAATGCGCACAAAATGGATCTACGCGATAAGATGAAGCCTCTTTTAAACTGGTCACCCGAGCTTCCGCAAAATTCTTTTTCTTGCGCATAAGCTCCACGTCAACAACATCACCAGGAACAGCTTTTTCTACAAACAAAACCAAATCTTCGGTTTTTCCAACACCTCTACCCTCTTCGGCAATATCAATGATGGCAATATCTTTCAAGAACTTTTTATCTTGCGGAATTCTTCTACTCATAGGGTGCAAAAATACAAATTTATACCGATTTTCCATCTGCATAAATTATTTATAGGCATTGATTATCACTGGTATAAACAGGTTCTTAACAGGCTCGTAACTTCGTAAAGGAAACAATGGAACAAAGGAATATGAACAAAAGTAACTCCCGTACAAGAGAATCATAAGAAAAGAGAGCTGTACTCAAAAGATGGCGCCGCGATTTGGGCAGAGATGAAAGGCTTAGGATAACTTTACTGAACTGTTGCCTGAACAAGATAAGGAAGGATCTCTTTCTGAAACGAAATAAAGTTTTTTCGCACATCGGCATCTGAGACGGCCGTAAAAGCAAAAGAAAACACAATACTCTTACTGGACTTGATCAAAAAGGTCAGCTTTTCTTCGCTAATCGCTTCATTTATTTTTTCATTCTGAATGAATGTACTTAGGAGCAGAAACTCCAAATCTTCAGAAAGCGTTTTTAGATATTCTTGTGCGTTCGCAGATTCCCGGATAAACTCCCAACCGATCAATTCATTGCAAGCCGTATAGGTCAGTCGGCTTACCCGCAAAATTGTTGAAGCCAAAAATGAAGCCATATCATCTTCATATTTGGTTGTTTTCAAAATATCCTGCAGACTCGCACGAAGATAATCCATGAGAATGGCATGCAAGATCATCTCTTTACTATCAAAATACTTGTACACTGTCGCCTTCGCAATCTTAGCTTTTTTTGCCAATGTGTTCACACTGGTTTTATGGTAGCCATTTTGACGAAAGAGCTCACGCGCTGTTCTTTTTATGGATTCAATAATATAATCTGGTTCCATATACGTTAGATCGTACGAATGTTGAAAGTCATCTACAAAGCTTAAAGACCAAAAAGCATCACATTATTCTCTTGCCTAGTTATCGTAGAGAATAATGTGATGCCACAATCTTTACAATGATTAATTTATATTAATTCAGTCTCAAATTGAGACAAGAAACGTGTGTCATTTTCTGAGAAAAGACGTAGGTCTTTAATCACATATTTAAGGTTTGTGATACGTTCTATTCCCATACCAAAAGCAAAACCTGAGTATTTTTTACTATCTATACCACAGTTATCAAGCACATTAGGATCGACCATACCGCAACCTAAAATTTCTACCCAGCCAGAGTACTTACACAAGTTACACCCTGCCCCTTTACAGATTGTACAGGAGATATCCATTTCTGCCGAAGGTTCAGTGAAAGGAAAATAGGATGGGCGGAAACGTACTTTGGTACCTTCGCCATACATCTCTTGAACAAAATGATATAAAGTTTGTTTCAAATCGGCAAAAGAAACATTCTCATCTACATATAAACCTTCTACTTGATGAAAGAAACAGTGTGCACGGGCTGATATAGCTTCATTTCTATAAACACGTCCAGGCATTATCGCACGAAACGGTGGTTTACCGGCTTCCATTAAACGCACCTGAACCGAAGATGTATGCGTTCTCAATGTAATGTCATTACCTTCCTGTTTTTTGATAAAGAAAGTATCTTGCATATCACGCGCAGGATGTTCCGGTGGAAAATTCAACGCAGAAAAATTATGCCAGTCATCTTCAATTTCCGGCCCTTCTGACACAATAAAGCCTAATTTCTTGAAAATTTCAACAATTTCTTTACGAACTAAAGAGATTGGATGTCTAGACCCCAGCTGAAAACCTTGACCAGGCAATGTCAAATCACTCGCAAATTCCTGTGATTTTTGCTTCTCACCAGACCCGAACTTTTCTTGTGCTTCTTTGAATGTATTTTCTGCTAACTGCTTAAATTCATTCAACACTTTTCCCAAAGTACGTTTCTCTTCAGGCGTAACTGTTTTGAATTCATCAAAAAGATTTTTCACAATCCCTTTGGAAACCAAAAACTTCAATCTGAAATTTTCTACATCGGCTGAAGAAGCTGGCGCAAATGCCTTAATCTCTTCAGTATACTGCGTAATTCTATCTTGCAACATAATTAGAGCAAACATAGCCAAAATTTCCGCTAAAAAGAAATTTTGAACTTCGACTGAGCATCATAAAAGAACACATAACAGAAACAGCGTACTTGCTTGGGAGAAGGCAATCAGAATTCCACCCCCAAAACGCTAATAAAACAAAAGAGCAGGCTTAGTTGCCTGCTCTTTTGTTTTTCGATGATTTTACTATATTTACTATACATGTAAAGTTTTTACATAATCTCAAATTCTTCAGCTTAAAATGGTAATGGATTATCCTCCTGATCATTCTCCGTAAAATCGACCTCCACTTCCTTATCTTCGACTTTTTGCGCCTGCGTGTTTGCTGTATTACCAGCACTTACACCCGCATTCGGTTCAAAATCCGATTTACGGCCTAAAAGCGTAAAGGTTTCAGCGACAACCTCAGTAGCATATCGTCTAATACCTTCCTTATCCTCATAAGTACGAGTCCGCAGTCGACCTTCAATATAAACTAACTTCCCCTTTGTTAGATATTTTACAGCCACGTCAGCCAGACCTCGCCACATAACAATATTGTGCCATTCGGTTTGTTCTACTCTTTTTCCGTCTTTGTTATACGTTTCTGATGTTGCCAATGGAAAACTGGCAACAGAGACATTGCCTTCTAAATAGCGAATTTCGGGATCTTTTCCAAGATGTCCCACTAAAATGACTTTGTTAACTCCTGACATAATTTAAAAGCATAAATGGTTAAAAATTTGATCTTTCCAAAAAGGTAAAGATCAACTTGTGTTTAGCTAATTTATCTAAATCTTTTAGAAATACATAATCCCAATTGGATTTTTTTTGAATTAGATCGCCTTTTAACCGCACCTCAAAAAATGTCGCATAAATATTTTGATGACTCAAGATATGTTTTGTCTGCTGCTGTAAAACATGTAGTTCAGCATCGGAACCGAAACAGGAAATAAACCACTCATCGCTAAGAACATCCGGAATTGACAAGCTGTAATTAGACTCCAAAAGTGGAAACTCATATAGATTCTGCCAAACGTCACCTTCACCGCGTTTAGACATCAGTATCCGATCGTTGTCCTTCAAGATAAAATAATTAAAGTATCTATCTTTGCTTGCCTTGGCTTTAAGCTTTACAGGCAATTGATCTACCTGGCCTTTAGATAACGCATAACAGGAAGGACGAAACATACAGAATTCACATAAAGGCAGCTTGGGCTTACAATGGGTGGCACCAAAATCCATAATCGCCTGATTATACAATGCCGGGTGTTTATAATCAAGATTTTCTTTGGCTATAGCTGTAAAAATCTTCTTTCCTTCCGTAGAATTGATAGGTGTTTCTATGCCATAGTATCGCGCCAGTACACGAAACACATTTCCATCCAATACCGCCTGGGCTTCATCGTTCGCAAAAGAGGATATCGCCGCAGCAGTATACTCTCCTATTCCAGGAAGCGTTATTAATGTTTGATAATCTACCGGAAAAACACCCTGATACTGATCGCGAACTATTCGCGCGGCCTTATGCATATTCCGTCCTCTAGAATAGTAACCCAGACCTTGCCAAAGATGAAGAATATCATCTTCTTCTGCATTCGCAAATTCCACAACATTCTTAAATCGCTCGACAAAACGTACATAATAGGGCAAGCCTTGTTCGACACGAGTCTGTTGCAGAATAATTTCAGAAAGCCATATTTTGTAGGCATCTTTTGTTTCCCGCCATGGTAGATCTCGCTTATGCTGTCGATACCATGCTTGCAATTCCTCGCCAAATTTCATAGCGACAAAAATGCGCAATTTTTCGCTAATACCAGCATTCCATCATTCGAGGATAGGTCTACGAATGTAGGTAATCTGTTCATCAGGTTCTAAAATCGTATTTTCCAATGTGATAAAGCCCTTGTATTTTTCTTTTAGCGCCTGATAGAGACGTCCATCATAAGAAACAGCAAATCGCCCATCTGCCTTGAGATAAACCGGCAAGTGTCGATTGCCCACGTCGAAGCAGAACTCGCCTACAACAGATAGATTCTGACTATCCAACAATACACAAAGACAAGGTAAAATGTTGACCTGGATGAATAAATCACCGCGATGATAAATACACTGCCCTGAACGCAGTGCGCTGCCATCATCACGCTGTATGCGCACCAGATTACCCTTTCTTGTTTTCCGCTGGATAACGCGCTTATTTACCTCATAATAAGAAAGATCCAAAATATCTGAATCACGGCCCAGCTTCAATTTATCAAAATCAGGGATAACATCAATCCATATCTCGTCATGCTGGCTCCCCTTATGCATAGTTAGTTCCTTCCACTACTACAACATCCACCAACTCTCGCTTACTTTTTCGACGAGGTTTTCTGTGTTCAATGACAGTGATTTCCTCCGCCTTCGATTTCTCATCTTCCGTTATCGCTTCAACGGCTGTGTCTTCCTTCTTTTCAGAAAGCTTATGTTGTGTAAAGTCCCAACACAATTGCCCCAACATATGTAAAAAGTCGTAAAGCAACTCTCCATCAGTACCCAAAGCACGTAGGATAACCACATCTTTTGAAGCCTGCGTAAAGCCGTAAGAGATATCATTGTATTCAACAGTTAAGATTTCATCCAATTCATATTTTAATTCTTGCGCAAAAAGAGCCGAGAACACAAAAGTTGCCTGATGGGTATATCCCTCAAAAAATAACATCTTCTGTATCGGTTGACTTTTGGGACGCAAAAGCTGATTGTCAATAAAGGACAGTTTACCTTGTCTAAAAATCTTGGTTTGCGTATGGAGACTATCAAACTCAAATGCTTCTTTCATGTGAATTCTTCCAACACTAATAATGTCACCCCACATCAAAACTGCATCTTCAGCCAAGTGAATATGATTGCTTGCCTTAAAAATAGAATCCTTAAACGGCGTTACTGGATGTGGAATGTAATGAAACAAGCCACCGGCCCCAACATGCACGTCCGTATGTTGTCTTGCGCCAGTTTTCATAGGATGAAGCTTATTGAAGGACTGTGTAAAAAGTTTCAATTGTGCATCTTTTTTCACATGAACATCAATGTGCAAATAATCCGTATCCATAATACCAGGCGATGCACTCATGATGATCATTTCCAAATGATTGGTCAATCCTGCCGCGCCATAATGCGTTAGTTTATAAGGTGCATTATGATAACTCTCCTTCAATCTACTTCTGCCGTCCTCTTTGGCAACATTTAATACGATTTTGCTATCCATATACGATAAATTTTAACCTACGGGCTCCAACAAAGCATACTTTTTGATCCATGATTTCACATCTTCTAAACCTTCTAAAGTCATTAAGTTTGTAAAAATAAATGGTCTTTCACCGCGCATGCGGATTGTATCCTGGCGCATAACTTCCAAGTCGGCATTTACATAAGGGGCAAGGTCAATTTTATTGATCAACAACAAATCCGAGCGCGTAATACCAGGCCCACCTTTACGTGGCATTTTCTCGCCTTCAGCAACATCGAGAACAAATATGGTCAAATCGGCTAGATCCGGACTAAAAGTCGCCGTCAGGTTATCACCTCCACTTTCAACAAAAATCAGTTCCACATCCGCAAAACGATTCGCTAATTCTTCTACAGCTTCAATATTCATCGAAGCATCTTCACGGATTGCCGTATGCGGACAGCCCCCTGTTTCAACACCAATAATACGTTCAGCGGGCAGGGCCGAATTCTGCTGTAGATACATAGCGTCCTCACGCGTATAAATATCATTTGTTACAACACAGATACTATAATCTGCCGACATCGAACGTGTCAACCGTTCAATAAGTGCCGTCTTGCCAGAGCCCACAGGACCAGCAACACCAATTTTCACGTAATTTCTCTTAGACATCTTTTATTTCAGTTATTTTTACGAAATGTAAATTCTCGTGTATAATTTTTCATGTTGCATGCATCGAATATCCTGAGCGATACAACAATTTCCGATCAGATCATCATCCAGTTCGGGCTGCAATCCGACCAATTTATTAATCAAGGGCTGTAGTTTAAACAAAATCTGCTGTGCATCCATTTGGCTAATTGGAACCAGTTTGGCACAATTCGTCATAATACCATTCAAAGAATTATAATAAAAAGCACTCAGTGCATCTGCATAACTAATTTCCTGCGCATGGGCAAACATGGCAAATGCCATCGAATAGTGACCATGCAGTTCTTGCGAATTTATCGCCTTTAGATAAGCCGAACAACGCTTGACCGGTTTTAACTTTTCTGTCAATTTTAAAAACCGTATTCCCAATTTCTTACTGGCATCCCGAATCTCATAAGGGGCTTTGAAAGCGGTTATCAATGCATCCAGTTCAGCGATTTTTTTCCTGGTTGCTCTTGATTCGCATAATTGCCAGGCCTTATGAAAAAAAGCAGCATCATTGTAATAGAAACTATGCTCCAATAAAGTCTGTGCATATTCTTTTGCAGTTTTAGCATCATGTACAATCTCTTTATTGATATAAGTTTCCAAGCCATAGGAATGTGTGAAGCCTCCAATCGGAAATACAGAGTCGTTAATCTGCATTAATGTCAACAATGGATTCATATGTAATCGTTATTAATTAAGTATTAGAGCCCATTGGCCAAGGTAATTTTGTGCTGGACTACGGCATACTGATGTATGCGTAACGTATGGGTTCTTTCAATCACCCGTAGTTCTTTCGTCGGTGTAAAACCCGCCCTTTCTAAGGTTTCCCAAAGGGGATTTTCATAGGCTGCAATAATTTCATGTGCAGCGTTGATGAAAACAGGGATATGTTTGTTGCCAATTTCGAGACATATCCGAGCCATATCCAAGCGGTTTTTAGGACGTACAACAAGGCAAGGACAGGGCAATATTCGAACAGCAATGCGCAGTTCCGTTGTTTCGAACAAAATATCACCGTCAAACAAGGATTCCGTTCCTAAATTTTTAAAGCCTATTTCTCGACCTTCAACAGTGAACCCTCGGATAATACGTCTTTCCGTATCAAACCATTCGAGTTCCAAAAAATCAAGTTCAACACCGTTCTGATCTGTGCTATCGGCCCAAATATTCCCCTTAATGTCTCTTGCTAACAACATAAATAACCAATTAGAATAAGAAGTACCGTTGGGCCATTGGAAGTTCCTTCAATGGTTCACAGGTCGCCAACACACCATCGACTGTTACTTCATAGGTTTCTGGATTAACGACGATATTTGGTGTTGCATGATTATGTACCATATCTTTTTTCATCACCGTACGACATCCCTCCACAGGCAGACATTTACGCGACAAATTCAATTTTTGAATATTTCCGTTCTCCAAAGAAATTTTCGAAACGAAATTGAAGCATAGTTTTGAAACTGCTTTACCATAATTCCCAAACATTGGCCGATAAATGATTGGCTGTGGTGTCGGAATTGACGCATTGGCATCCCCCATTTTAGCGCCCAAAATCATACCGCCTTTGATGATCAACTCGGGTTTTACACCAAACAATTCTGGTTTCCAAAGGATCAAATCTGCATACTTTCCTTTTTCAATCGAACCAATATATTGGTCAATACCATGTGCTTTAGCAGGGTTGATTGTAAATTTAGACACATAACGTTTGACACGGAAGTTATCATTTTCTTTACCTTGATCTTCAGCTAAAGGGCCGCGTTGGATTTTCATCTTATGGGCCGTTTGGAATGTACGGGAAATGACCTCTCCCACACGTCCCATCGCTTGGCTATCCGAACTCATAATTGAAAATACGCCCATGTCTTGCAAAATATCCTCGGCAGCGATTGTCTGTGGACGGATACGTGAATCAGCAAATGCCACATCTTCTTTCACATTTTTATCCAAGTGATGGCAGACCATTAGCATGTCCAAGTGTTCTTCAGCAGTATTTACCGTAAAAGGTTTTGTTGGATTGGTAGATGCAGGGAGGATATTGGGATACATGGCGATCTTAATAATATCCGGAGCGTGTCCACCGCCAGCTCCTTCCGTGTGGAAAGTATGGATTACACGACCATCTATCGCAGCAACAGTATCTTCCAAGAAACCGGCCTCATTCAGTGTGTCGGTATGGATCGCAACTTGTACATCGTATTTATCAGCAACTTTCAATGCCGCATCAATTGTTGCCGGAGTCGCTCCCCAATCTTCATGGATTTTCACGCCCAGTGCACCAGCTTCAATTTGTTCTTCGATAGGTTTAGTGGTCGACACGTTACCTTTTCCGAAAAAACCAACATTGATAGGAAGGTTTTCAAACGCTTCAAACATACGCTCGATATACCACTTTCCTGAAGTCACTGTCGTTGCCAGTGTTCCATCTGCTGGTCCCGCACCGCCACCAATAAAAGTAGTTACACCAGAATATAGCGCTGTTTCAATCTGTTGCGGCGAGATAAAGTGAATGTGCGTATCAATACCGCCTGCAGTTAGGATATAGCCCGCTCCCCCATGCACTTCCGTAGAAGCACCGATGATCATGCCCTCGGTTACACCATCCTGTACATCTGGGTTTCCAGCTTTACCAATACCTACAATTTTACCATCCTTAATACCGATATCGCCTTTTACAATACCCCAGTGGTCAATGATAATGACATTAGTGATGCAAAAATCCAACACCCCCTCATCACGCAAGGCACGAGCCGATTGCCCCATACCATCGCGAATAGTTTTACCGCCACCAAATTTGTTCTCTTCTCCATAAACATTGAAATCTTTTTCGATTTCAATAAAAAGCTCTGTATCTGCCAGACGAACCTTATCTCCAGTGGTCGGTCCAAAAAGAGCCGCATATTTGTCTCTCGGGATATAAAGTTCCCCATCAACATATTTTACAGATGATTTATCTAAACCTAGTTTATCTAAACCAAGCGCATGTAGACCAACAGTAGTACCCAAAGTAGTGAGCCCTACAACTTTAATCCATTCGCGTCTATTCCATCCTCCCATATTTACTTAGATTGTCTGAATTTCAATTTTTTCATTTTATCAATGGCTTTGGTCTTCACCGATTGATCTGTATACTTCCCATTTGTCAATCCATTAAAACCGTGGATTTCCTTACTTCCGCCAAATTCAACCAGAACAACTGATTTTTGTTCCCCTGGTTCAAAACGAACAGCGGTGCTGGCTGGAATATTCAAGCGCATCCCAAACGCTTTCTCCCTGTCGAAGGAAAGCAACTTGTTCGCTTCAAAGAAATGATAGTGTGAACCTACCTGAATCGGTCGATCACCTTCATTTTTCACAACAATGCTTGTGGTTCTGTGCCCAACATTAGCTTTGATTTCCTCTTTTTTTAAAATGTATTCTCCTGGAATCATATCATTCAATATTTATTAACGAATAGGATCATGGACAGTCACCAATTTAGTTCCGTCCGGAAAAGTAACTTCGATCTGTACATCATGGATCATCTCGGGGACTCCTTCCATGACTTGGCTCCTTTTCAATAAGGTAGTACCATAAGACATTAAGTCCGCCACAGACCTTCCGTCCCTAGCCTCCTCCATAATCTGGGCACTGATGTAAGCGATACACTCTGGATAATTTAATTTTACCCCGCGTTTCAATCGCTTAGCCGCCAATTCGCCGGCCAAATGCAACAACAGCTTTTCTGTTTCTCTCGGTGTTAAACGCATAAAAAAATAATTATTTGTTAATTTGTTAAAGGAATTATTATAAAACTGGAATGGTAAAATATGCCCCAAAGGCTAAGCGGTTGTACTGACTCTTGGCTATATCCATATAGCCCTTATAGTTTACGGTGTTACCAACGTAACCTAAATAAAACCGAAGATCCTGGTTATGAAACGGCTTATGTTGCAAAGCCGCAAAATAAGTCCAGTTTTGGCGAAAATTCTTACCGAGCTGGTTATCATCTCTCGATCCCGCGACCTCATACCCACCTTTCAAAGCCACTTCCCATTTTTTACTCAAAAATTGATCATAGCGCAGTATGGCAGAGCTGTAGTTTACATCTTTGGCCAATACTCGCTTCTCGCCAGTTCTACCATAAAATTCGTTGATCGCCGAAGATGCAATCATCGCATGATCGACAGCAAGATAAGAGTACTGTAAATCAAGATATAGCATCTGTTTTGCTGTTTTGAATTTATTCGCTAATGAAACGGCATGATTAGTATGTCCCTTTGCAAACTTAGAGATGTTGTAAGACCATTTCGTATTAAAACGCTTATCCATAAATGCCCCCACCCAAGTGAAATAGGCTCCCATTGGTACACTAGAGCGTTCCAAATCACCTACAGCAAAACCATTTTTTGCATGAAGCTCCATAAAACTATCATTGGTCGTGTTGTAAACTTGGGCATGTAACGAATGATTCGGATTGACTTCATAGGATAACATTCCACCGACAACAAAGAGATTCAATATGCGGTCGACATAGTCTGTGAACTTATATTCGTAAATTGGGTTATTTTCAAATTCATAACTCCCGACCATCGCACTTTGCTTACCGGCCGTAACGGACCATTTGAGATCCTTGCCAAACTTGTACTTGATCAATGCCATGTCCAATGCACGCGAGCCATTATCCTGACTCGTTGGAGCAAATGACCTATTCAAACGAAAACGCACTTTATACGACAGTCTATCATTGTATTCGCCGCTCATCAAAATACGGGCATCATCAAGGTTTGCTTTTGCTTGAGACTCCCCCTCCCCATTGTCCGTTTGCAGACCTGCTCTTAACAGGACATCCAATTGAAATGATTTTGCTCGCGCGGGTTCTTTCAGTAACAAGCTGCTTCTTTGTGCCTGAACAGAGTCCGTTTGGATCTGCTCCTGCGCATGCAATGTTGCTATGCTAACCCCCAGTGTTGTAAAAAGTGAAAGTGTTTTTTTCATCCTTATATTTTGTTCCTTTATGGTAACGAAGCAATCCCGCGGTTTCAAAACATAATCCGATTCGAAACAACAAGATAGATCCATGAGTTATACTTATCTCTGGTACAAGTATATCACAGCCACCTAAAAATGGAATAAGGATGAGATTAAAATGAAATTAGAAAGGAGTTTTTGGGATTGTAACAACGACCAGAGTGCCTTGACCTTCCGTCGAATTGAGGAACAATTCAGCACCATGAAGGTCAAATATATTTTTGGCTAAAACAAGCCCCAAACCATTGCCATAGATATCACCGACATTAGAAGCGCGGTAAAAAGAGGTAAAAATATGTGGCTGGTCTTTTTTAGGAATACCTATCCCTTGGTCAAAAACTTTTATCGTAATATTTTTGCTATCGCTACTTATGGCAACGCCAACCTGCAGTCCATTGCCGTACTTAAATGCATTTGAAATAATATTGCTAAAGGCAATAAAAAACAGATCCGGGTTAGCCAAAACCGTAAGCTCATCACTATCTTCTGGAATTTCTGTTAGATCAAAAGAAAGCTTGAGGTCCTTATGAATACTTTTTTCGGCTTTATAAATTTCATAGAGTAATTCGTCAATTCGAATAATTTCTTTATTGTCCACTTCCCCCTTGAAGCCCATGCGGGATAGTTGCAAAAGATTGTTGATAATCAACTCCATTTTATCCGCATATTTCGCGATCGTCTCCAGTGAATAATAAGCTTCATGCTCTTTCGACAGGAGCTGTTGTGCCAATTCGGCTTCTCCCCCGATAATTGTAAGTGGGGTCTTTAGCGAATGAGAGGCATTTCCGATAAAACTTTGTTGCGACTGAACCGAAATATCCAATCGGCTAAGCATTGAATTTAAGTTCGCAATCAAAACACCCAATTCATCTTTGCTATTGCTAAATTTACTAAACAGGCGATGGTCTAAATGTGCGATATCAACTTTGTCTAAATCATTGTTGATATCCTTAATGGGTTTCAATAATCGGTCAGCAAAATAAAAAGACATCAGTACAATTAAAAAAATCGCCAAAATCCCACCTGTGATCAGGGTACGATCCAATTGACGCTGTTCATCATGGCCATAATCATCAATCCCTTCCGATACAACAATCAAATTTTCCTGGTGAAGATGATCCTGAAAGAATACCGCTACAAAGGCAGTCTTACCATGCATGTATCTTCCCTTTCCATGACGAATTACATCGGCATAGAATGTTTTTGGCATAGGCAGCTCAGGCCTCAATTGAACACGATCACTTCCCTTAACAACACGAATGAGATGGTCTGTTCCTTCAGATAATTGTTTCAGGTATTTACGTTTTACCTGAATATAGAGTGCCCTATTTTCATCCTTCTGATGGACGATATGGTCTCCGACAATCACGGCGTTCTCTTCTAGCCGATGAAAAAATTTGGTCTGTAGACTGTCGTACGTGAAATAAGACACATAAATGGCAAAAACAACAAGCAGCAGGGTGCTGATGATAGAAAATAGGAGAACTATTTTGGTCCTAATTTTCATGACGGATTACATAGCCCATACCGATCACCGTATGGATAAGTTTACGTGAAAATTGTTTATCGATCTTTTTCCGCAGATAATTTACATACACGTCGACAACATTGGTGCTTAAGTCAACATCCATACCCCATACTTCTTCCAGAATATCGATCCGGCTCAATACCTTATTTCGGTTGAGCATTAAAAATTCAAGTAAACGAAATTCAGTAGCTGTGAGAATAATAGGAGAATTGGCACGTTGAACCGATTTACTGTCTCTATCCAATTGAAGATCGTCAAATACCAATATATTTTTTTGCTCGGTAACTGTTTTGGATTTGCGGCTATAGCGACTGATTCGAGCTTTTAATTCCTCTAAACGAAACGGCTTCGTCAAGTAATCATCCGCATCCCTGTCAAAGGCCTCAACAATGTCCTCCGTTTGATTTAATGCTGTTAAGATAATAATTGGGACTTCGTTGTTAGACATCCGAATGTTTTTACAGACATCTAAGCCATTCATACCAGGCAACATCACATCCAATAGGATCAAGTCATAGCGGTTCAATCCCGCCATTTTTAGACCAGTATAACCATCCATAGCAATACTAATATGATAGCCTTCTTCTTTTAAGCCTCTTTCGATCAATGATATGACGGATGGTTCATCCTCTATTAGTAATAGTTCCACAGGTATCTTTTTTAAACAGTAAAAAATTCGAGGTTTGTAAAATACAAAATTAACATTTCACCTTTTTCCAAAAAGCGACATTCCTTAATTATTTTCGCTTTTTCTTGACGATTATATGATAATAACCTATAAAACAAGTAAAAAACACATAGAACTTCAAGAGCGCTATCTTAACCGCCGTCCTTATAACCATTTATTTCACTTGGTATAGAAATAGTCCACAACGCAAGATCTTTACTCAAAATATAAGACGCTAGCACCTGAACCCTAAGTACAGATCAAAAATCGGTTTTAAACAATCAAATACAATAATATCTATTTTTGAAAGAATTTCCACAAACAACGAAAGATTATTTCAAAAATCAATCGAATTTCAATATTTTTGTAGCTTAAAATCACACAATGAAACAATTTATCCTTTGTTTACAGTTGGCGTTTTTTCTCCTTATCGGACAAGGACACGCTCAGCAAAAGCTATATAAAATTTCATATCAATTTGCTGATCCTGAAACGGGAACAGATACTGCATCTTCAGAATTCATCAAAATATTGGCTGGAAATAATGAAGCATTAATGCAGGCCTTCATCACCAAAGACCAGATGCGCATTGAAAGTTTATTATTCGGAAAATCGATACAGATCAGCAATATCCACGAAGGCAGTTCTTTTCTACTGGATGAAATAAATAAAACCTATACTGCAACAGAGCTGGCCACCGGCAAACTCATTGAGACTGCCGTAAACGAGGGTGATAATTATGCCTATTCGGGAGATTTTGAGATCAGCTTAGTTCCCGATCAAAAGAAGATAATTGCAGGAATCACCTGCGAAAAAGCAACATTCAATCTAACAGGTAGCCAAGATCCACAAACGGAAATTACCGTTTGGTATGCACCAAAATTGCCAAAGTTATACTGGGGCACTTACGATTATCTCGAAAAAGTACCCGGGGCAGCGCTCTATATCGGATCGGCCGGGCTCGGAATTCAAGCGACCAAGGTAGAAGAAATAACATTCGACAAATCACTCTTTGAAATTCCTGCGGATTATGAAGAAGGTGAACCTATTGAGGAAGCTGTAGATTCCACGCTAAACGACCATCTATCTTGGTATCAAGATTCCAATACAGCATATTTTGGTGTACAGGACAGCTTAGGGAACAAATTAACACCAGCAAAGTATACGGCAATATATAGCTATGTAGGAGATTATGCTATCGTAACTGATGCAGCGCAAATGTTTGGCTTAATAGACATACAAGGCAAAGAAGTTATTCCATGTCAATATGAATCGCTCAGTTTAGAAACCGAAGGCGGTCCAGTGGTTTACATGAGCGATCTTAAGTATGGGCTGTTGGATACAAACGGTAAAATATTGCTGCAGGCCAAATATGACTTTATTTCAGTCCCTAGCCCAGAATATGCACTTTTTACGGAAGGAGATCATACGGGTATCATGGACCAAAAAGGCGCTGTTTTACTTCCTGCCAAATATGAAACCATTTCGGATTATCGCGATAATCTCGCGTTAATTCTAGTCAACCAATCCTACCAGCTTATTAATAAAACGGGGCATAATCAACTTAAAACGGATTATGAGTTTCTATCTTTTGCGGGTGAAAGACTTCTACTGGCATTTAATGACAATAAATATGGGTACATTGATTACACAGGGAAAGTCGTTGTTCCATTTAAATTACAAAATGCCCAAGCTTTTGAAAACGGGCTAGCGCTTGTAACGGAGGATCTAGAGAATTTTTACTATATTGACGCAAAAGGGAATTTTATCAAGAAATATGAAGAGTAATCCACAGACATTCCACTTGTCGACATTGCATCGTGGAAAATACATGTTAATCTTGCTAATTTCAATCTTTTTGATCGGAATGGGAATGTCTAAAGTTCCCATACAGGAAATTCTCAAGATTATTATTGCTCTTTTAATGATTCCTTTAGCACTGTATCTGGCCATAAAGTCTTCGACTTTGTCGTCGACTTGGGTCTTGGATGAAAATACACTTCAGATAAGCAACGCTAAAAAAACAATCGTTTTCCCTTTGAATAATATTTCTCATATCAGGAATCTCAAACGTTCCGGTGGCAACCTGATCATTATCAACCAAAACAAAGGGCCAGCCTTCCGTACCTGGCGCAACAAATTATTTCAAAAGGAAGATGATCTTCCCCTGCTAACGGAAGCCCTAAAGGACGCTGACATCGAATATTACGACCTATAAATTCTTTCTTCCTTCGGTAACATTTGTTACAGGCTTTTGCAAAGGCAGTATGTACCTTTGTAACATCACTTAAGAACAATGTTATGCTATTGGAATACATCAAACAACCATGGCCCTGGTATATTTCAGGACCTTTAATTGCACTGGTCATGTACCTGCTGCTCAAACAGGGAAAGGATTTTGGCATGTCCAATAATCTGCGTACCATGTGTACAGTATTAGGGGCCGGAAAAACTTCCTCTTTTTTCAGATTCGATTGGAAGACCCAGTCATGGAATTTATTGGTGGTACTAGGGACAGCCATTGGCGGTTTTATTGCACATAATTTTCTGAGCGATGGCACTGCAAGCCAGATTAATTCCAAAAGTGTTGCCGACTTAAAAGAGCTGGGTATTATCGACCATCTACAAGGCTACCTTCCTGAATCCATTTTCATTTTCGATGGATCTTTGTTTCAGTTTCTACTTTTAAGTATTGGCGGTGTATTGATTGGGTTTGGAACCCGCTATGCTGGTGGATGTTCATCCGGCCATGCTATTTCTGGACTTAGCAATTTTCAGCTTCCTTCTTTGATCGCCGTTATAGGTTTCTTCCTAGGTGGGATCATCATGGTTCATTTTTTATTCCCGCTAATTTTCGCATAAATGAAAGCACTAAAATTTATTTCCATCGGTATATTGTTTGGAATCATCTTATACAAATCAGAAGCCGCATCATGGTATAGAATCTACGAAATGTTTCAATTTCGTTCCTTTCATATGTATGGGATTATCGGTACAGCACTGACCACAGCAATTATAATCGTACAAATCATCAAGAGAAAGCAAATCAAAGATAGTAACGGGATGCAAATAGCATTCCATGATAAAGACAAAAGTATTACACGATACCTGCTCGGGGGAACAATCTTTGGCTTAGGCTGGGCATTGACAGGCGCTTGTCCGGGACCAATGTTTGCCCTAATCGGTGCTGGTTATTGGACTATAGGGATCGTCTTGCTTTTTGCTTTGTTGGGTACTTGGCTTTATGGTGTCTTGCGCAATAAGTTGCCGCATTAGTTTTAACAAACTGCTTTATACCAAATTACCTCATATACGCGCAATCTGACGCCTGTACCACGGGTTAAAATTTTAGAAAGAGAAAATGGAATTAATATTTATAGCTGGTTTTATATTAGCTGTTCTGGTCGGCCTATCAATGGGTTTGATGGGTAGTGGCGGAAGTATTCTAACATTGCCAATATTTGTTTATATTTTTCATATAGAACCTCAATATGCATTGGACTATTCGTTGTTTTCTATAGGAATATTAGCCTTGGTCGGATCAATTTCTCCGTTGAAAAAAAGAGAAATTGACCTGAAAACTACGGCCATTTTTCTCTTTCCATCGCTAATTTCGGTCTATTTGACCAAGCGTTATCTCCTTGTAGCCATACCAGAGTCATTCCACCTGGGCGAAATAGCAATCTCCAGAAACCATATCATCATGCTGCTTTTCTCGATTGTGATTCTGATTTCTGCGACAGCAATGGTACGAAGACGTAAACAGGTTCAGCACGATCGATTCAGGGGCGGAATTGGCCAGATTTTCAACGTTGTCCTCGTCGGATTGCTCGTCGGTATCTTGACTGGCCTGGTAGGTGCAGGAGGAGGTTTTATCATTGTACCGGCCCTCGTATTACTCTTAGGAATTCCACTTAAGCAGGCCATTGCCACCTCGTTGTTTATCATCGGTTTAAACGCCTCATTCGGTTTGATCGCGAATTATCAGTTCCTGGAACATATGAATTGGTTTATATTGGTTACCTTTACGTTAATCACTTTAATAGGCCTCCAAATTGGTTCCAAATGGAAAGACAAATTAGATGCAGCAAAATTGAAAGGTATTTTTGGATACTTTTTAATTAGTATCGGCATCCTAATCTTCGCTTTCGAATTCATTCAATTTGTAAATCATTAAAATCACACGTTATGTTTTTTCAACACATTTTTGAGTCATCTTTAGCACATTCGAGTTATATCATTGGTTGTCAAGCCAAGGGTGTAGCGCTAGTCATTGACCCTAAAAGAGATGTAGACAGCTATCTTGAGATTGCACAAAAGAATAATCTGACCATAACCCATATTGCGGAAACGCATATACACGCCGACTACCTTTCAGGTACGCTAGAATTAGCCGCATTGACAGGCGCCCAACCTTATCTATCCGATGAAGGTGGAGAAGATTGGCAATATGAATTTCCACATATTGGATTAAAACATGGAGATCAATTTCAAGTTGGAAATCTGATTTTCCAGGTTATCCATACCCCCGGACATACGCCCGAGAGTATCAGTTTTGTATTGATTGATACGCCTGCAACCATGGAGCCAGTCATGATATTTACAGGTGATTTTGTATTTGTTGGAGATATCGGACGCCCAGATCTGTTGGAAAATGCCGCGGGAATGATCGGAACCAAGGAAATTGGAGCCCACCAAATGTACCGATCGTTGCAACATTTCTTGGCTCTACCTGATCATATTCAAGTATGGCCCGCACACGGGGCCGGATCCGCTTGTGGAAAGGCGCTAGGCGCCGTTCCGAGTTCAACAGTTGGTTATGAAAAAATACGAAACTGGGCGCTTCAATACCAACACAACGAAACAGCCTTCGTAGAAGAGCTATTGTCAGGACAGCCCGAACCGCCACGCTATTTTGCTATGATGAAAAAACTCAACAAAATAGCACGGCCTTTGCAAACAGCAGTTCCTCAGTACAACAAGTTAACGAACGAAACTTTTCTGGATTTATACCACAAAGGAACAACTGTAATTGATACACGCCATAAGTTTGAGTTTGCCAAAGGATATCTCCCAAATAGCATCAATATTCAGCATAACAAAACGTTTAATACCTGGGCTGGCTGGATCCTTAATTACACGGATCCCTTTATACTCATTGTAGAGGAAAGCCAATTGGACGACATTGCCCGCAAGCTTATGCGCATTGGATTGGATCATGTCGCTGGATATGTTACGCCTGATACGATTCCTCATTTGGGGATTCCATTGGAACATCAGCAACTCATCGGTTTCGAAGAGATGAATAGTGTATTGGGCAAATCCGATATCCAAATACTTGATGTGCGCAATGCCGCTGAGTTTTCAGAGGGCCATTTGCCGCATGCGACTCATATCTTTGTTGGTACAATTGCAGACAATCTTAACAAAATTGACCGAACTAAACAGCTATACCTGCATTGTCAGTCCGGAGACCGAGCAACCATAGCGGCATCCATATTGGCGAAAAATGGTATTAAGGACGTCAAAATTTATAGTCCTTCCATCAATGAATGGAAATTAAAAGGTGGAACATTGGTACAATAACATATACAAAAAGATCCCAGGAATATTTACCCCCTGGGATCTTTTTTAAAGAACCAAGCTATACGATCGAATTTGAGTTGCCATTGCATATAATAAAGAGCAATTCAACTCGTCAGTATGTTTCGTTTATAGACTATTTCTATTGATCCGCAAGAATTCGATGATCTCATCCTTCTTCTCTTCCATCTTGCCTTTCTTTTCCGTAAATTGGTGATTATAGATGGTCAGGTACTGATGGTCGTCCGTTTCAGATTCATATAATTCGGCAGTGGCAAAAGAGAAATGCTCTTCTTCATCCGAAAGATGGTCATACACATAGGCAAAATCATGATTACCCAAGGAGCTTACTACAGCATCTTTATCCGCCACGAATTTTAACCTTCCGGGCAATGTCCGCTTATTCATCCATGCTTCGTCTTTTTCAGAAAAAGGATAAATAGTAATACCCCTGAATGCCATAATAATTGGGGTAATCAGAATAATACCCATTTCAATCGCCCACACGGCCCACAACATACCGCCCGAAACCGGACTCTTTTTCAAGGTAAAAGTGCCGACTTCATTTAAACCCTGCATCGCTTCCCAAATAAATGAAGGGTGTAAGAAAAATGCCTTGAACCCCTCCAGATTAAAAGACGATTTTACCCAGGTATCTCCGCCCATTGTCCCCTCCGCATTGTACATCAGCGACACAAAAAGAGCCCATTGGGCATAAAAGCCTAAAATTGCAATCAGCAAAGTAATCAATATTGCAATGCCCTTATTTCTTAATTTCCATTGTTTGAAACAGAAATTAAGAACATAGAATATTCCAGCACCAAATCCCAATGTAATAAATACATTAAAATAAATAATAGGAATAAACCATTGCAAAGCGATGTAAACAATTGCCAGGACAATGCCACCCACTGTACCTAGCACAAGAGATCCAATAAATGCCAAAGCAGGAGCCTTTCCCGAGGGCTTATAATATAGATTTTCCATAAAAACAGTAAAATTGATTTTTAACTTAACAGATAAATCCCCTAACCAAAACCAAGCCAATTCTCCAAAGACCAGTCAATTTTCGTCAAGATTTGATGACATTAACTTCGTTACATTCGTTTAAGTGCCATTTATTGAGACAATTTTGTAAGTTTGGGGCATGAAAATCAAAATAATATCCTTTTTTACACTTGCATGTGTATTAAATATTTGGGGGGCAGTAGCGAAGGCCCAAAGAAAAGGATTCTGGCAACAGAAGGTTGACTACAACATGGATGTCAACGTGGATGAAAAAGCATATCAGTACGATGGAAAAATGACCTTGAAGTACAGTAATAATTCAGGGCAGTCACTAAAAAAGGTATATTTCCATTTATATTTCAATGCGTTTCAACCAGGATCGATGATGGACTATCGATTACAAAACATAAGTGACCCCGACAAACGAATGGTCACTAACTTGGGTACAAAAGAAAAACCGGTATATCAAAGCCGTATCGGAGAGCTGAAAGCCAATCAAACTGGTTATCAGAAAATTAAAACCCTAACAGTCAATGGTGCCAACACAACATTTAAAATTGATGGAACTATTTTGGAGGTAACTTTACCAGTTGCAATCCAAGATGGGGAAACAGCACGTTTTGATATGGAATGGACTGCACAAGTTCCGGAACAAATCAGAAGAACTGGCCGAAATTCAGCCGAAGGTGTAGCACTATCTATGGCGCAATGGTATCCGAAGATGGCTCAATTCGATGAATTCGGCTGGCATTTGGATGAATATACGGGCCGTGAATTTATTGCCCCTTTTGGCAACTTTGACGTTACCATACACCTCAATAAAAATTATGTCGTTGGTGCCTCAGGTGTTCTTCAAAATCCATCAGATGTCAAAGGTTATCAACAGAAAGCGAAAGTAAAAGCCGTCGACAATAAAGCAACATGGCACTATAAGGCCCAAAATATCCACGATTTTGTATGGGCTGCAGACCCCAAGTTTGTCGTTGATTCCGCTTCAAGTAAAAATGGCATAAGAGTGTATACCGTGTTCTTGCCAACAGACAAAGAAGTGATCTCGAATTGGAAAACAGCAATAGGCCTTTCTACCGAATTCTTTGATTTCTGTAGTACGAAGTTTGGCAAATATCCATGGCCAACTTATACCATCATTCAAGGTGGAGATGGCGGAATGGAATATGGTACAGCTACGCTTATCACAGGTGGCCGCAATCTAAAAAGCCTTGTCGGTGTAATATTCCATGAATCGGCACACTCTTGGTACCAACAATTGTTTGGAATCAACGAAACCGTCGATGAATGGTTTGATGAAGGCTTCACATCCTATGTCGAGGAGTTGGCTATGCAGCATATCTTTGAAAAAAGAGGTGCCATAGCATCTAACCCGCAAATTGCAGCCTACCGTGGATATTATAAATTGGCCCTTTCAGGTAAAGAAGAACCGATGAGTTTACTGGCAGATTATTATAACACCAACTATGGCTACAGCAACGAAGCGTACAACAAAGGTGCCGTGCTTGCAGAACAGTTGGGTTATATTATTGGTCAGGAAAATTTAGAAAAAACCTTCTTGAAATTCTATGACATCTGGAAGTTTAAACATCCGACACCAAATGATTTCAAACGCGTTGCTGAAGATGTTTCCGGTATCAACTTAAAATGGTATTTCAACCTGTTTATCAATACGACACGTCAAATCGATTACGCCATTGAAAAAGTAACAGATACAGAAATCCTATTGGCCAATAAGTCCAATTTTGCCATGCCACTGGATGTTTTGGTAGAATACACCGATGGAAGCAAAGAATTATTTTATATCCCTTTGCGTGAAATGCGTGGAGAAAAACCAGAAGAGCATTTTGACATTTACAAAGGTGTTAAAAGAACCGTGCTTGAGGATTGGTTCTGGACCAAACCCGACTATACTATCCATGTGTCGAAAACACCAAAAACGGTAACAATTGATCCTTCATTGCGATTAGCGGATGTAGAATCGGCAAACAACAGTTTTAATAAGTAACTAAATATATTTCCCATTATCCGAACAGATGGGAAAATCAAGACAGCTTCCAACCCCAATATATACGACGCGGTTTGGAAGCTGTTTTTTAATTCCGTGGATTATATACTCTTAAGAGGAATAACCATATTCCATGTACGTTCAAATTGATAGGATTCTGAACCATCTCCCGTAGCAGCAAACAAATGAGTAGGCTTCCCATTTTCAAATAGTAAAAACGGTCGTTCAAAATTGGCCTGATGACTCGTCGTGCCATCATCCCATTGAATTGTTTTAGAATAAGCTTTTACAGACTTCGAAAGATGCCAATCTATGCCATCCTTCGAATAAGCATGTATCCCGCCTCCCTCTTCACCGCAGATCTTTCCGTAACGGTCCTTCATAATAAGTTCAAACTGCTGACCGTTATACCAGACAAATGGATCTTCTACATCGTTTTCATGGTTTTGGTCCGTATGGAATGAAAAAATAGGCTTGTCCGATAAACGGCGATAAGGTCCGAGGAAAGAATCCGCTTGCGCGGCTCCCAATAAAAGTGGTGGATTATAATTTACTGGGGAAGATTTATAAACTAAATAAACCTTTCCGTTCGGTAAGACAACTGGCGAAGGATTTGATGTAATGGAGGCATCCCATTCCCCTTTTCGGGGATTCAAAATCGGTTGATCAACTCTTTTCCATGGCCCTGCAATTGACTTGGAATAGGCCATCCCAATACGTTTATGCATCCAGGCTTTCTGGCCTAAGCCTGACTCCCATACGTTTTCTGTAAAAGAGGGATTTGGTTCATCATAGTTATTGCCAAAGTAATAAAGCACATAATAGTCACCATTTTTTACGATTCGAGGATTGTGTGTTGTACAGCCATCAAAATATTGCTTCCCCCGGGCAGGCAGTACAACTTCAACAAATTCGTATGGCCCTTCAGCGGTATCTGAAATAGCCCTGACGACTTCGGAGTTTGTCACCCAATTACCAAACGCATATTTTTTGCTCCAACGCGAAGCAAACATATGATATCGTCCATCTTCTCCTTTTATGACCGATGGATCCCAAATCCAATAATCTTTCATCGCAAATCCTCCTCCTTTTGGCGCCGGTAATAACTTATCTATAAAGGAGTCTTCAAGACTGTCCCCCAAAGCATATCCATGGTTTGAAAATAGGAAGAAGCCAGAAACACCGGCTACATTTTTTAGAAAGTCTCGACGAGAGGTTTTCATACGTTTTACATTTATTAGAAGAAAATAATTCGTTCTTTAATCTATTTGATAGGCTCCCATGAAATAATTTACACGAGCCTGATACCGATAGCTTTTTTATTTTTAGAAGGAAACCTTTGAATTCACTCCTCCTTCATCTGACATTAGGTGCTATATTGGTTCTTTCTACCAACAAATATTGACAACAAGATAAAGAATAACTAGCTTGCTGTCAACCATCTTTTAGATGATTCTTCCATCCTATTGCACTTTCTTTTTAAATCACTTCGTGTGCGGGCGGAAGAGTCCGACGAGTATTTCTGGATACATCGTCGAGAAAGAAGAAATAATACGAATAAGAAGCGAAGTTGGTCAGGTCTTGGTATATTTGTCCCCATGATTTATGTCCATATCCCCTTTTGTAAACAGGCTTGTCATTACTGTGACTTCCATTTTAGCACTTCACTACAATACAAAAGTGAGATGATCAATGCCATACGACGGGAAATCGAGCTCAGAGCAGCCTATTTGGAAGACAAAAAAGTCGAATCGATCTATTTTGGTGGTGGCACGCCATCCTTATTGGAAGCTGAAGAGATCGCACGGATCATCGATACGATAGCAATGCATTTTGACATCGTAAATCAGGCTGAAATTACGCTGGAAGCAAACCCCGACGATCTAAATGCGGCCAAAGTAAACAGTCTGCGGAATACAGCAATCAATCGATTCAGCATAGGCATACAGTCTTTCTTTGAAGAGGATCTTAAATGGATGAACAGAGCACATAATCAGCAGGAAGCACTGGCTTCTATCATGCGGGTGCAAGATGCTGGATTTGAAAATATTACCTGTGATCTTATTTATGGCTACCCACTGTTGACTGATGAGAAATGGCGCCACAATATGCAACAGCTGATTGACTTTGAAATTCCCCATATTTCTTCGTATTCCATGACCGTAGAAAATAAGACAGCATTGGATCACTTCATTAAAAAAGGCTTAAGTCCAGCTATAGATTCAGATCAGGCAGCGGATCAGATGAGTCTACTTATTCATACATTGAAAGCCGCGGGATATGAACAATATGAAATTTCCAATTTTGCAAAAAATGGCCTTTATGCACGTCACAACACAAATTATTGGAAAGGTAAACATTATCTTGGTATAGGCCCTTCAGCACATTCGTTCAATGGAACTTCCAGATCCTGGAATGTTTCCAACAACGCGAAATATATGACCTCAATCAATTCAAACCAACTTCCCCTGGAAATTGAGGAGCTTTCTACGCTGGACCAGATCAACGAAAGTATCATGACTTCGCTGAGAACCATGTGGGGACTGGATTTGATTGCGCTGGAAAGCAAATTCGGGCAATCTGTCAAAAACCGAGTCCTAAAGGATGCTGAACCATTTCTAGGAGAGAAAAATCTCGTTTTGGAAGAAAACAAATTACGCTTGACAGATCCGGGTAAATTAATGGCTGATCATATCATGTCCGAATTATTTATAATAGAGAATTAACAAATAAATCGCTAATATTTTATTAAAATAATAATATTACAAGTATTTACATTTAAAAAATTACGAAAATAAAAATATAAATCTATTTTTTAGGCGGTTTGTACTATGTTTGCAACATAATCTATTATAAAATTATGATGTCACACAAGCCATCTTTTGATTTAGAGATCAAAAGTTACAGAGAGCAACAAAACGCTGCCGTAAGCTTAATTCAAATTGTCAGTAACCTGTGGTATAACCACGCTATTGAACTTGTATTTTTTCGAAATCAACTCATTGATGTAAAATCGAGTTCAATTCTCAACCTGATCAAGGAAAGCGTCCTCCTTACCGACGAGCCATTCAATATTTTTGACACCCTCCACGTGGCACAGGTATTGGAAAAACTCACGCTATCACCTGCGCGTATCGATATCGGAAAACTTACCTTACAGGTCAAGAAACAGACTATTGAAAACAACGATCTACCTAGTTTTATTACAAATGAATTAAAAGATATCAATCAACAAGCGGAATTAAAACCACGCGATGTTGTGCTTTATGGATTTGGCCGTATCGGCCGTTTACTCGCCCGAGAGCTTATGCATAAAGCCGGTGCTGGACAGCAGCTTCGCCTTCGTGCCATTGTAACACGGGACGCCAATGATAGCAAGTCCATATTGAAAAGAGCGACACTATTAAAAACAGATTCCATACATGGTGCGTTCGAAGGCGACGTACAGGTCGACATTCCAAATCAGGCTCTTATTATCAATGGCATCACTGTCCACCTTATCTCTGCCAAACAGCCAGAGGATATTGATTATACTTATTATGGAATACAGCATGCTTTAGTCGTCGACAATACGGGTGCTTTTCGAGATGAGCAAGAACTCAGTCGCCACCTGAAATCCAGAGGTGCCGCCCAAGTTTTATTAACAGCACCCGGAAAAGGTGTTCCAAATATCGTATATGCAGTCAACGAAAATGATATTGACGTGCAACAGCATGCGATATTTTCCGCCGCTTCCTGTACGACCAACGCAATATCTCCTATTTTGGCGGTCCTTGAAAATAGAATAGGTATTGAAAAAGGGCATATCGAAACCATACATTCCTATACCAACGATCAGAATCTTGTCGACAATATGCACAAGAAGTCCAGAAGAGGGCGTGCCGCAGCGCTCAATATGGTGATCACAGAAACTGGAGCGGGGGCTGCCGTTTCAAAAGTATTGCCTTCACTGAAGGGCAAACTGACCTCCAATGCCATTCGCGTTCCCGTGCCAAATGGATCATTGGCAATTTTAAATCTCGAAATTAAATCTAAAACTACCGTCGAAGAAATCAATGCGCTTTTAAAACAGGCATCACTACAGGGTGACCTTGTCGAACAGATTAAATTTTCTAAAGACAGTGAACTCGTTTCTTCAGATATCATCGGCTCCACTGCTGCTGCGATCATAGATGCTCCAGCGACGATAGTATCGTCAGATGGCAGGAATGTCATTCTATATGTCTGGTACGACAATGAATACGGATATTCTCATCAGGTAATGCGCTTATCTCGTCATATTACTGGCGTAAGAAGGTATACATATTATTAGCATCAAACTTTAAAAATATAAGCGGTAGTTCGTTGTGCAATTGCCGTTTATATTTTTACAGGATTGCTTTTGAGGTATTTCATAATTATCGGTGTTGCTCCTGCTTTCTGCAGAACATATTCACGGGCCAATTTTCCGGCCTCTTGACGGACAGTCTGATCTTGTAAAACAGCAAAGACTTTCTTTAATTCTTTAGCACTGGCAATGGCGAAACCTGATCCATTTTGTACGAGATCTTTCGCTTCCTGAAATTTCTTGAAATTTGGTCCAAATAGAAGCGGTATGCCATATGTTGCAGCCTCTAGAGTGTTATGTATCCCAACGCCAAAACCACCACCAATATAGGCCACTTGGCCATACCCATACAAAGACGAAAGCATACCAATGTTATCGATAACGAGCACCTTTGAATTGGCTATTGTTGCGGCATCATAGGTAGCCATGTCCGAAAAGCGGAGTGCCTTCGGCCAAAGATTAAAAATGCTCGACAGATGTGATTCATTGATTTCATGCGGGGCCAAAATCAGCTTATAGTCTGAATAATCCAGAAGCAATTCCTGTAGAGCCTGCTCATCCTCGGGCCAGGTACTTCCTGCAACCAGGGCCGGATTTTCCCCAATAAATTGGCTGATCTCGGGAATCATTTTTCTGCTTTTAGGAATGTCTACCACACGATCAAAACGTGTATCTCCGGCTAACCCGGCATTCCGTATCCCAAATTCTTTCAAAAGACGTACACTTTCTTCATTTTGCACAAAGAAGTAAGTCACATAACTTAAAATTTTCAGAAAAAAAGTACCATAGGCCTGAAAGAAAATCTGATCGGGTCTAAATATTGCTGAGATCAAAAACAAGGGAATGCCCCTTCTATGTAGGCCTTCAAAAAAATAATACCAATATTCATATTTCGTAAACACAGCGAAACTTGGATTGATCAAGTCGAGAAAAAGCCGTGCGTGCTGAGCAGTATCGTAGGGGAGATAAAAAACATAATCGGCCAAAGGAGTGTTTTTTCTGATTTCATAGCCAGAGGGAGAGTAGAATGTTACAATTATTTTATGATCCAAATAATTATTTTTCACCGCTTCCAGGACAGGTCTTCCTTGCTCAAATTCCCCCAATGAAGCAAAGTGAAACCAAATATGTTTTTGGGAAGAATCAACCGTTTGTTTCATCCTCGAATACCAGTCTTTTCGTCCCGCTACCATGAGCTTAGCTTTGGCATGAAAAGGAGCCAAAATACGCAGTAAGAGTCCATAAAGAAAGATTCCAATTGAATAAAGCAAACGCATGTTTTTAAAATAATGTTTATCTTAGTCAAAGATATTAAACCCATTTCATTAAACGGAACCATTGAGTGGAAAATAAACATCGCAAACGGATTTTGATAACAGGAGCAGCTGGCTTCCTCGGTTCTCACCTTTGCGATCGCTTTATTGCGGAAGATTACGATGTAATTGGAATGGACAACCTGATTACCGGAGATCTACAGAATATAGCACATCTATTTAAGTTGGAAAATTTTGACTTCTATCGTCACGATGTCTCAAAATTTGTCCACGTTCCCGGACACTTGGATTATATCCTGCATTTCGCTTCGCCAGCCAGTCCCGTTGATTACCTTAAAATTCCGATACAAACATTGAAGGTAGGATCTTTGGGCACACATAATCTCTTGGGCCTAGCGCGTGCTAAACAAGCACGTATTTTGGTAGCCTCCACCTCTGAAGTTTATGGCGACCCACTGGTTTCACCACAATCCGAGGACTACTGGGGCAATGTAAATCCCGTGGGACCTCGCGGTGTATACGATGAAGCGAAGCGCTTCCAAGAGGCAATAACGATGGCCTATCACAATGCACATGGTCTGGATACCCGTATTGTCAGGATATTTAACACCTTTGGTTCCAGAATGCGTCTCAATGACGGCAGAGCTATTCCCACCTTTATCGCACAAGCGATACGGGGCGAAGACATCACGATTTTTGGGGATGGTTCACAAACACGATCATTCTGTTATATTGACGATCAGGTCGAAGGCATCTTTCGCTTGTTGCATTCGGCATGTGCAACACCTATAAATATTGGTAATCCAGACGAAATCAGCTTGCTACAATTGGCCCATGAAATTGTCGAATTGACAGACAGCTCGAGTAAAATCGTCTACGAACCATTACCGGTTGATGATCCCAAACAACGGAAACCCGATATTGGCTTGGCCAAATCAAAATTAGCCTGGGAACCTCAAATAGACCGAAAAACAGGATTGAAAAAAACCATAGAATTTTACAAAAAGATCCCTTTGGATACCTTATCACATAAAGACTTTACTTACTATAATCAACAATAATGAACAAAAAAATACTAGTCACAGGAGGAACAGGTTATATCGGTTCGCACACAGTGGTCGAACTACATCAAGCAGGATATGTACCTGTCATCGTGGATGATCTGTCCAATTCAAACATCAAAATTTTGGATCAGGTTGAAAAGATCATCGGCGTGAGACCTGAATTTCACCAATTTGACCTTTGTGACACAGAACGCGTGAATGAATTTGTAAAAAACAATACCGATATCTCAGGAATTATCCATTTTGCGGCCTCTAAAGCTGTAGGTGAATCTGTACAGAAGCCTTTGAAATATTACCACAACAATTTCTTCTCGTTAATTAACTTATTAGAGGCATATCAAAATAAGCCTATTAATTTTGTCTTTTCTTCAAGCTGTACCGTATATGGTGAGCCAGACTACTTACCTGTAGACGAGAGTGCTCCCGTGAAAAAAGCAACCTCTCCTTATGGAAATACAAAACAAATTGCTGAAGAAATTCTACAGGAAACTGCTGCTGCATATGACAACTACAATATTATTGCGCTCCGTTATTTCAACCCTGTAGGTGCACATGAGTCGGCACTGATCGGTGAATTACCAAACGGTGTTCCTCAGAACCTGCTTCCATTTATCACACAAACAGCCATTGGAAAAAGAGAAAAATTAACGGTATTTGGCTCTGATTACGACACACCGGACGGATCTTGTATCCGCGACTATATCCACGTTGTTGATTTAGCAAAAGCTCACGTTGCCGCAATCAGATTATTGGAAAATGGCAACCCGAACGGAAAGTACGATGTCTTTAATGTGGGAACAGGAAATGGATATTCTGTCCTTGAAGCGATCAAAGCTTTTGAGAAAGCTTCAGGACAAAAACTAAATTACGAATTTGGTCCACGTCGTGACGGAGATATCATCAAGGTTTACGGGGACGTCACTAAATCGGCCAATCAGTTGCATTGGAAAGCAGCACTTGGTATTGATGAAATGATGGCTTCTGCCTGGGCATGGGAAAAAAATCTGAAGGAAAATCCATTGGATTAAACATTAGCCTTTGCTGCAGCAACAACGCATTGTATTTAGCTTAACTGTATATGACCGTCTTAAAACTGAGACGGTCATATTTTTAGCTGTACGGGTCCTTCCACGTCCTTTCTTCCCAATAATTCCCATCAAATTACTTCCCACTTATCATTCAAGCTGAAAAGCAGTTAGAATCGAAGCTGGATTAAAATACTTTTCGTTGAGTATATTTGGCCAGAACTAGGCCCCAAAATGTCCCTCTGCCAACTAAAGGTCGACATTACACAAACTCCTTGTCGGAAATATATTCCATGAGCATCCCAGCCTGATCTCCAAGCTTCTTTTTCAAGCGCTGCATAGATTTTTTTATCGCGTCTGGAGTAACCCCCAATACGTTGGCTACTTCCTTATTATTTAGCCCCAGTTTCATAAGCACAATTACCCTCAGATTAGATTCCGTTATATCGGGAAATCTAGATTGTATATCCTGGAGTAAATTGGGAAATTCTTTTACAATCAATAATTTAAATTCCTGCCATTTCTCTTCAGTGATGAGATGTGACTGCAACAATACTTTTAGCTCCTCGCGATCTTTTTCAACAACATTCCCTTTTTCTTCAAGCATCGCAGAAAGTACATTTATCTGTTCATTATTCCGCTTAAGATAAGCGACGTATTCTTCAACTTGGCTTTTAGAGCTCACCAGTTCCCTGTCTAATTCTGCTTTTGTATACTTTAAATTAAGAAGTTGATATTCATAGTCACGTATCCGTTTTCTAGCACGAGATCGAACAGCATTATAAATAAAAAAGAATAACACCAATACCAACAAACTTAATATTAGCCATAATCGCCTCTCAGCTTGCTTTTTCTTAATAACAGCTTGTGCCAGCGATAATTTATCGGCATACTTTTGCTTGTCGGCCATAAACTTCAATTGGGACAATACTGGATCACCATCTAAAAAACGTAGTGAGTCTTGGAGACGTTCTATTCTTCTTCGTGCATTCAGCTCACGGCCGATATCGTTACTTTGCATCGCCAAATTCAACTTGTGAATCTCAAGTTCAAGTATTGTCTTCTTATCATCCGAGCCCAACAAAAGGGATTCAGCTTCCGCAATCATATGACGAACATCCTTCGTTTCCTTATTCGCTATATCTAGTCGAATCCGCATCATTAAGGCAAATATTGTATTTCGGTCATTCCCAAGAGACCTGGAAATCTCAAGATCTTTATCTAGGAGAGATAAAGCCTTATGGTAATCCTTCATACCTTCGAACACAGCCGCCTGATTACCTAAAATCTTCGCATAGCGTAATGAGTCATTCTCTGAAAGTGCTAAAGTTTGAGCCAATTCAAAGATTTTCATTGCCTGCAAGGTATCACCACCACTTTTCAGTGTCAGTAAACCTAAATTGTCCAAAATTTCAGCCTTCAATCTCGGTGAAATTTGTTCTTGTCGTTGCCCTAAATCCAGATATTTAATTCCAGAAGTATAATCACCTAAAGTTCCAAAAAAATAGCCAAGCTTCTTGTAAGTTTGCGTTAGGTCTAAAACAAATTCTTTCGGTATATCTTCGAGCCCTTTCTCTCCTTCCAAGATAAAAGGTAATGCCTCAGAGGCTTTCAGGCACCGATATAGGTAAAAGCCATACATTACCCTTACCCAAATGCGTACATTTTGATAGCTATAGCCTTCTTCAAGGTCCAGCGCTTTTAAATAGTATTTATCACTAAAGTTATTTCTTGCGCCTTCGGCATTAAACGACTGATCCGCCAGTAAACAATAATAGATTGCCAAAAGTGCCTTATCATTTTTTCGTACCGCTTGGCTAAAATATGGTGCAAGATATTTGCTTAACGACAGACTAGAGGATTGATATTGCGCTGATTCTTTTATAATTGTTTCGTAAAAGTTCTTCTCCTCTATCGAGGAATTGGAATCCATTAAATCCATCCCGTAGACAACATGACAAGGTATGATTGTTAGGAAAAGAAAAAATAGAAGATATCGAAACATATCGGCACAGGCATTGAATTTCGCAATAAAAATAAAAAATAATTTTAATTAAATCATCATGAGACAAAATCAACCAACTACAAACACAGTTAAGATTTAGATCGCAATTAGGCCTTACATTCTTTTATTAAAAATAAGAATAGTACATTAAATAATACGCTACTGTTGTTCGCGAATTAAACAATGAAGCCACTTATTGGAAAACCTTGTGACTATTCACTAAACGCGGTGAGATTATGCTTTTGACCAATAGTATTACTTGTTATCAAAAAAATGATAAATATGATCTGGTGTTATAGCTTTCGTTAATTGGACATCATATTCATTTTTATCTGCAATAACATCAATTGGATTAAATAAAGATAGTCCGACACGCTGTACACCAGCTTTACAAGACGAGAAAAAACGGTCGTAAAACCCTTTTCCATAACCTACTCTATAGCCGAAAAGATCAAAAATTAACAATGGTACTATAATCATATCAATAAGCGATGAAGCTACCTTAATGCCAGAGGTTGGCTCTGGAATACCCCAGTTGTTCGTCTCAAATCGTGTATGTTCATCCAATATGAAATGTTGCATCGAGTAATCATCAAAATTAGATCGCGAAACAACGATCTTTATCTGCGGAAAAAACTCTTGAATATAATTTATTATTAAATATGTATTGGGTTCGTGGTATTTCCCTATGGGAATGAAAATATGCAAAAATTCGACCCTTGAGAGATCAAGCTTTGTAAATTGCGAAAGTAATCGTTCATTGAGCGCAGTTTCTCTCTCTAAAGACAATTGACATCGCTTAGTTTTATATTCAAGTCGTAATTCTTGTTTCGATTTCATTTGTAAAATAGTTATTCCTAAAATTTATTTCCCTTTCTTACCAAAATCCCCATTAAATTCCATCACTTATGCCAAGATCAATCAAAAATAGCATTCCTTCCAATTAAATTTTTATTTGAGCTTCAAAAGCAAATAGAAATTCTCGTTCAGAATAGAAAAACCAGGCGTTAAACGCAGTCTAGTCATAAAAAAAACGGCCTTGTAGCGAGCGCTAACAAGACCGAATAATCAACCTAAACCTAAAATCTTTCTATTATTTTACGCGCTCGATATAATTACCTGTTTGCGTATCGACTCTTACTTTCTCACCTTGATTAATGAACAACGGTACCATAATTTCAACACCAGTCTCTACAGTTGCTTTTTTCAACGCATTTGTAGAAGTATCTCCTTTTACAGCCGGTTCAGTATACGTAATTTCTAACTCAACACTTTTTGGAGCTTCTGCCATGATAGGCTCATCACTTTCAAAAGCAATAATTACAGTCATTCCTTCTTTCAAGAAACGAGCTGAATCACCGAACAAAAATTTAGGAATATTGAATTGCTCGTATGTATTGTTATCCATTACCACGAAGAAATCTCCATCCTCATACAAATACTGATAATCGCTAGTTTCTACGCGCGCAATTTCTACAGATTCGTCAACTCTAAAACGGTACTCAACTAACTTACCAGTTTTAACATTACGCATTCTCGCTTGATAAAACGCACGTAAATTGCCTGGTGTACGGTGTATATATTCTTCTACGGATACTAATTCTCCATTAAATCTTAAGATATTTCCTGATTTTACCTCTGATGCCTTAGCCATTCTTTGAATTGAACTTTAAACGGTTATCTCATTATTGAGTCGTCAAAAGTACAAAAACTAATTGTGTTATTAAAATTTCATTCGCTACTTTTTTTTCTGAAAGTGTTTGTTTTTATTGGCCGGAGAGAACCTTAAGTTCACTTTCGTAGCTGTTAATGGTTATGCAATATTGATGGTTTTATGGAAAATAATCATTTTTGATACAGGACAAAAACTTTTCTCCTATTTTTAATAGGGTAGAAATAATTGTTGATCCCCTAAGACTTGAAATCGACGATAGAAATACTTTCATCGCAGAATTCATACTCTTTTTTTTGGTTGGAACAGACGATAAACAATCTAGATTCCACTTTTGTGCGCTCAATTAAATGAAGATACCATTGTTCACCCGCACTATCCAAATTACTTGTAGGCTCATCCAACAAAACCAAGGCAGATGCAGAACAACAAGCTAGCGCTAGCTTTACACGTTGACGCATGCCTGATGAAAAAAACCGGATTTCTCTGTCAAGCGCATGTTCCAATCCCAATATGTTTACAACAGTTTCTTTATCAAAAGAAGGAAGATAATTTTTAAATTTAAAATGAAAATCAATCAGCTCGTTTAAGGTAAACTCCTCGATCAGTTCAACATAAGGAGCTGCGAGAGACAGCTGCTGATATATAGTTTCCACACCTAGGACTTGGTCTCCATCCGTGTAGATCAATTCACCCGATGAGGGTGTCAAACTACTTGAAAGCACTTTTAGGAAAGTGGACTTCCCAGAACCATTATGGCCAAGGATGGCATAACTCTTGCCGGACTCGAAGGTATAGTTTATATGCCTAAAAATCCATTCATTGTTATACCTCCTACCAATATCTTTTAATGTAATTTTCAAATTCACTAGAATCGACAACGCGACTACATCGCTCTATTATTGAATCCTTTCATGATACCCCGGCCGGAGTTCCGAATAAAATCCAAAATTTCATCACGGATTTCCGTTGCCTGATATTCAGCTTCTATAATTTCTATTGCTTTAGCCAGGTTTCTGTTTTGGACAAAAAGAATTCGATAAAGATTCTGAATCTCGGCAATTTGCTCTTCCGAAAATCCTCTTCTTCTCAATCCAACAGAATTAATACCAGCATAAGAAATCGGTTCACGTGCGGCCTTAACAAAAGGAGGAATATCCTTACGCACCAATGAACCACCGGTAACAAATGCATGCGAACCAATTTTGACAAATTGATGAACAGCAACCATTCCAGCAAGTACAACATAATCACCTACTGTAATATGTCCAGCAAGTGTACTGTTGTTCGAAAAAACACAATTATCACCTACTTCACAATCATGTGCAACATGACTATAAGCTTGGATCAAACAATTTTTTCCAATGACCGTTTTATACCTATCCTTGGTTCCTCTATTGATTGTTACACACTCACGAATGGTTGTATTGTCTCCAATTTCAGCTGTAGTAATCTCACCATCAAATTTTAAATCTTGAGGTTCCCCAGAGATTACTGCACCGGGATATATTTTACAGTTTTTTCCAATTCGAGCTCCATCCATGATCGTCACATTTGATCCTATCCAAGTGCCTTCACCAATGACGACATCTTTATAAATGGTTACAAATGGCTCGATGACCACATTTTTAGCAATTTTTGCCTCCGGATGAATATAAGCTAATGGCTGTATCATCTATACTACTTTAGTTGTTATTTACTCTTACGATCTGTGCCATAAGCTCCGCTTCACACACGATTTTCTCTCCTACCATAGCCACACCTTTCATTTTTGCGATACCTCTTCGGATCGGCTCCATCAAGTCACATCTAAAAATAACAGAATCCCCTGGAGTTACCTGCGCTTTAAAACGTGCATTTTCAATTTTAAGGAATAAGGTCAACCAATTCTCTGGATCAGGAACCGTCTTCAGTACTAAAATTCCCCCTGTTTGTGCCATAGCCTCTACTTGCAAAACACCAGGGAATAATGGTGCACCAGGAAAATGTCCCATAAATAAATCTTCGTTCATGGTAACATTCTTCAAACCCACAACATGTGTTTCTGTCAACTCAAGAATTTTATCGACCATAAGCATGGGTTGACGATGAGGTAAAATCTTCATGATTTCAACCGTATCGTATAATGCCGGCATATTGGGATCGTAAACTTTAATTTTTTTACGTGTTTTATCTTTCTTGATCTGCTCCTTTATCTTTTTTGCAAAAGCCACATTCGCTGCATGGCCTGGCCGTGCAGCCATAATATGCCCTTTCAAAGGTCTTCCGACTAGCGCTAAATCTCCAACCATGTCCAACAATTTATGTCGAGCAGGTTCATTTTGATAACGCAATTGATTATTGTTTAATATTCCTTCCTTAGCAACTGCAACGGTTTCTTTATGAAAAAGATGCGCTAATTTTTGCAATTCCTCAGAAGAAGTCTCCTTGTCCACAATAACGATTGCATTACTTAAATCACCACCTTTAATAAGGCCATGATCAACCAACATTTCCAATTCGTGTAAAAAACAAAACGTACGCGAAGAGGCTATTTCAGATTTAAAATCCTCAATCGATGTTATCGCGGCATGTTGACTTCCCAACACAGGCGAATTAAAATCGATCATACAAGTCAAACGATAACCATCCATTGGCATGCCCAGTATTTCAACTTTGCGATCTGGCTCCGCATAATGAATATTATTCGAAATCTCATAATAATCCCGATCAGCATCTTGTTCTTCAAATCCCGCTTCCTCTAACAACTTCACAAAAATAGCTGAACTACCGTCTAGAATTGGTATTTCAGGACCATCAATATCAATCAGCACATTATCAATTTGTAAACCAATTAACGATGCCATCAAATGTTCAATTGTACTCACACTTGCTCCATTCTGCGTTATTGTCGTCCCTCTGGAGGTATCAGTAACATTATCCGCATCAACCAGAATTTCTGGTTGCCCCTCTAAATCCACACGTCTGAACTTAAACCAGTGATTTTCCGGAGCGGGCTTAATAGTCATCGATACAATTTTTCCTGTATGAAGACCTACCCCCGAAATTTCAACCTCGTTTTTGATGGTTCTCTGTTTTACATTCATTTCTAATAACATATTTTTAAATCAAAACTTCTTTTGACAAAACATTTATCCTTTAAGCCATTTCGATGTTCGCCATCGGCTTACTTAGGAATGATTATTTCATCACAATTAAAGAACAGTTTATTTTCAATGAAAAATAATTATTTCAATTTTTTTTCTACTAACTTTTCTAACTCTTGGATTCGTTTTTCCAATTCAGGAAGACGTGCAAAAATCACATTAGAGCGCAACTGCGGCTGGTAAGGCATCACTGGCGTACCGCCCCACTTTTTACCTTCTTCTTTAATCGATCTATTCACTCCTGATTGGGCTTGGATTTGAGATCCCTTTGCAACAACAATATGTCCAACGACACCAACCTGACCTCCTAAAACCACATGTTCTCCAATTTTTGAACTACCAGAAATACCTGTTTGCGCTGCGATTACTGTATTCTTTCCAATATCAACATTATGTGCAATTTGAATCAAATTATCCAACTTAACACCATCGCGCACTATTGTAGCGCCCATTGTTGCCCTATCGATTACAGTATTGGCGCCAATCTCGACATTATCCTCCACTTGCACATAACCAATCTGAGGTACTTTTTTATATGTTCCGTCTTCTTGTGGAGCAAATCCAAATCCATCCGATCCAATCACAACACCAGAATGTACTACCACATTTTTCCCAATCTTACAATCATGATAAATCTTCACACCCGGATAGAGTGTTGTATTATCGCCAATCGTAACTTTATCGCCAATATAGACTTGTGGGTAGATTTTCACGTTATCTCCAATGGAAGCCCCACGCCCAATATATACAAATGCACCAATATAACCTCCTTGGCCGATCTCCGCTTCAGCATGTATAAAATGTGGTTCCTCACGTCCGCTTTTGTCAAGACGAAACTCATTATACATATTCAAAATAGTAGAGAAAGCAGCATATGCATTCTTAACCCGTATGATCGTCAATGTTGGCTTAGTTGCCTGCGTCAATTGTAAATCTTCATTAACAATTACAATCGAGGCATCAGTAGTATAAATAAAATGCTCATATTTTGGATTTGACAAAAAAGAAAGATCGCCTTTTTTACCTTCCTCAATTTTGGCAAGGTTACCTACAGTAACTTCTGGATTTCCTTCAATCCGTCCTTCTAATAATGTCCCTATTTGTTGAGCAGTAAATTGCATGGTACAAATCTATGTTTTTTTATTAAAAAATAACTACTTGATGGAAGTAATTGCAACATATCCCACCTCTTTTGGATAACATAAGGCGTATTTAGCTACATTTTTCGATAATGCTTCCAAATTCCCTAGATCAGAAGCCTCCGTTATATCGACGAGCTCGCCCGATTTCAATAGTATTTTAATTTGATCCCTGGAAGAATTATAGGCCCGGTTTTGAATTTCCTGCATAAATACATAATAATGAATATCCTCTTGAGCCACTCCCATCTCAGCTTGTACTTTCGCCTTCACTAAATCAACATATTCTGGCAAGAATGGCTTATCACTCATGACAGATCGATATAGATTACGTTTCATAACACGTTGACACATTGCACTTAAAATAGGATCCTCATGACGTTCCCATGTTTTTATGGCCGACATAATATCCGTATCATCTAAACGAGTAAACCAATCCAAATGTAACGGGTCATCCAAAAAGTTAGTTTTGTTGACCTGCTGGCTTAAAAACCAATGAAACGCCGGAGTAGAAAAGAGCTTATGGCCAGCAGCCGTCAGATATTTCGCCCGCTGCAGAATTTTAATCAATAACTGTTCCGCACCGATAACGGTCTTGTGTAAATAGACTTGCCAATACATCAACCGCCGCGCAATCAGAAATTTCTCCACAGAATAAAGTGCTTTATACTCCACCACTATTTCATCCTCCACCACATTGAGCATTTTTATAATACGGTCAAATGAGATGACGCCTTCCGATACGCCTGTAAAAAAACTATCTCTATTGAGGTAGTCCATTCGATCAACATCCAATTGGCTCGACACCAATTGATGAAGAAATTTACGTTCGTATTTATTATTAAAGATTGTAATTGCAAGACTTAGTCTTCCACCCAGATCATTGTTGATTCGATCCATTAAAAGGGAAGACAATAGCTCATGAGAAACACCTTCAATCAAACTATGCTCCAAAGAATGTGAAAAAGGGCCGTGACCTATATCATGCAGCAATATTGCCGACAGAACAGCCTCCTCTTCATCCCCTGAAATTATAACACCTTTACTCCTCAAAGTTTCCAATGCCATCGACATCAAATGCATCGCTCCTATGGCGTGCTGAAAACGAGTATGCAAAGCTCCGGGATAGACGAGATGTGTCATGCTCACCTGCTTAATATAGCGGAGCCTTTGGAAATAAGGATGTTGCACTAGATCGAAGACCAATCCTGTAGGAATAGCGACAAATCCATATACCGGATCATTAATAATTTTATTTTTGTTCAATGTGGAGACAAATTAATACGATCATCAACACTATAATTATGAAACCGAGCCCTTTAATCATGAACTCCTGGTTAACACTAGTATAAACTTAAAACAAAGATAGTTAGTTCATCGTTAATAAATGTTAAAAATAAAATCTGAAGCACGATATTTGCTTAAGTTAGCATGAGATCGAAAATCCGATCCTCTCCTCTACTACTAATAGACATATAATAACAAGATGCAAAAAACACATATTCTTTGGGCTGACGATGAAATTGACTTTCTAAAACCACACATTTTATTTTTAGAAAGCAAGGGTTACAAAGTTGACACAGTCAACAATGGAAATGATGCCGTTGAAGCCTTTAAAAATGGTTTTTTCCACCTCGTTTTCTTAGACGAAAATATGCCTGGGCTAACCGGGCTCGAAACACTTGCTATACTCAAATCGATCAACCCTACTGTTCCCGTTGTTCTGGTCACAAAAAACGAAGAAGAACATGTCATGGAAGATGCCATCGGCTCCAAAATAGATGATTATCTTATCAAGCCGGTCAACCCCAAGCAGATCTTGATGACAATAAAAAAATTAACGGAGAACAAACGTCTTGTCAATGAGAAAACCTCCATGGCTTATCAACAAGACTTCCGCAATTTGGGGATGATCCTGAATGACAATCTGGATTTCAATCAATGGTCAGAAGTTTACAAAAAACTTGTCTACTGGGAATTGTCCCTCGAAAAGCTTGAAGATAACAATATGCATGAAATTCTGACGATGCAAAAATCCGAAGCAAACATGCAATTCTCCAAATTTATAGAAAACAACTATATCCAGTGGATTAATCGCCCCGAAAACGCGCCCATTCTATCACACCAGCTATTTAAGAAGAAGGTATTTCCGACCATAGAAGATGATATACCGACATTTTTCTTTCTAATAGACAATTTGCGTTTCGATCAATGGAAAATTATCAATGAGGTAATCACCGACTATTTTAGACTTGAGGAGGAGATAAACTATTACAGTATTTTACCAACAGCAACACAATATGCGAGAAATGCCATCTTTAGTGGATTAACTCCACTGGAAATGGAAAAACGCTTCCCGAAATTATGGCAAAACGATGAAGATGAAGGCGGCAAGAATTTATATGAGGATAAATTTTTGGAAGATCAGATCAAGCGACTTTATCGCAAGTCCATAAAACATTCCTACACGAAAATTTTGACCCTGGAACAAGGAAAGGATGTGTTAGACAATCTCGGTAATTTAATGCACAATCAACTGAATGTATTGGTGTATAACTTTGTTGATATGCTTTCTCACGCACGTACGGACAGCTCTATGATTCGTGAATTAGCAAACGACGAAGCAGCGTATCGCTCCCTCACTTTGTCATGGTTTGAACACTCACCTCTATTAGAGGCTATAAAATGGCTCTCACAGAAGAAAGTTCGTGTGATTATTACAACCGACCACGGCACGATCCGTGTAAAAAAGCCAAGTAAAATTGTTGGTGATCGAAATACAAATACAAATTTGAGATATAAGCAAGGGAAAAATCTGAACTATATTGACAAAGATGTTTTTGCTATCAAAAATCCCCACGAGGCGCAGTTGCCTAAACTTCACGTTAGTTCAACATACGTTTTTGCCAAAGAAGATTCGTATTTTGTTTACCCCAACAACTACAATCAATTTGTCAATTACTTTAATGGAACATTCCAACATGGTGGAATCTCTTTGGAAGAAATGATTATCCCCTTTGCGACATACTTACCGAAATAGTAATTTTGCAACATGGAAATTATTGTAAATACGACAGCAGATCTATCTCAAGCGGCTCAGATACTTTTAAATAGTTTTCCAAAGGACCGGATTTTTCTATTATATGGTTCAATGGGAGCAGGAAAAACAACTTTTGTAAAATACCTGTGTAAACAATTAAATGTACAAGATAGTACATCTAGTCCAACATTCTCCATTGTTAATGAATATGAGTCTCCCGCAGGCCCCATATACCACTTTGATTTTTACCGCATTAAAGATGAACAGGAGGCATTCGATTTTGGCTACGAAGAATATTTCTATTCAGGTGCATATTGCTTTGTTGAATGGCCGGAGAAAATTCCCAATTTACTTCCTGAAGAAGCAAAAGAGATACATATTAGCATCATAGATGCAACAACACGTAAAATTTCCATTCGTTAACTACCTTTTCTCTACTATGGCTCATTTATCATCTTGTCAATATATTCCATCTGATATCCATGTTCCCGGACTAGCGGCTATACACGCCGAGCACCTTAGCTTTTCCTTTCATGAGAACAATATGCAGTTTGCTGTTGAAAATAGTTCTTTCGATATCGATGAAGGAAAAATAACAGCGATCATTGGTGAATCCGGCAGTGGAAAAAGTACATTACTGCGACTTATCTACGGTCTTTTGGAACCAACTGGTGGCATTGTGCGCTATAAAGGTTGGCAGGTCCCAACGCGCAAGGACAAGTTGATCCCCGGACATGATGCCATGAAATTAGTCTCGCAAGGCTTTGACGATTTAAATACTTATGCCAATGTATGGGATAATGTTGCATCGCAGTTGCCAAACACAGACATCAAACGCAAACAAGACAAAACTGCGGAAATATTACAACGTCTACGGATAGATCACCTCGCTAAAAAAAGAGTAGCAGACATCAGTGGCGGAGAAAAACAACGCGTCGCCATCTGTCGTGCTTTGATCAACGAGCCTGAAGTTTTACTAATGGATGAACCCTTCAATCAGGTTGATGCCTCTTTTAGGGATACCTTGCAACAGGACATAAAAGATATTGTTAAAGAAACTGGGCTGACCGTCATTTTAGTTTCACACGATCCTACGGAAGTACTTGCTTTGGCAGATAATCTCATTGTGATGAAATCTGGTAAAATCCTAGATCAAAACAATCCACATGTATTGTATAGCAATCCATCGCACCCTTATACTGCGCAATTACTGGCAAAAAGCAATATATTACAGGCTGAGCAAGCTCAAAATTTAGGCATAACAAGCGAAAAACCAATCGCGATACATCAAGAATGGATTTCAATAAGTCCTTCTGAGCAGTCTACTTTTTTTGTAAAAGATGTGCGATTCAGAGGTTTTTATTATGAAATCGTCGTCAGTAATAATGAGATTAACTTACATGCGATTATAACATCGCAAATAGTTCCACAAAAAGAACAAGCTGTCGATCTAACAATATCTCACTGGATCTCTTTTGACCATTAATTGTATATCCTAGTCTTGTGTGTCTAGCCAAGATAAAAATGCGTCAAACCATAACTTGTCTGAGGTTTTGTTAATTAACCCAAAGCCGTGCCCCCCTTGCTCAAAGGTATAAAGCGTGTTGGGCACTTTTGACTTGTCCAAAGCTGCCATCATTCTATAGCTATTTTCTATTGGCACAGCCATATCGTCTTTGGCATGCACAAAGAAAACCGGACAGACCTCAGAAGATACCTGCAAATTGGAAGAAAACAGCTTGATTTGGTCTTCCGAAGGGTTTTCTCCAATGAGATTTATACGCGAACCTTTATGTGCTATATCATTTTCCATAGAGATTACTGGATAAATCAATCCTGCAAAATCAGGTCTTAGGGATACATGGGAAGGATTCGCTATATAGTCTTTCTTAAACTTCGTAATTAAAGTGGAAGCCAGGTGCCCGCCAGCGGAAAATCCTATAACCCCAACCTTTCGAAGTCCGGGGTGCAACGTTCGGATCAATTGCATCGCCCGCTGGGCATCTTGAAGAGGTCCTATTGATTTGTCACGCATGATATTTGGTGAAGGCAATCGGTATTGTAAAACAAATGCCGAATAACCATTTTTTATCAACTCTTTAGCAACAGCATGACCTTCATGATCCATTGCTATATGAGAATACCCTCCTCCCGGAATAACTAGTACGGCGATATTTTTATCAATACTTTTATCTGCTGTATAAGCAAATAACTTCGGTACATTTTTTTCTAAATTTACTTGCCCCTTATCAGTCGAGTTTGGAATGGAATCTGCATAAAGGTTTATTGTTTCCTGCGCCTTAACGAGAGAAATCAACGAACATAAAATCATAAAAATTCTTTTCATTAAAATGATATTTTAAAAGATAGCTCCAGACTACATATACTAGAAAAAACGATTCAAACATGAGCTGGATATCCATGGTTTATAAGGAAGAAACAACTAAAAGATCTAAATCTTTCGCCGTCATATTAAATCTTGAGGCCATGTCAACATTTGTAAGGTTTCCTTGGTACAAATAAATTGAACTCCGAATACCGGGATTCTTCCAAATTGCATTTTTTAGTCCCCCGAGTTCAGCAAAATCAAGCAAAATAGAAGTGAAGATATTGCTCATTGCATAGGTGGCTGTTCGCGCTACCCGAGACGCTATATTGGGAACACAATAGTGAATAACATCAAATTTACGAAAGATAGGTTTATCGTGAGAGGTCACCTCCGATGTTTCAAAATTGCCTCCCTGATCAATGCTTACATCTATAATAACGGAATTGGGTTTCATTTTAGAAACGGTTTCTTCCGAAATCACACAAGCGGAACGTCCATTACGCGCTCGTAAAGCGCCAATAACTACATCCGAACTGATCACGGCCTTGTTTAAAATAATGGGTTGTATAACGGAGGTAAAAACACGACTACCAAGATTATTTTGTAGGCGTCTAAGTTTATAAATCGAATTATCAAACACTTTTACCTCTGCTCCTAACGCTAAAGCCGTTCGGGCAGCTTGTTCACCAACGGTGCCCGCGCCAATAATAACGACTTCTGTGGAAGCTACGCCTGTCACACCGCCGAGCATCAGTCCCTTTCCTCCAAATGCATTGCTCAGATACTCTCCCGCAATTAAAGTTGCCGTTGCCCCTACGATTTCACTCATCGCACGCACCACTGCTAGGCACCCCCCCTCATCTCTTAAATATTCGTAAGAAATTGCAGTGATTTTTTTATGCATTAACGCCTTTAGTACATCCAGGTTCATGAGTGAAGGTTGTTGAGAAGATAACAAAAGCTGCCTTTCTTTCATCAACTTCACTTCACTAAGGATAGGGCTACCAACTTTAATGATCAGATCTGCTTGGTACACCTCTTCCCGAGATGAAACGATACGAGCCCCCTGTTCACTATAATGATGATCTAAAAAATTGGCTCCAGCACCTGCTCCTGTCTCAATGATGACTTCGTGTCCATTTTCTACCAATAATGCAACCGCTAATGGCGTCAAGCAGATCCGCTTTTCCTGAAGCGAGATTTCCTTTGGAATGCCTATAAATAAACTCTTTGCATTCTTTTTCTTCTCAAACAGCATCTCTTTTGGAGAAATCATAGCCTGACTCGCAAGCTTTCCTAACTCATTCATCTTGTAAAATTGATAGTTAGCTAAAATTACAATAAAAAATCAATCTTATCAAACGAAGATAAATTTGGTTTGGCACTGCTTTGGAATGAAGCAAATTTATCTACATTTGTCTAAATTAATCAGATATATTACCATGCTCAGTAAAGTCAATATAGTGCCACGGTGGATCATTTTTTTATTGGACATCTTTAGTGTTTCCATCGCTTATCTCCTCGCAAATGTTATTTACTATGATTTTAACTTCGATTTTCTGCTCGACATTGATTTTAGCATTCGTTACATTTTATTTATAGCCATATGTTCTTTATCATTCTATCTCTTCAAGATGTATACTGGGATAGTTCGTTACACGAGCGCTATCGATTCAATACGTATATTATCAACGATAATATTTAGTGTTTTCGTTCTCCTGGTTATAAAATTAGTGATCCAAGCAAACGAGATAGAGCGAAACATTCCAACTGCACTCATTATCTTCTTTGCACTCTTCTCCTTTCTTATTTTAACCGTATATAGAACGATTATCAAAATTTTCTTTCTATACACCAAAAAAGTCAGCGGCTCCAAAAAAAAGACACTCATCTATGGTGCCGGTGACTTGGGAATTGCTGTAAAAAGAACCTTAGATCATGATGTACGATCCAAAAATGCTATTGTTGGATTCTTAGATGATAATGAACAAAAAATCAACAAGGTAATTGATGGGACCAAAATATATTCCTCGCAGAAGTTCAGCCATCTGATCAATACATTGAATATTGAGGAGGTTATCATCGCTTCGCACAACATTCCTTCGGACCGTAAAAATGAAATTACAGATGTTGCGCTCGAAAAAAATGTCAACATATTAACGCTCCCTCCTGTTAAAAAAATCATGAATGGTGATCTTAATCCCAATCAGATCCAGAAAATAAAAATTGAAGATTTACTAGAACGGGAGCCGATTAAGATTAACGACGACCACATCCTAAGCCAAACGAAAGGTAAAAGAATATTAGTTACTGGGGCAGCAGGCTCCATAGGTAGTGAGATTGCATCCCAATTGGGAAAATACGAGCCCCAAATGATTATCCTTTGCGACCAAGCGGAGTCTCCGTTACATAATCTTCAACTTGACCTTCAAGATGAATTTCCAAATCAAGTTTATCATACTTATATAGCAGACGTCCGAAGTACAAAAAGGATGCAATTACTTTTTGATACTTTCAAGCCGCATTATGTATATCATGCTGCAGCATACAAACATGTGCCAATGATGGAAAACCATCCTTTGGAAGCGGTACAGACCAATGTCATGGGTACTAAGAATCTAGCTGATCTAGCCGTGGAATTTCAAGTTGAAAAATTTGTTTTTGTCTCTACCGATAAAGCTGTCAACCCCACTAATATCATGGGAGCGACAAAGCGTATCGCAGAAATCTATGTACAATCGTTAAACAATCATTTGGAAAATTCCTTAGGGGCAACTGTGCACACCAAATTTATCACAACCCGATTTGGCAATGTCTTAGGCTCCAATGGATCAGTTATCCCTCGATTCAGAGACCAGATTCAAAAAGGTGGTCCCGTAACAGTTACTCATCCAGAAATTACGCGGTATTTTATGACCATTCCCGAAGCATGTCGACTAGTCCTTGAAGCTGGAACAATGGGACAAGGTGGTGAAATTTTTGTATTTGATATGGGTAAATCTGTAAAAATAGTTGAGTTAGCTAAAAAAATGATTCGACTTTCAGGATTTAAACCAAATGAAGATATTGAAATAAAATTCACTGGATTAAGACCTGGTGAAAAACTGTATGAGGAATTACTGAATGATTTAGAGAATACCTTACCGACTCACCACGAAAAAATCATGATCGCCAAAGTCAGAGAAAATAATTATGATATCGTCTCTATGAAAATTGGAGAATTGCAACAGCGTTTAGCGACACAAAACAAAAACGAGGTTGTCTATCAAATGAAAATTATTGTACCTGAATTCAAAAGTAAAAACTCCATCTACGAACAGCTAGACAAAGAAATTGAACTATCGAATGAGTCGGAAAGCCAAAGTTAATTCACTTTAAAATTTGCAAAACACTTGCAAATTTGCTCGAAAAGTGTATTTTTGCAATCCATATTTTACTGATTAGTAATGTCTAAAAACACAAATAATACAAATCAAGGTTTCAAACCTTCAAAAGGATCTTTTTTTCAAGATAACCAAAAAAGTGTAGTGTTCATTTTAGGTGGTATCGTTGTATTGATCTTACTTTATTTTGGATATCAAAAGCTTTATCTAGATCCAAGAGCAGAAGAAGCTTCGAACCGTATGTACAAAGCAGAACAGCTTGCTACAATTGATTCTTTACAAAGTAAAGCAATCATGGGCGATGGTGCGTTTCTTGGATTTAAACAAATTGCGGACGAATATTCCAATACAAAATCTGCAAATATTGCAAACGCCTATTTAGGAGGTTTATATTTGCGTCAAGGTAAATTCGATGAAGCTGCGAAAGCGCTTGAAAAATATGCTCCAACTGGAAGCCAAATTCTAGACCCGCTCGTAATTGGTTTAACAGGTGATGCTTTTTCAGAGTTAAAAGACTACAAAAAAGCCGCTGATTACTACAAGCAAGCTTCTGAAAAATCAAGCAACTCGTATACAACTCCACTCTTTTTGAAAAAACTAGGCCTTGTATATGAAGCACAAAATGACTATAAAAGTGCAGAGACTGCTTACAAGAAGATTAAAACAGATTTTCCAGAGAGCCAAGAAGCTTCAACAATCGATGGTTTATTGGGGCGTGTACAAGCACATTTATAAGAGAATAATTATAGAAATATAATAAAAAGAGGCTATTTGATAGCCTCTTTTTTTGTGACCATCTAAAATCACTATCTTTGTTACTATTATGGCAAGTAGCATTAAAAATTTATCCGACTTTTCGCACATCCAGGTTGCGGATGCAAGTCCATTCAAATTTGCAATCGTTGTTGCACAATGGAATGCAGAAATTACAGGTGCATTATTGAATGGTGCAATAAAGGGCTTGGAAGAGCATGGCGCTAAGGAAAACAATATCCAAGTCATAGAGGTTCCTGGAAGTTTCGAGTTAATTTCAGGAGCAGACCTCGCATTCAGAAACCAGGGGTTTGACGCTGTTATCTGTTTAGGTTGCGTCATTCAGGGTGAGACCAGACACTTCGATTTTATCTGCGATGCAGTTGCAAATGGCATTGCCAATGTAGGGCTCAAATATAATAAACCAGCTGTTTTTGGCGTATTAACAACGGACAACCTTCAGCAAGCATTGGATCGTGCCGGAGGGAAACATGGTAATAAAGGTGAAGAAGCTGCTATTACAGCAATACAAATGGCCCATATTGCCAAAAAATTCTAGTTTGGTATTAATTTTGCCTACCATTCAATGATGAAAAGTATTACTGAGCACGGCTTATTACTCAGGTACTTATATTTTGAACAAATCGATTAATAAAATATTCAGTTATCTTATTAATCGATTTTTATTTTTTCACTAGAATAAATTGTTATTGAATTGTCTTGATTGTAGTGTAAATTAGTTATACAACAGTCGGTAGGCTTATAGACAATGACGCAATGTTGAAGTTTCATGGGATCAAATTTGATACGAATTACTTGATGATTGTTTCTTTAAAAAATAGGATTATGAAAACATTATCGAATGTACTCTTGGTCGTTATACTGACGTTATTTTGTCAGTTGGATCTAGTGGCACAAGACGATAGTCTAAACAAGCAGATTTGGCAAAGTATCGGTGGCCAGGAAAAATGGGATTCTTTGCAGTTTTTGGCTTTCTCAGCAAAGGGAAATACCATCTCAGACCAGTTGTCAAACGACGAACGAAAGTTTCTATTCAATAGAACGACTGGAGCATGTCGATTTGATGGCTATAGGGGAACGGATCAGGTGACCTACCTGTTTAATTTTAAAAACCCAGGGTCAGACAAACTCTTTATTGGAGGGAATTTATCTGCAGATGGGCCAGAGCTCAAGAAATCAATTAAAAACCAGCTATTTTCGGATCTCAATCTGCTACTTTTGCCTACTTTGATCGGACAGAAGAATGTGCAGCTGAAAAACCAGAAGGAAAGTTTCAGTGCTGGACAGAAATTAACGATAGCAAATATCAGCTCGTCAGGCCCTATCTTTGGTTCAAAGATTGATGGTTTGCTTTATATTGATCAAAATACCGGTGAGATTGTCCGTTACGAATACACAGATAAGGGCGAAAAAAACACTTATGAAGTGAGCAAATATAAGGAGATTGGCGACGGGATACGTTTACCCAGTTTCTTCAATTCCACAAGCAATGACCAAAAGAGTTGTATATTCTCCTCTATTTCATCTTTTGTACAGGTAGAACAGAAAAAATTTACAGAACTATAATATGATTAATTGGATAGAATTAAATACAGAAGAACAGCTACAGGAGCTTTATCAATCCGATAAAGTTGTAGCCATCTTTAAACATAGCACGACTTGTGGTATTAGCAATATGGCTAAGCGTAGTCTTGAGCGTATGTCTGCTACTTCAGACCATGATTATGCGATTTATCTTTTAGACCTTTTGCGTTACCGCCCACTATCGAATGAGATTGCCCAACGTTGGAATGTAGAACATCAATCACCTCAAATACTGATTGTTGAAGGAAAAGACAGTTTATATGACGCTTCACATGGTGATATCCAATTTGATGAGATAGAACAATACCTAACGGCAATTTGACATAACAGGCCATAACTGCTGTTCAATAAAAATAGTTAGCATAAAATATCCCAAGCGATCTTCAACATGTATTGTATTGATCACTTGGGATATTTTATGAAGCTGAAAACAGCTGAATTGGCTATTTATAAATTTCCACTGTTATTTTACCGTCTTTAGTCACCGTACCCCGATACATGCCGGCAGTATTAAAAGGCATAGCAACATGTCCATTTTTATCCAATGCGATCATGCCGCCATTACCGCCCATTTCACCAATCCGATCGATTACTTGCCTGCTCGCTTGATCAACACGTTCACCTTTATATTCCATTAAAGCGGACACCGAATATGCGGCCACGGTGCGAATATAATATTCACCCCATCCAGTACAGGAAACAGCACAGGTATTATTGTTCGCATACGTTCCAGCTCCGATAATTGGCGAATCTCCGACCCGCCCAAACTTCTTGTTTGTCATCCCTCCCGTGGACGTACCCGCTGCCAAGTTACCTGCTTTATCCAAAGCAACACATCCTACTGTACCAAATTTAGCATCTTTATTGATGACGCCTAAACGTGAGCTTTGTTTTTGATCGTGATCTAGTTGTGTTCGTGTACTGTCATCCTTGCTCACTTTCTGCAAAGCTTCCCAACGTGCTTCCGTCCAAAAATAAGAAGGGTCTACGATGGTCAATCCCACTTGCTTCGCAAACTCTTCGGCACCTTTACCCACCATCATAACATGCTCAGATTTTTCCATCACCGCCTTGGCTGCCGAGATTGGATTTTTGATCGTCGTCACTCCTGCAACCGCGCCTGCGGCTAAGGATTTACCATCCATGATGCAAGCATCCAGTTCGTTGCGTCCGTCATGTGTAAAAACCGCCCCTTTCCCTGCATTAAACAAGGGTGAGTCTTCCATAACATGGATAGCAGATTCGACGGCTTCCAAACTGGATTTACCTTCTTGCAACTTTTGATAGCCCATACGAAGGGCTTGCTCCAAGTCGATCCTATAAGCTTGCTCCATCGAATCCGTCATATTCTTTTTCAAGATCGTCCCCGCTCCACCATGGATCGCCAAAACAAATTTTCCCTCCGTCATGGCCACAGGTTTTTTATACGATTTACAGGAAATTGCCAACAGGCTTCCCGCAATTATCATGGCGCATATCTTGAGGTTATTCATCTTCCTTCTCCCACCATTCTGAAGATTGTAAATCATCTATCTCACGACGGTCTTTTTTAGTAGGGCGCCCTGTACCGCGGTCGCGTTTTAGGACAGGAGCATGAAATACGGATTTAAACCCTACAGTTTCTTCAACAGGTGTTTGATCCTCGTAGAATTGAACAGCAGTCTTGGCGTCAACACGACGTTCCAAAAGACCTGTCACCATCACCACTTTTTTCTCAATTCCCTTTTGGACATGGTATACATCTCCGATCTTAACTTCATAAGAGGGTTTTATATTTTGGCCTTTTAGTTTCACCCGACCTGCCTTACAGGCCTCTGTTGCCAAAGTTCTTGTCTTAAATAAGCGAATTGACCACAAATATTTATCAATTCTCAATTTTTCTGATGTTCCAGCCATAACACAAAAATAATTATATTTTTAGAACCATTATAACCAAAAGCAATTATGGAAAATTCCTATTAAACTGAGTTCACTTATTAAAACGTCTTTCATCCGTTCGCCGGAAGAGTTTAATAGCTAATTGCGGACAAGTTGTCATCAAATACATACCAACTCCTGACTGCAAGCGGACTGTTAAAACAATGTCTGTAGTGTGAATGCACCTTAAAAAGGTGGACTCAACGTGGACTCACTGTGCACACACTGTGGTTAGAGTCAGAAGTTGATCATAATCTAGTAGGGTGTTGTTATCAGGAAAGTCTATTGCAAGGAACAATGGATAAAGTTGTTTTTAAGTCCAACTTTATCTAAGTTTGTACATCAAAATAAACTAATTCAAATAAGAAAATAAATAATATGGTAGAGCCACTTAAAAAACTGATTGAGGAAGCTTGGGAAGATAGGCAATTATTAGAATATAAAGAATATACAGAAGCCATCCGCACTGTTATCATGAAATTAGATAGCGGTGAAATCCGCGTCGCTGAAATGATCGGTACAAGATGGCACGTCAATGACTGGATTAAGAAAGCTGTTATTTTATATTTTCCAATCAATGATATGCGCGAAATGACTGCAGGTCCTTTTGTGTTTCATGATAAAATGAAATTAAAGACAGACTACAAGCACACTGGAGTACGTGTTGTACCAGGGGCTTCTGCTCGTTTAGGTGCATATTTGGCTAAAGGAGTGATTATGATGCCTTCTTACGTTAACATCGGTGCTTATGTAGACGAAGGTACCATGGTGGATACCTGGGCAACTGTTGGCTCTTGTGCACAAATTGGTAAACATGTACATTTAAGTGGCGGCGTCGGAATTGGTGGCGTATTAGAGCCCGTACAAGCAGCTCCAGTTATTATTGAGGACAATGTTTTCATAGGTTCAAGAGCGATTGTAGTTGAAGGTATTCGTGTAGAAAAAGAGGCTGTATTGGGTGCTAATGTCGTATTGACAGCGTCAACAAAAATTATCGACGTTACGGGACCTCAACCAGTAGAATATAAAGGTTATGTACCTGCCCGCTCTGTTGTTATCCCGGGTTCTTACACCAAAAAATTTGCGGCAGGGGAATATCAAGTTCCTTGCGCTTTGATCATTGGTCAACGTAAAGAGTCTACAGACAAAAAGACTTCATTGAATGATGCACTACGTGATCATAATGTAGCTGTATAAAGTTAAAACTAGTATAAAGATAAGATGAGTGCATTCGTAGATCGTGAGGATTTAAATAAGGCCTTGGAGACCTTAAAAAACGGCGGATTAATTCTATACCCCACCGACACCATTTGGGGGATCGGTTGTGATGCCACCAATCCTGATGCCGTGGAGAAAGTTTTCCAGCTGAAAGGAAGAGATAAATCCAAAAGTCTGATCGTCCTTTTACACAACGACAATCAATTGGCAAGTTATGTAAATGAAATCCCGGATGTGGCTTATCAACTTATTGAATACACCGAAAAACCCTTGACAATTGTCTATTCGAATGCCAAAAATCTTGCGCCCAATGCGATTGCTGAGGACGGTTCAATTGGCATTCGAATTGTCAAGCACCCTTTTTGTGAACAACTTTTACAACGGTTTCGCAAACCAATAATTTCAACTTCAGCAAATATCAGTGGTGAACCAACGGCGAAAGATTTTGATGAAATATCTGATGCCATCAAAGATGGGGTAGATTATATTGTCGCCTATGACAGAGACGTAACAACAGATGGGAAATCATCTACTGTCATGAAGCTGGACCCAAGTGGTAAATTTGAATTTATTAGAAAATAGCATGAAAAAGATCGTTTTATTTTTTGCATTAGCATTTGCTGTTACCAATTTATCTTTTGCGCAGCAAAAGGATATTCCCGCCGCCAAGCCTGGTGTAAAATATGGAAAAGAAATCTCTGCGACCAATGCGATTTCAGTGGCAAAGCTTGAAAAAGAACTCACGCAAAAGAACGCATTCAACGGAAAGGTGACAGGTAAGGTCGTTGAGGTCTGCAAGAAAAAAGGCTGTTTCATGACCCTGCAACGGGAAGGCGAAGAGCCGATTACCGTCCGTTTTAAAGACTACGGATTCTTCATGCCAGCAGACATTGTCGGCAAAACGGTGGTTGTCGAGGGTATCGCAAAGAAAAAGGAAGTTTCTGTAGCATCATTACAACATGCGGCAAAGGATCTTGGTAAATCACAGTCTGAAATAGACCAGATTACACAAGCTAAAAAAGATATCAGCATTATTGCTGACGGTGTTTTGGTTGTCAAATAAGGCGTTCTCACACCAAACCTAGCATTGTTCTGATGAAAAGATTCCACACTTCACCCTGTCACTCCATACTGGTCGATGGTACCTTAATGACCTTCGAAAAGCCCATTATTATGGGGATACTCAATGTGACTCCAGATTCTTTTTATGACGGAGGTGACAATACAACCGTCGAACTCGCGGTAGAGAAAGCAAAGAAGCTATTGCTTGAAGGTGCTCAAATTCTTGATATTGGCGCATATTCCTCACGTCCGGGCGCTCCATTAATTTCATCACAGGAGGAAATGGATCGAGCTCTTCCCGCTATTCGAGCAATTAAAACTGCATTTCCTGACGCTATTTTATCAATAGATACCTTTAGGGCAGACGTTGCGGCTGCTGCAATCGATGCGGGAGTGCACATCATAAATGATGTGTCGGGAGGTACACTCGATGATAACATGTTCGCCACGGTGGCAAAATATCAAGTTCCTTATATTCTCATGCATATGCGCGGTATTCCCGAAAATATGCAGGAAAAAACAGATTATACAGATATTGTAACTGACGTAGCCACCTTTTTAGGTGACCGCATTGCGACGCTAAGAAGTATGGGGGTGAAAGATATTATTCTCGATCCGGGATTTGGTTTTGCAAAGACAGTCGAACAGAACTATGAGTTGCTCTATCGTGTCAATGAACTTCACTACTTCGAATTACCAATTTTGGGCGGAATATCCCGTAAATCCATGATTTATAAAAAAATCGGGATCACCGCCCAAGAAGCTTTAAATGGCACCACCGCTTTAAATACCTTACTTCTCGAAAGAGGCATACAAATTCTCCGCGTACATGATGTAAAAGAAGCGAAACAATTGGTTGATCTCTTCTATTCATAAATCAGCATTATTTGCCTACAAATTTGGGATCACTTAATGTTTTAATAAAAGCTATAATAGCTTCCTTTTCTTCTTCTGTCATAGGAATTCTTTTGCCATTTTCTTTAAGAATCGGATCTAGGTTAGCTGCATCCAAAACACCTTTGTCAAAATAATCCAGGACAGATTTCAACGTTGGGAACTGCCCAAAACTTCCATAAGGCGCTGTATATTCCGCATTTCTTAAAGAAGGTACCCGAAAAGCCATATAGTCCGTTTCAATACCTGTGATACGTGCTCGCCCGGCCTCGTCTGGATGTTTATTTAAAGGAAACCCTACATTTCTAAAACTCTGATCGGTAAATAATTCTGTTGCATGGCAGCTTTCACATTTCAACTTAAACAGCTGATAACCACGTTCTTCCTCGATCGTGAATTGCTCCCCTTCACCTCTTTTTACCTGATCATATTTACTGTCGGCCGAAACTAAGGTATACTCATACTGTGCAATGCTTTTATAAATTCGTTCAGGTGTAATATTCTCGTCTCCAAAAGCCTTCTTGAACAATACTTTGTAGTCAAAATCCCCATTAATTTTACCGATAACCTCCAGAATAGAAGAGTTCATCTCCTCATGCGTGATAATTGGCACTAAAGGCTGCTTTTCCAGTTCAAGTATATTGCCATCCCAATTATAAAATTTCATAAAAGCCAAATTCTGTAAAGGTGGAGTGTTCCGAAATCCGACACGATTATCTATACCCACTGCCTGCATCTTTCCATCGGAAAAAGCCAATGAGGGATTATGGCAACTGGCACATGATATCGTATTATTTCCACTGAATCTTTTTTCATGAAATAGCTTTTCACCCAATTCAACACCATACTTTGTTGGCTTATTGCTATTAAATGCATTATTCAGACTCGGAAAATCCGCAGGAATATTGAACGTGACTGTTGGGTTGTCTTCCTGCGTAGATTCAACGATATCATCCCTACTACAGGATAAAGCAATCACTATAACTGTCAGGATTAAGATGACTTTTTTCATCCTTTTATTTTTATCAATGGTTGATGAATATTCAAAATGCACACTTGAAAGTCATGGTGCAATCAGACGGCGTTCTTTTTTTTATGCATAACGTATTTTCAGCAAATGGCTACAACCTCATTCAAGATCATAGCCATTTACGTAAAATTTAGTTAGAAACACTCTCAACAGTGAACATTCCAGCTGTATCGCTGCTACCGTTACCGCCAAGATTATCAACAAATTTGACCATTTCGACTGCCGAATGAATACTAGGCACAGCATTGTTGGCACCCAGTGTGATGGTATTCGTTTTTCCGCTTAAGAGCTTATCGAAATCCGCCCTGATATTAATCTGTGGTACACTTTTTCCAACAGTAACTAAGGAAGGTAAATTCAACGTAATATCCCGATAAGCATCTACCCCCTGTTTATAAGTGGATTCATCACCATTTGTTCCGTTGATCGTACTTCCAGTGTGAATAGACAACTCTTTATGATCTGCATCATAAAAGCCTTCCAATTTCGTAAATCGGTAACCTGTCCCCCATTCCCAGTGCATTTTGGTGTCATTAGCCCCTGCTGTTGCATAGAAAACTGGGAATCTCAGTTGATCCAATGTATTTATTTCCTGTTTTACCCCTAAACCGAATTTGATCTGTTTATACTCGCCAACAGGTATATTACTCAGTACATAATTTAAAGTTGCCGCTTTCGCCTGATCAATTACTGCAGCCCCTTTATCCAGGTCATTTACATTATAAGGGATTTCAGATCCATCGGCTTTAATAAGTCTGATATTGCTAATTACATACTTCAGCTCAGAAAACTGATGCAGTTGTCCACTGGCTGATGTATTTTTTGAGGCAGCTGGTGAATCTGCACTACCCAGCACAATTGTTGTATTTTTAAATGTATTGTTGAAATGTAAGTTAACACTGTTGGCGACATCTTCACTTTTGCTACAAGAAACCATAACCAAAGAAATCATCAGGAGCTTAATTGCATTGTTTATCATTTTATTCTAAGTTTTAAGGTATTTAAAAATTGATTTTTAAGGATGTAAAAATATTCCTACCCATGCGTGGTATATTTCCCCAATCTGCATAGGTACTATAGTATTCATTGAAGAGGTTCTCCGCACCGACCTGAAACATTGCATTCAATTTTCCAATAGTGAAGGTATAGTCTGCCGAAACATTCCATATCTTATAGGATGCAGTTTGGTCCTCTCCGTATTCAGGGCTAAAATTGACCTGGCTAAAGTCCCCGTTCATTGAAGTTTGCACACCGATCGTTTTGTATCGGTAATGCAGTGATGTTTGATAACTTAAGGGACGTATAAAAGGCAGGTTTCCGCCCATATTGTCTTGCCCTCTGGCATAGGTAAGTACGACTTTCCAATCTAGACCTGGCAAAACTTGATATTGCGCATTGAGTGCAAGATTAAACAGAGTCGCATGATCTAAAGAGGTATAGCCTTTCACGCCTACCGATTGATAGTTCATAGGGCTACCCAAACTCAAAATCCGGCCAATAATGTAGTCTTGGATAAAGAAATAATTGGCCTTGGCCCCAATGCTTAACTTTCCGGTCTTAAATCCGGCACTGGCATTGGCTTCATAAGAGACTTCATTTTTTAAATCCGGATTTCCGATATAGTCATAACGATCGAAACTGTTGTAAATGTAATAACCATACGCTTCCGAAACAGAAGGAGCACGATGCCCAAACCCTGTTCCTAGGGAAAAGTCAAACTGACCAATATTTAACTGATAGCTAGCATGTAGGCTCGGCAGAATTCTATTTTTCTTCTGAGGAGAACCAGGATGGAAGATCCAATTGAATTCAACGTATTTCGAATAGTTATAGTTCAAACCCAATGAACCTCCAAAGACAAGTCTACTGATATCAGAAAGATCTAACGAGTTATTAATGGCTACACTCGCGAAACGGGTGGTTACCCATGGCCAGCTATAGGCAAACATGGTCTGTTTGGATCGATCCTGCGGATACATGCGCATCTCAGCTATCGAGAGATTATCGTAAGCATTTACCTGTATTTCCGAAGAATAGCGGTCTTTCTGCAGATTAATTTTAGATAAAAGACCATAGGTCGTACTCCAGCCTGGCATATCCATATGAACCAAATTTTCCGGACGGGTCGTATCATCCATATAGTGCTCAACTGCATTAAAATAAACTTTGGTGTCCCATACTTTTACCAAGCCCTCTTCAAACAACTGTTTGTATGCAGCGGAAGTGATAATCGCTCTGGATAAGGATAAGTCCATTGGCAAAGCAGGAAATCCCACATCTTTTGCACGATCAAAAATAGCATCTACCCGAACAGCAGAAAGCGGACTTGTTTTATAGGCCAAGCCCAACGACGCATTGAATTTATTATATTGCGAATGCCGTACTTCATCGTCATTTCCATCATAATAATTTCCAGCCTTCCGAAAGGCAATACTTCCATCTGCCACAAATTTGTCACTTGAGTAATATAAATTCCCAAGATTGAAAGTCTGCTTATTATTGAATTCAAAACCTGTCTGATAAGCTCCGCCAATTTTTTTCTGCAGACCAAACGCGGTATTCCTTCTTTTTAGATCTATACTGCCAGCGACCGTAGCACCATGCAGATTACCTTCCTGCCCCGATTTAATATCTATCGCAGCAAGGTTATTACTTTCTACATACGAGGTTATCGGGTCCATTTTATCCGTACATGCTCCAAAGACATGCATCCCATCGATCGTAATTGTCGAACGCTCACTACTCATATTATTGAGCAGAGGTTCCCAAGCATAGGCTCCACGTTTTATGAAGCTGATATTACTTGCAGAAGCCAAATATTCATCCACGGAGACTGTCATCTTCAGATCGTTTTCAATCCTCTTTTTGGCAGCTGCATTGACTGTAACCTCCTCCAGACGTCTCGTTGTATCGCGGGTAACAGGACTGTTTTGTCCGTGTACGTTCCATCCCAAAGACAACATAAAGAGAATAATACTTATCTTCCTCATAGCCGCTAGAATAGAATATCAATGTATAACTCACTTTTACGACCTTCTACTCCAGGTGTAAAGTCCTTGGGTACCTCAGTACCTGCTATTACCCTTCCATTTTGGTTGACCAAAATAAAATTCAATGTCCAGTTACCTGTCATTGTGTAATTCACAACACCATGGTACAACCCGTCGGCCTGTTGTACTAAGTCCTTATTATTGGGCGACGAATGGTTGCCCATCGAAGGTTCTGGCATACGCGGATCCAATTGTAAGGTATATCCATTCACTGTCGTATAAGACAATTGTGCAGCGTCTAACTTATAAATCCCGGCGACCAGTTTATTTTCAGAAACAGTTGGTTTCCAAGGAGCAATCAAGGCGATTAAATACTGTTCGCCATCTTTCCCAGTGAAAGTGGTTATGTTACGATTTTTATTTACCTGCGGCTTCACAGTTACATGCTGTGTAGCGGTGAAGGTCTGACCACCAATTGTAAAATCGATTTCCAAACTCCAGTTTGCTGCTGCAGAGCTTTCATCTGTAAACACACTGTAACCCGAAAAGTAGCGACCATCCAACGTGTAGGCCATTTCGGACTGGTGCGGACAAACAATTTTCATTCCTTGCACATTGGTTTGGACTGGCAGCAATTTGACTGAGGAAACGGCTACAGGTTCATTATTTTGCTGCTTATTGATTATCACGCGGATATCATTATAACCGCGATACAATACCCCGCCTAGAGCCTCAACACGAATACTATACCCTGACGAAACAAGGCTTGTAACCTCTTTAAACTCTGTATTCTCTGCCACAGTATTTCCCCGCTCTGCCTCATAGTCTGTTTTCTCCTTTGTACAAGCGATTAGGAGAAAGGATATAATCGCGATATAAAAACCCACTTTTTTTATAAATAAATCTCTCATCTATAATTTTTCATTTGTTAGGAAGCTATCCGATTTATTGCGTGAGCTCCGGAACCCACGCAATAAATCAAAATGATATCCTATTGTGACGAACGGATGTATTTCATCGTAATAGATGCGCTCCATTCAACTTCTAGCGAAATGAAACCATCATACTGATATTAAACAGATTATTAGCTATTATCAATATTCAAATGATTCGGATCCACACCGCGATGTAGCCCAAATAATTAGGAAAGTTTCATTGAAATAAATAGTTATTGAATAAATAGCTTAACCGAAAGATCGATTTTATGGACAAAGCATCACTAAAAGCAGTTTCACAGCGAAATTATAACGCGAAGGAAATCTTAGCATACCTTGTAATCCATCGTCAGTGATCGACTACTTAATCAAATAAATTATTAACTGGATTTAAACCAAAGGGGGGTGAAATATTGTAAAAATGGGATTATAGGAATAATCTTCTTTATATACTGGAAGCAGGCGCTCCACAGTGTCTTCATAAAGAGCCGTATTTTTAAAAGTAAAATCTTGCGTATTATTTATAAAAACGACATCAATAATACGTAATTCAAGATTTTTTTGTTCCTTTTCCTCATGCTCGCGCATTTTTTTCATCAAAATACACTGGCCTCGACAGGCAAGCGCATTATCGTTAAAACGATTGATACATTCGTAACGTGCGATATAATCTCGATTCAACTCGAAGACTGTCCATAGCCATACCGTTGAGAAGCTCTGCAGGAGCATCAAGGGTAATAGAATCCATATAAACAGTCTAATTTTCATTCGAATATTTTATTCTCAATAGCAGCTTACATCGTTAAGATTGTTTCTTTAACTTGTAAACTTACCAAATCGAGCTCATGATGATTCATCTTGAGTTTGGGCAAATATAACAAATGAATTTTGGAATAAACAAATGCTATTTAAAAGAAAAAGTCCTAGGCAGACTACTACCTAGGACTTATAAAACTCAATTTCAATTATTTTGACGCAATCGTCAAAACCGCTTTCTTATTGCCGGCAGTTAAATCCAATGTAAAAACATAGGTTTTACCTGCCTCTAAAACTTTACCCGTTTTGATACCCAAATTGCCTGAATCACGACCATTCTTGCCATCTCCCACAAAGACGATATCATTTGAGGTTGTCACATCTGTACCTCCAAATTCACCTCCCCATCCTTTTTGATGGAAAAATTTGAAGTTGATGTTATCAGAATTTATAGACTCTCCTGCCTTAACAGTTATCTGGTATTTCTTGTTACCTAGTGGAACCAGACAAAGTGCTTTATCCGTGTTCCAGCCCACTTGGTTACTGGATACTTTAGGCTTTCCAATTCCTTCACCAATAATCCACACAGCCCCAGATCCATCATCTTGTAGTTTTGCCAAATCATTGCCTGTCATCGCCTCAACTACAAAGTATTTTAAGTTAAAATCTGCGGTAACACGGTATTTTCCAGTTGATCCTTTAAACGATAGGCTTCCATCGGCCGCTTTGGTAAAGAAATCTGGATCGATCCACCAATCTTGCAGATCCGCAATCCCTTCAAAAGTCGTCGTTTTCCCTTGAGCCAGCTCGAGTTCAACTTTAGCATGTTTATCATCCAGTCGACTGAACTGCGATCCATTTAGCAGTACAACAATAAATGGAGATGCCTGAAATGTCAATGTATTAAATTGAATTGGATATACACCAGAGGTTGAATTTGAAAAAGGAATTTCAGCGGTAGACCCCAAGTTAATAACATTATTGACCCAACCAAAGTTCATCGCATTGCCTTGTGTACCTACTTTTGGCGCTTGAATATAGCCTTTTACCTCAGCTGCAAAATTTTCTTTTGCCGCATATTGATTACGCCCGACCTTTTCCATGCGATAGGATTTGGATTCTGTGACTAAAGTTAAATATGGAAAGTCGGGTCTGCTCAGATTAATATCAAAAGATTGTTCTGTTATTTTTTGGCTAATATTCTGTAAGACAAACTTAAGAGTTGCTTTTCCATCGGGAATATCTTTCAAGAACGGAACATAAATTTTTCCAGCATAGTCTCCATTTTGTTTGGTACGGATGACGGTTTCTGTTACCTTGTCGTCTGTAAAATACAATTGTGCTTTAACAGTAGACAGCGCAACTTCACTATCCGACACATGCACCTGAAACTCGAGACTATCCCCAAAATTTGCGGCCGAGATAGGCGATTTCAATTCGATTTTAGGATCCCCTATTTGATAGGTATATTTTTCATCCTTTTTACAGGAACTAACTGCAGTAATAGCAGCAGTTCCCAATAGTATATTGATGAGATATCTTTTCATTTGTTCATAATTTATGCGCTATCAATGTGATAGCGCTTAGGGTTTATCATCCTCCAGTTAATAGGTCCAACGGTAAGAAACAACCGATTTAGCTGGCACATCATAGCTAAAATGATGTTTACCGTCTGCGACGGTAATTTTACGGCTATCTCCCGACTCGTTTAACAGAACAATAGCGTAGGTCCCATCTGTATTTTGAAAGGCTGTATAAACTAACCCTTCTGCTGTATACCCAGAAGTACCAATCCGCGAGGCTCCTGATTTGACAACCGAAGAAAGATGACCAACAATATAATAATGCGAATTGCGCGTTATATTCTTATAATTTGCCTTACTAATATCCACGGCGCCATAACATGTCTGACAGCCACCTTCGCGATTTGGCCCTTTGTCAGTATCAAGCATCAGGTTCCATACTATGACACCTTTACTCCAATTGTTGACGGTGCCCAATGCAACTTCACGCATATCCTCCATCAAACGTTTTTCAAGATTGCGTCCATCATTCCATTCCCCAATGGATGTTTCTGTAAATACCAGTTCCTTGTCTGGGCGTTGATTATGAATATCGATAAGTTCAGCTTTATCCCCACCATAATTATGGTACGCCGCTCCGGCGAAGAATGAAGCTGCTCCGGCATCGTTATAAATCTTTACTGGGTAATCAGACTGATCGGCAATATTATCATAGTTATAATTATGATCAAATGCATAGATCTTTGTTGATAAGTTAGCCGCTTTTAATTGCGGGCCCAAAGCTTGTTTGACAAAAGCCTGTTGTTCCTGCCATGACATATAAAGCGAAGCGGAATTTTTTCTATTCAATGGTTCATTTTGAACAGTAATCGAATAAATATTAATGCCTTCTTTCTTCAGTGCCTGGATCCATTGAACGAAATACCAACCATAATCCTGGTAATATTTTGGATTTAACTGACCACTGGTCCATGAATCAAAGGGCTTTAAATCAGTCAGGTTGTTAACTTTCATCCATTTCGGTGGAGTCCATGGGGAGCCCATGATTTTTATGGATGGATTGATAGCAAGTATTTCTTTAAGCACCGGAATGATATATTGGGTCTCTTCAGACTGCAATCCAAAATTTTCCTTTCCTTCTTTGTCCCAACAGGTATATTCACTCAAAGAGAAGTCGGAACATCCAATAGCAATACGGATATAGTTCATTCCCATTCCATCTTTATCTGAAAACGTCTCTGTAAGGAATTTTGTCCGATCTTCCTTACTCATTTTCATTAAATTATAACATGTTGAGCCTGTGATGGCTGCACCGAAGCCGTCCATCGTCTGGAATTTCTTAGTAGGATCTAGCGTAATTGTATTGGGCGACATATTAAATTTGGAGCTGAAATCAACAAAGCGTTTTCCAAAATCCAAAGACCGACTGCCTGTCGTCGTATAAATGGTAACATCACCACTTTTTTTAATTTCATCACCTTGCGAAGGTGTATAACTGTCACGTTTACAAGATGTTGCCGTCACTAGACAGGACAACAAGAATGTATATATCATAGTTTTTTTATTAGTACGTTTCATCTGTTAATATATTTGTCTCCATCCATCAGATGGGGGATTCCACTTGTTAAATCAATTAATACCCCGGATTCTGAACTAGATTAGGATTCTGATCAATTTTTGGTTGCGGAATCGGTAAACGGTAAGAGTTCTTCGTGAAGGGATACACCTGTGCCTTTCTTCCAGCGTCTTTTGCATAGACCGCATTCATGACAGATTCCACCTTGTCCAAGCGCACAAGATCGAACCAGCGTTGTCCTTCGAAGGCTAATTCCAGACGGCGTTCTTTCAAATAAGCATCTAATAAAGCATCCTTATTTGAACGTATCGCAGTTGGCAATTTTGGTAATTTAACACGTGTGCGAATTTTGTCAATAATGTCTGCTGCGCCGGATAAATCAGATCCCTGTTGAATTAAAGCTTCTGCCTTAAGCAATAAAAGATCTGCGTAACGAAGCTTGACAATACTATTAAATGCAGACCGCAGTTTAAACATGAATGGATAATGATTGGAAGGATAATAGTTGCTCCAAGTAGTGGAATAATAGACAATAGATTGCCCCAAACGAATCTGATCCCCTTCATTCGTATATGCTTGTATCAAATCCCGTGATGGGGTTATCCATTTTGCCCATGTGAAGTTATTATCATAATTGGACAAATCCCGTCCAAACATCCAAGTCGCCCAGTTACCTCCACCTGAAGTAAACTGTGCTTCCAAAATCGATTCTTTCGTATTCCGTTGCGCAAGATCGGTGTTGCTTGCATTCATTGCATATAAATCCGAGTAATTGGTATTCAGATCAAAACCATCCGCAGTCAATGCGTCAACAAATTGAATAACCTTAGCATAATCTCGAATTGGTTTTTCGGCATAGATCTTTGCCAGCATAGCTCGTGCTACGGATTTGGTAAATAAAGTTTTATTCCCATTATTGTTGGCTGGTGCATCAGCCAATCCATCCATCAAATCTTTTTCGATCTGCTTATAGGCTTCTTCTTCGGTAGCTTGTTTTGGAAAATATTGCGGATAAACTTCATTGACATTATCACCGGTAATATCGGGTGCAATTGTGGTGATGACAGGGATAGATCCGAATATACGGACCATATCAAACATCGCCAATGCTCTGAATAGCTTAGCTTGTGCTTTATAAGTCCTAATTTCTGTATCGCTCACCGATTTATCAGCGACACTATCCACATAAATGATCAATCGATTTGCACGTCCAACATCTTCCAGATATCTTCCCCAATCCCGGTCAACCACAGAATTAGACCCTTCAATAGAATTATTTTCAAAAGGTACAACTTCCGCTCCGGTTGTTCCCGCATAGGAATTATCGGCGTGTGAATCGCCAATCAAGAGCAGGTCGAGGTACCAATGTTCCTGCCTATCTTTCATCTGTTGGTAGATCCCCGCCAAGTAAGTTTCAACTTCGGTTTTGTTCTTGAAAACGATCTGCGTTCCTGTCTCTGTCTTTCCTTGACTAACATCCGAATAATCTGAAAGTGGATCACGGTTCAAAGAGCAAGAAAATAAAAACAAAGAGCCGGTTAGCAAAGAAAGAGCGTTACTTATATATTTTTTCATGATACAGACAATTAAAACTCAATATTAAGACCTAAAACAAATGAACGATTCTGTGGATAGGTTCCCCAATCAATACCCTGGATTCTGGAATCAGATCCACCGGAATACTGGTTTACTTCGGGATCCATACCTGAATATTTAGTCAAGGTAAATAGATTACTTACAGATAGATAAGGCTGAATTTTATGGATACCAATACGTTTCAGTCTCTCCGGAGAAATGGAATAGCCCAAGGAAACATTTTTCATCCGCAAATAACTACCATCTTCAACAAAATAGGTTGAATTTTTCATGTCAAACCCAGCTTTCGGAACGTTGGTAATCTGTCCCGGTACCCGCCAACGATCCAATACAACAGTAGTTTGATTTCGACCATCATACATCCCCTCTGTTTCCATGCGGCTCGCATTGAAGATATCGTTTCCGTAAGTTCCCTGAATAAATATACTAAGGTCGAAATTTTTCCAGGAGAAGTTGTTTGTCATACCATAGACAAACTTTGGAAGAGGATTACCGATATATGTACGGTCGCTCGATGAAATCTTTCCATCGCCATTCAAGTCGCGGTACATCAGTTCGCCGGTTTCAGGGTTTACACCATCAGAGATATAACCGAAGAACCCTGCAAGTGATCTTCCTGGCTCATTCTTCACTACAAAATCATTGACATAATCGTTTGTCTTTACATCGTAGTACACTTGTTGTAGATCCAGCTGTTTCAGTTTATTTCTGTTAAAAGAAATATTAAAATCGGTATTCCAAGTCAAGTTGCCGGTCAGATTTTTTGAATTTACTGCAAATTCAAAACCATGGTTTTTCAGCCGGCCGCCATTTCTTTGGATTGTGGTTGCTTGCTGTCCTGCGGGCAAACTTGCATTCATTAAAAGATCCTTAGTATCCTTGTTGTAATAATCTGCACTGATGCTGAGTCGATTATTCAACATCGTGATATCAAAACCAATACTGGTTGTGCTTGTCGTCTCCCAAGTCAAGTCTTTCGCTCTTAAGATTGTTGGTTTATTGATATTTGGCAATGAATTGTCTTTTCCCTCAACGAACCACTGTTGACGTTGGATCCCACTCAACTGTAGGTACGCATAATCACCTAATCCATATTGATTACCTGTCTGTCCCCATCCGCCTCGGATTTTAAAGTCGTTTATCCAGGTTACGTCTTTCATAAAATCTTCGGAAGAGATTCTCCATGCAGCTGAAACCGATGGGAAATACCCCCAGCGACGTTCCGGACTCAACTTTGAAGAACCATCGGCACGCATATTTGCGGTCAATAAATACTTGCCATCATAATTGTACATTGCGCGTGCGAAATAGGACATAATCCCCCAATTGGATGCTGTAGATCCTGTTCTATCCCAAGAGATCTTATTTGCCGCATTAAGTGTCTCAATGATTCCATTTGCATAGTTTGAACCATAGATATAGCTTCTGGAGTACTTGGAATCTGTCCATGACGAACCGCCCATTACTTCCATGTTATGCTTTCCAAAGTTCTTCGTGTACGTCAAGAAATTGTCCCAAGTCAACACGGTATTTGTATTACGAATATCTGAAGCCTCCCCGAATTGGTTTCTTCCCCAAGCTGTTGTCCAAGGGTCCAAAAAGGTGGTCATCACCCCGGATCTTCTATCCAATGAAAACGCAGTTTTCCAAGTTAAATTAGGCATAAAAGAAACCAGTGCACTTCCTGTGGCAACAAGTCGGTTTTCGCGGTTATTATTATTTCTTGTCCGGGCTAGGTTCTCCAAAGGGCTGGTGATGTTGTTGATCCCATAGAAATTATTATAGAATCGATCCGGATTGGTTGGATCCCATACAGGCGCATAGGTTGGTGTTGTAATCACCGATGTAACTACCCCCCCACGATTAGAACCCAATCCTGAGGTAATTCCATTATCATTGTTATCGGAATAATTGATATTCGCATTCACCTTTAGCCATTTTCGGACTTGATTATCAATATTAGCACGAAAATTATATCGCCTAAAGAAGGATCCCTGTAATGTTCCTTTTTCGTTCAAATATCCCCCACCTAAATAGTAACGAAGCTTCTCATTGCCATCCGAAACGGATATTTGATGATTTTGTTGAATACCTGTCTTATAGGTTTCTTTAAACCAATCTGTTTGATCCAACAATCCCTCTGGCAGATTTATCATGCCTATTTCATCCTGTAAATCTTTGTATTGACTGGTATTTAAAACTTTAACCGTGTTATTGACAACATTGGCTGTCCATTGTGTTCCCAGTGTAATTTTTGCTTCTCCGGCTTTTCCTGATTTTGTCGTAACCAAGATAACACCGTTCGAACCACGCGAGCCGTAAATCGCTGCCGATGACGCGTCCTTTAGAATTTGAATATCCGTGATATCATTAGGAGACAAGAACTTAATATCTTCCACAGGAACTCCATCAACAACATACAAAGGAGTGGTATTACTATTAAAAGACGTTATCCCACGAATTTGTATCTGAGGTGCTGCACCTGGCTGACCACTCGGCTGAATAACAGTGACCCCGGCAGCTTTACCTTGAATGGCTTGCCCAAAATTAGTAACGGGTCTCTTTTCTAAATCTTTGGTGGAAACTGAAGAGATTGCAGTCGTGACATCTTTTCTTTTCACGCTACCATAACCGATTACAATAACATCCTCCAGCAAATTGGTTGAGGAATTTAATTGGACAATCATGGTACTGTTGGCAGGTAGTTCTTTACTGTCGTAGCCAACAAACGTAAATTGGAGTATACTGCCCGTGCTAGCAGAAATTTGAAAACGTCCATCTCCGTTACTGGAGACTGCGTTATTACTTCCTTTTTGTGTAATGGTTACTCCAGAGAGTGGTTTCTGATCTTGGGCATCCAAGACACGTCCACTAACTTGAATTCGGTCTTGGGCAAACACCAAATTCACCAAAGTAAACAAGAAAGCTAACCCCATTGAAAAGGCAACTTTTCGTGTAAAGTAAATCATATGAAATAAAAAAATTGGTTATTGTTTAATCTTTTGGTTATTCCAAAATGGCAATGAGTTTCCCCTGCTTCATTGCTCAAAACAAAACTAAGATCAGCTTGACGGAGAAAAAAGAGCTAGTACTTAAAAAGTACCGAAGAAAAAACATAAATAACTAAAAACAAGATGACTACAAAAAATACACACCCCTAAAAAGTACCTAAAGGAGCGTACAATTGTCTTTAACATAGCTAATTTTCGGGTATTATAGCTCATTTTATGCCCGGTCGATCACCGCAATTTGACATACAGCCGCCTCGAAAGCATCACGATTTCCTGCGGCTTTATTCCGTACTTTTGTTCTATAATTATAAACCGTCCGAAGCGAGTATCGCAGGAAACTTGCAATCTTCACGGAATCATCGATCCCTAATCGAATCAATGCGAAAATCCGAAGTTCAGTATTTAACAATTCTGTCTTTTTGGGATAGATCTTCTCCTCTTCCTGAAGTAGTGCATTGAATTCATCAACAAAGGTTGGATATAGATTTAAGAAGATACGATCAAAATTAACATAAAGTTGCTGCACTTCCCTTTCCTCCATTTGCGTTGACTTTAACTGTTCCCGCAGCGCATCCCATTGCTGATTCGTCGCTTTTTTCAATAATGCCTTTCTGATATCTTCCATTTTATCGATGTAACTCGAACACATGTCAAAAAATTGGGCGATATATTCTTCTTTAATATGGTTGGATTCCGACAATTTAAGGTTAGTCTGGTTAATTTCGTTATTCAATGAACGAAGCTGTTGATTTGTAGCCGATAATTCTGATCGTATCCTTCTCAAATGTTGCACCTGTCTATAGATAATGACAAGTCCAATAATGACACCGATCAATAAAATACTAACGATAATGACCAGTCCAACCAATTGTCGATTTTGACTACTGATTTTCTGCTGATAGGCGGCATTGATTATAGGATAAGAAGAGGTGCCCTCAATAATGCGATACCGTACTTTACATAACATCGCATCGTCGATTGCTTTTTCAATAAACTGAAAAGCCCTATCAAAATCCTGTTGGTCGTAATACGTTAGCGCCAGATCATGAAAAGATGCGTTATCCCGATTTGCCATTTCAATATCTGCACTGGCCGATATTGAAAGATAGTAAATTTGACTTTTCGTATCCTTTTCATATTTATAAATGAGCCCCATAAAATAGGCGATCAGCGCGCGCTGCTCAATATCCTTTTTATTCTCATTCCAGAGCATTAACAATTGCTTTTTAGCGTCCTCCCGGTTACCGTTAAACAGCGTTTTTATCGCAATGGTGGTACGATACTCCAAGGAAGACTTCGGTAGTACCGTTAACAAAGAATCACGATACTTTTCACTTGCTTGGTAATATTCTGGTCGATTATTGCTCTGACCGTAATGACTATAGAACGAGCTGTAGGTATCGTAATACTTGGCGAGAAGATCCCTACCTAGATGAGTGGGATCGACTTGCTTCAACAATTGTGAAGCTTCTATATACCTTCCGATGGTGGAATACACCCAAGCCAAATCGAGATGAATCACTGCCTGTAGGGAGTCATTATGCGGTGGAGCGAGCTTTTGACATAGTAAAATATAAGTAAGCGCTGCGTCAGAATCAAACTTCTTATAATTTTCAAAGATTTCGTAGTTCTTCTTCAAAAATTGAACAGGATTACCTTCTAATGCTTTTGCCTCCTGTTTTAATTTCTCCAATTTGTCTTCACGGTTCTTGATGTAAATTTTCTGATTTTCCATCAGATATTCCAATCGTTGCAAAACCCGGGTGCTATCGGAAGCCACTTGTGCAGATAGGTAAAGACTAAAATGTGCGAAAAGAATAAAAAGAAAAATGCGCTGCAACATAATAAAATCGGTTCAAGATAGTGTAGACTAAACTACATAAAAATAACAACAAAAAAGAGGACGTCTCACGACGGCCTCTTCCCCTGACCCAGTTAAGGGTCCAAGAATTAACAAGTTAATTCTTTATCGCATGAAAAATAGTTTTCTTTTTAATCCATAACCACCTATTTCCAACCTCCTCCCAAGGCTTTGTAAAGTAGAATCTGATTTAAAGTATTCTCTTTCTCCAATTCTACTTTTCCTATTTGAGCTTCCAGAGACTCTTTTTGGGCCGTAACAACATCTAAAGAAGTCACCCGCCCCGCAATAAACAGTTCCTGTGCCGCTTCAATAGAGAGGTTTAACGCTTGAACATGTTCATCGACAAAGCTACGTCGTTTGACGATTGCCTCTTGCGTCATGACAACATTGGAAACTTCGTTATAAGCGTTTATAACTGCTTTTTCATAGTCTACAAACGCAATTCCATAATCTGCTTTCGCAATCTCATACTGCGTTTTAAGCTGTCTTTGATTAAATATCGGCAGTGTAATACCGCCAAATAAATTATACGCAATAGATTTATCCAAATTAAATAACTTGTTAAAGCTAAAGCTCTGTAATCCGATAAATGGACTTATTGCAACAGAAGGCAAAAAAGCCAAACGTGATGCTTCCTGATTATTCGAAGATGCAATGACTTTCAAATACGCGGCCTTAATATCCGGGCGTTGGTTCACGAGATCATCTGGTGTACCAAAACGCATTGCATGATACAAATCTGCATTTTCGGTATATGTACTTCTTACAATAGGTTGATAAAAACGCCCCAACAGGCCGTTGATATGGTGTTCCCAAAGTGCTATTTCCTGGCTCAATTGTTCTTTGGCAGCTTTCGAGTTGGCTAATAGTGCTTTAAATTGTTGCACAGAAAGTTCAGTCGCATAACCGGCATCTTTTTTTATCTCAACAACTTCCAGTGCATTTTTATGTAATTCAATATTCCGATTGTAAACTTTTATCTTTTGATCCAAAGCAATTAGTTCATAATAAGCCGTCGCAATATTGGATACCAATTCCGTTTCTAATAGACGCTTGCCTTCCTGCTCAGCTAAAAAGCTAAAATAAGCGGCCTGCTTTTGACTCTTCAACTTTCCCCAAAGATCAATCTCCCAGGACGAACGAAGTCCTATAAAATAATCTGGGATAAACGGTTCGGGCAATTTTTCATCACTTTTCAAGTTCTCCGAAAAATTTGAATCATAATTACCTATTCCTGATTCTGTATAATGCCCATATTTCCGAATTCCACCTTCTACTGCTGCCTCTACAGTGGGCCCCAATGCCGCCTTCCGTTGTTTAAAATAAGCTTGTGCAGATTCCAACCGCAAAATGGATTGACGAATATCTAAATTGTTCTGCAGCGCAGAATCAATTAGAGAAACCAACTTCGGATCTTTAAAAATTTCCTTCCAAGACCGGCTTCCTACATTTAAACTATCTGGAGAAAGATGGTTGGAAAATGAAGTAGGTACATTTAATTTCTCCGGTTGAAGCGTTTTTTTGGGAACCGAGCAACTACCAAATAAAATAAGTGCAGCTATGACTAAAGAAGCTTTTTTAATGACCTGTTTCTTGTTATCCTTTTTTGAAAATAAGATCACTAATCCTGGGATGACAATTACTCCGAGTATGGTTCCGATAAGCATTCCTCCCACCGCAGCGGTACCGATACTTCGATTACCCAATGCTCCTGCACCACTGGCCATCATCAAGGGAATTAGACCTGCAATAAATGCAAAGGAAGTCATTAATATCGGACGCAAACGGGCAACAGCTCCTTCGATTGAAGCGGTCACGATATCCATTCCCTGCTTATATTTCAAATTGGCATATTCCACAATCAGGATCGCATTCTTACCTAGCAAACCAATCAGCATGACCAATGCGACCTGCGCATAGATATTGTTTTCCAATCCAAAGACTTTCAAGAAGATGAATGCACCAAAGATCCCTGCCGGAAGACAGAGCAGAACAGGTAAAGGCAACAGAAAGCTTTCATACTGTGCACATAACAACAGATAAACAAACAGAAGACAGAGCGCAAAAATATACAAGGCTTGATTTCCGGATATTTTCTGTTCACGAGTCATCCCCGACCATTCGATACTATACCCTTGCGGCAAAGAAGAAGCAATTTTCTCGACTTCTTCGATAGCTTGCCCGGAGCTGAAACCAGCTGAAGACTGTCCAGTAATCATTGCAGAACTAAACATATTGTAACGGGTAATTTGTTCAGGACCATATATTCTTTCCATCGAAATAAAGGCATTGTATGGTACCATCTCACCCGTCTCATTCTTCACATATAAGCGTAATACATCTTCTGGTCTTTGGCGATATTCGGGACCGGCCTGTACCATGACCTTATACATCTGTCCGTAACGGATGAAATTTGTCGCGTAAAGACTTCCCATTAAGGTCTGCAGCGTATTCATAGCATTCTCCACCGATATTCCTTTTTTTGCAGCCATATCGTAGTCCACCTTCAGCATATACTGTGGAAAATTCACATCAAAACTGGAGTTGATATCCTGAAGAACATCACTTTTTTCCATATCGTCCATAAACTTCTGTAATACCTCGGCCGTCTTGTTGAGATCCTCATTCCCGCTACGGTCCAATAAACGTAATTCAAAACCCGAAGAGTTACCAAAACCGGGGACTGTTGGCGGCGGAAAGAATTCAATCTCTCCATCAGCAAAATCCTTTGTTTTATCCCGCAATTCTTTAATGACATCATTTACCGTTTGATCTCGCTCTTTCCAAGGTTTAAGATTGATCATCCCCATCCCATAAGAAGCACCAGATACTTCAGTTATGATACTATACCCCGACAATGTAGACACCGTTTCAACAATATCGAGTTTCCGTGATACGGAGTCAATTTTATCCAAAACACGTTCTGTACGGTCTACGGTTGCTCCCGGTGGGGTTGTTACAGCGACATAGATCATTCCTTGATCCTCGGTTGGAATAAAACCTGAGGGTAAGATGGCACTACTTCCCCAGGTCGCTAGAAAGAATCCTCCAAGTAGAAGGAGAGTCAGTCCACGTCGCGCACTGGTTTTTACCAAAATTCCCTTATAGCCGAAGGCAGTCTTGTCATAAATGGCATTGAATTTTTTAAAGAAACGGTCCAACCAGTTATTCGAAGGTTTACGGTCATGGGGCGATTTTAGGAAAAGCGCACATAAAGCAGGCGTCAATGTCAACGCGTTGATACCTGAAATAACAATGGCAGCCGCGAGCGTCAATGAAAATTGACGATAAAATATCCCCACCGGTCCTGAAAGAAAGGCAACAGGAACAAACACGGCAGACATCACCAACGTAATGGCCACAACAGCGCCACCGACTTCTTTCATTGCCTCCAATGTCGCTTCCATAGGTTGAAGATGTTCTTCTTCCATCTTTGCATATACAGCCTCGACGACGACAATTCCATTGTCTACCACAATACCTATGGCCAATACCAAGGCAAACAAGGTCAGCAGGTTGATAGAGAAACCTAACATCTGCATAAAAAATAATGCCCCAATCAAACATACTGGTACAGCCAAAATTGGTATAATAGTCGCCCTAAAATCCTGTAAAAAGATAAATACAACGATAAAAACCAAAAGAAACGCCTCCAATAAGGTTTTGATGACAGAAGAAATTGAGGCATCCAAAAACCGCGACACATCATAACCCATGGTATAGGTCATGCCAGTCGGGAATTGCGTCTCTTTCAATTCCGCCATGCGGTCTTTAACACGCTGAATAACCTCTTGTGCATTTGATCCCGGCAATTGCTTTAGCATGATGGATGCGGATGGACGGCCATCAGTTTTGGATACCATTTCATAATCCAATGAACCAAATTCAACATCTGCTACGTCTTTTATACGGATAATAGAACCATTTGAAGTAGCTCGAATAGGTATATTGGCATATTCCTCAATTTCAGTGAATTTACCTGGATAACGCAATACATATTGTTGCATGTTACGCATTTTATCGGAACTGATACCGGTTTGTCCTGGCGCAGCCTCGATATTCTGTTTTCGTAATGCGGCCACCACATCCTCCGTAGAGATATTATAAGCTGCCATACGGTCAGGTTTAATCCATACACGCATCGCATAATCACGCATTCCCATAATCTGAGCTAGACCGACACCTTCAATCCGTTTCAGTTCCTTTAAAATGTTGATATCTGCGAAATTGTAAATGAATCTTTCGTCCGCGGTTTCATCATCGGTAAAAACATTCAGATACATCAGCATGGAGTTGACCTCTTTTTCGGTGGTTACCCCTGCTTTGATGACCTCTTCAGGGAGTTCATCCAATACAGTAGTTACCCTATTCTGTACGTTTACAGCTGCAATATCTGGATCTGTACCAACTTCAAAAAAGATTTGAATAACCGTGCTGCCGTTATTGGTAGACACTGAATTCATGTAAGTCATCCCAGCTACACCGTTGATTGCTTTTTCCAAAGGAATAGCGACGGCATTTGTGCTCACCTCAGCATTGGCACCTGTATAATTGGCATTGACGACTACCGAAGGTGGTACAATATCCGGAAATTGTGTAATGGGCAATGTAAATAAGGCCAACAACCCTAAAAGTGTAATAAACACCGAAATAACCAACGACAATATGGGCCGTTTTATAAATGTTTCAAACATAATCTATCCTCCCCTACAGTTTCCTCATTTTTGGATTAATCTTCATTCCACTACGTAAACTCTGAACTCCCTCATAGACAATCTTGGCGTTGGGATCTAAACCTCCATCCACAATGTAATAATGCCCCACGCGCGGGCCCGCTGTAAAAGGTGTCATTTTTACGGTACTATCTGCCTGTACAGTATAAACGTATGTCTTATCCTGAATTTCAAATACTGATTTTTGGTGTACAAAGGTCTGTTCCCCTGTCTGCATTGGCACTGCAATCTTACCTGTTGCACCATGCTTTAGGATATGCTCGGCATTGGGAAATTGAACTCGCAGGGCAATGGATCCAGTATTGGCTTCAAATTCACTTTCTACCAAATGGGCAATTCCCTCATGTGGATACAGCTCACCATTGGCCAAAATTAACTTGACCGATTTTTGCGTTTCCTTACCGTCCAGCTTATCGCGCATAAGTGTCAGATACTCCCTTTCAGAAATATCAAAATAAACGTTCACTTTGCTTAAATCGGAGATCGTCGTAATTAAGCTACCCTCGGTCAATAAAGAGCCTTCTCTCAATAAGATACGGTCTATACGGCCGTCAAAAGGAGCCTGTATAACAGTATAGTCCAATCTTGTCTGTGCCTGATTAACCAAAGCTCGGGCTTCTTCTATCTTAGAATTGGCCGCTTTTAATTGAATTTTCAATAAATTATATTCGGAAGAGCTCACAATATTCTTGTCAACCAATTTTTGAGTTCGCTCCATTTCCAGCTTAATCTTTTGTGCTTCGGCAATGGCATTATCATACTGAGCTTTAGCCTTGGCTAATTCCGAACGATATTCCTCATTATTATACTTAAACAGCATTTGGCCTTTCTTTACCCAAGCCCCCTCGTCTACATAAATTTTATCCAAAAAGCCATTCAATTTGGAACGAATTTCGACGTTTTTTAAGGCTTGAACATCCGCAATATATTCTTGATAAACAGTCGTATCCATTACCATTAAAGGTACTACAGGTATATTTTTGAGTTCTTCTTTCGGATCAGCGTTAGCGTTGGATGAATGACATGAAGCCAGCATCCCAACCATACCCACGAAAAGGCACAGTAAAAGTAATTTCTTCATAAACGATAAAAAATGTAAAATGTTAAACCCTCCTACGGTATTTTAAAATCAGTCGTTAGGAGAATGTGTTAGATGGGAGCTACAGCAATTCTATAGCGTAAAGAGCGGCCCAAAGCCTTCCTACCATATATAGAAATAAAACTAAATTGTTGCAGCCTCCGCTAGAAAATTAGAGGAGCGTAACTAGAATGGCCTAAAACGGGATAGGAAACGATAATACCCTGGTAAGCATAGGGTTTTAGATCGGTAAAAAGGATGTTCATCATCTTTTGCAAAACACAATGCCGTAAAGACGATTCCAAAAACAAAAATAAAAATTGGTAGTACTTGACTATTGAGTGAAAATATACGATAATCATCTTGCAATAGTACTTTTTCTTCTTGGGAAGAATGAATGGGTTCCAAATCCAATACGTCATCCAGAAAATACTCCACTATGGTCTCACCTGCATGCAGCACCTGTCCAGTTGCCGAGGAGAAAGACTCATAGGTCAACAGATTAAGGTATGCAAAGAGTGTTAAAAAATGAAATATTTTGCCTAACATATCGAAATTTCGAATCACAAAGGTATGACTTTAAATAGCTAAGATTATTTTATTCGTGTAAAAAAACCATGACAGCCTAAAAAATTAGCAGTCATGGTTTTCAAAAAACAAGTAATGTTCATGGTTTCCGCTATAAACCTTAAAAGATCAATTAAACAGTCGATACAATTACTTAGAACTAAAGTATCATTATTGAATTCATTATTGTCTATCAGAACTCAATCTTTATTTTCCTTTTATTTTTTCGTTACTAAAGGAATATGGAGCATCTTCTTTTTTTGTACCTCTATTTTTATTCGGTGCTTCGCTCATTTTGAAATCAAGTTTGGCACCCTGCAATAAATCTTTATAACGGATATAATTATGATTATAAGGCTTTCCATTCCAAGTTAGTTGATCTACGTAGACCTGATTTGCTCCCTGTTGTTTAGCTTGGATATTCACTTTTTTCCCATTTTCGAGATTTAGTGTAACCTTATCGAATTGTGGTGAACCAATCACATATTCGCCCGAGGCAGGAGCAACGGGATAAAATCCCAGCGAAGAGAAGACATACCAGGCTGAAGTCTGCCCGTTATCTTCATCACCACAATAGCCGTCTGGTGTAGGCAAATAAAGTTTATCCATTATTTTGCGTACCCAATATTGTGCTTTCCAGGGCTCTGCAGCATAATTATACAGATAGGGCATATGTTGGATAGGCTGATTTCCATGCGCATACTGCCCCATATTCATCACCTGCATTTCACGCATTTCGTGGATCATTCCGCGACTTTTCATGCCCTCATAACTCGGAATAACAAACACCGTATCCAACATGGACACAAATGATTTATTACCACCCATCAAATTAATTAAACCCTGAGGGTCATGGAACACACAAAAACTCCAATGCCAAGCATTTCCCTCCGTATATTCTCTTGACCAGGCACTTGGATCAAAATCTGAGACGAACGATCCGTCTGCTTTTTTCCCACGCATAAGTTTTGTACTTGGGTCAAACAGATTTTTATAGTTCATCGCGCGTGTTGCATAAATAGCTGTTTCAGCTTCCGGTTTACCCAATGCTTTGCCGAATTCATAAATACACCAGTCATTGTATGCATATTCCAGTGAACGTGCAACATTTTGGTCTACTTTTACATCAGCAGGTATATAGCCCAATTTATTATAATATTCATAACCGAAGCGTCCCGTCGAAGAGTGTTTCGGATAGGCATTATTGGCCCCATGCTTAAGCGCTTCCCATAACAGGTCTTTATCATAGCCTTTCCGATCAGTCATCAAGGCATCTGCAACAATAGAAGCAGAATTGTTTCCAATCATCGATGCACGATGTCCCGGCGAAGCCCACTCCGGAAGGTAACCACTCTCTTTATACGCATTCACCAAACCTTCCTGCATCCGATCATTCATCGACGGATACAATAAGTTCAACAAGGGAAACAAACTTCTAAAGGTGTCCCAAAAACCTGTATCTGTAAACATTTCGCCAGGCAGGACCTGCCCATTGTAGGGGCTATAGTGCATACGCTTGCCTGTTCCATCAATTTCAGAAAAATCCCTCGGAAAAAGTGTTGAACGATAGAGGCTGGAATAAAATGTACGTAACCGGTCAATATTATGGTCTTCAACCTGTACTCGCCCAAGTATTTCATTCCACTGTGCCTTACCTTCGTCAACAACCTGCTGAAATGTTTTGGACTTCACTTCTTTTAGATTAAGTTCTGCCTGCTCAAAACTTATAAAGGAAGAAGCAATACGGGCGGTGACCTTTTCCCCTCTTTTCAAGGAAGAGAAACCAACGACTGCTCCGGCGTGATTGTCCTGAATTTCCAATTCGTCTTTACTTATCGCTCCGCTTTTAACAGCAGCTTTGTAGGAGAATGGTCTATCGAAAGTAATGACGAAGTAATTCTTGAAATTCTCTGGAACACCACCGCTATTTTTTGTTGAATACCCGATAATCTTATTTTCCTGCGGAATTACTTTAATATAAGACCCCTTATCAAATGCATCAATAATAACATAAGCACTGTCTGTTTTGGGGAATGTGAACTGAAAGATTGCTGCCCGTTGTGATGGAGACAATTCTGTTGTCACATCGTGATCCGCAAGGTAGACGCTATAATAATAAGGTTTTGCAATTTCCGCTTTATGTGAAAACCAGCTCACCCGCTTTTCCTGATCAAATTGCGGTGTGCCTGTTATTGGCATGATTGAAAACTGACCATAATCATTGTTCCAGGGGCTTGGCTGGTGGGTTTGCTTAAATCCTTTAATTTTATCTGCCGTGTAAGTATATACCCAACCATCGCCCATATTTCCAGTCTGCGGGGTCCAAAAATTCATACCCCAAGGCCGAGCGATCGCAGGATAAGTATTGCCATTAGACAATTCATACTTCGATTCAGTACCGATCAAAGGGTTAACGAAATCAACAGGTGAGGTTTGTTGCGCCATTCCAGCATGCGTCGCGAATAGAAAAAGAATACTACCTGTTAGTTTTTTAATATTAAACATAAATAAAGCGTTTGGTTAAGCTTAAAATTATTAGCAAAAAAGCTAAAACGTATTAGTAAATATAGGTAAGAAATTTAAATATAGTAGATTACCCAGGTCTTTTCCACAAGATGGTTACAAAAAAACCGCAATCAAATGATTGCGGTTTTTATATCACACAAATACTACCACCCAGGGTTCTGCCCTAACGAGGGGGATTTTTGGATCTCTGAGTTTAAAATAGGAAATAAGTAATGAGTCGGAGCAGTAAAAACTCTACTTTCAACAAAGAAACGTTCCATTTTATAACGTTTATCACCGATTTGGATTTTACCATTTACATCTTCAACAGCTCTCATGCCATTAATCATATTTTGAAGTTTCGGATAAGCTGTATTATTATTCTTCCAGTAGTTTATACTTCGTTCACTATTTGTACTACCTGATGCAGTAAAGGTCTGGTATTTAGTTTTCTCCACCGAACTACTGGGCTCTAGATATAGGCGACTATCAAAAGCTCTCTTATTCTCATAGAAGAATTCGACCCTTCTTTCACGGTAAATGTACTCACGCATCAAATTTTTATCAGCAAGTGTTGTCAAAGGCATTGGTGCCATAAAGGATCTAGATCTAACCTGATTAATTAAATCATAGATCTCTTGTGTTGGTCCATCAACTTCGTTAACCGCCTCAGCATAAATGTAAATAAAGTCTGGCAAACGCCAAACTGGAGGCGCACTAATGATAACACTGCCATTCTTATTCCAGGCTTCCTGCAAAAATTTCCTCAGATAATATCCAGTGCGGGTTGCATTATTCGCCCCAATCTGATCGGCTCCACTTGCAATATTTGTCTGAGAAGGATTATTGTTACCTCCGCGGAATGCTGCACCATGAAATATAATGTCGCGATAAAAGCGTGGATCCCTTTTTACTGAAGTGTAAGGATTTCCATCATCATATCCATCTTGTTTAGCCTTGGCACTATAAATCGGGTAACCAAAGCCGTCTGGCGACAGATACTCATACTCATCTACTTGCTCCTGAACGGGCATCTGACGAGCTCCGCCGCCTCGACTTGGCGGATATACATCACCAAACCACCCCTCTCCTTTATAGCGCGTAAAAAACAAAACATACTCATTTTTGAACGCCTCCATATCATAGAACATCTGCCAGAGACGTGTATAAACTGTTGAGTTGCTCGTGTTTTGACCACCGCTATCACCAAAATCGGTATTTGAATATTTCTGATACAAACTATAACGTTTTCCACCTGCAACCTTACTTTCAAGAACTGCCTTAGCGGCCTCTTTAGCTTTCACCCAACGCTGAGGATCATATGTAGCGTATTCGGACTCAAACTTACGTGTCCCATTATAACCTTTTGCGGCAGCTCCATTCCAAAGTGGTGTAGCGGCCATCCACCGTGCTTCTGCAATCAGCCCAAGACATGCCCCTTTATCGATACGTCCAAAATTCTGCCCTTCCCATTTTTCCGGGACAGCATTATATGCTGTTGTTGCATCAGCAACAATTTTGTCAATAACTTTATGAACTGACTCACGTTCGAAGTTCATATTTTCAGTTGCCGTAATTACATGGTCTATATAAGGGATCTCACCATATATACGAACAGCCATTAAATGAAAGTAAGCTCTTAGGAAATAGACCTCGCCAACGCGCATAGGAAGTGAGCCTGGTTCCAGGATATCGTCTGGTGTACTGTACTTTTTTATTCCTTCCAAAATGACATTGGTTCTACGGATCCCGTCAAACATACTACTCCAAAATTGCCCGTTGTCTCCTGGTAGTTCATTGATATTCCAATCGCCGGTATTATATCTATTCGTAATATTTCCCTCTACTGTAGAACCTTCGGCCTCATCGGTTATTGCAGCACTCGAAAAATGATAGAACCACGAAATAGGTTGATTGACACCTTTAGCCTTAGCATACACATCCGTAACGAGCTGATTTACTTTCTCATAACGAGTAAAAACTTCATCTTCCCGAATTTGATCGTCGGGTAATTTATCCAAATATTTGTTGCAACTTGCGATCACAGTAAGAACCACACCTGCCGTAAAAAAAAGTATTCTTTTCATCTTCAATACATTCATAAGATTAGAAATTAAGATTTATTCCAAAGTTGTAGACTTTGAGAATCGGGTACCAATAACCGCTCGTATTTCCCATCTCAGGATCTATACTTAAGTCCTTTAAACCTGACCAGGTAAATAGGTTCATCCCTTGCGCATAAACGCGTAATTGGTTCAAACCAATTTTTTTAATAAGATCTTTCGGTAAATTATAACCAATCTCTATATTTTTGAGCCTTAAATATTTAGCATCATATAAAAACAAACTACTGTTGCTATTTTTATTATTCTCGGAATTGCCAATATGTAGAGCGGGGTAAGTTGCAGTTTCGGCCGTTTCCGGTGTCCAACGTCCCATATGAATTGGTCGAACGGAGCCGAGTTTATCTTGATCAAAAGTCGGGAAATCCCATACAGCCGCATCTTTCAATAAAATTGAAGAATTTAACGCTCCTTGAAACAAAAGACTAAAATCAAAACCCTTGTATTGCAGAGATATTGGTAAACCAAATTGAATCTCTGGGCTCCTAGGATTTCCCATCACTGTGCGATCCCCTAAATCTGTAATTTTACCATCACCGTTCAAATCCTTATATACGACATCGCCTGGTCCTACTGTTCCCCAAGGTTGAAAATTACTCTGATTTAATTTGTCCGCCTCGGCCTGATCTCTAACGAAGTGATCGAAAACATAGACAAAATTTTCATAAAGTCGTTTGCCCGTTGCTTGTCTGTATTCATATTGTCGTGGCACCTCTTGTCGGTAGATCAACTTATTTCTAGAAAAGGTGAAATTAGGTTTTAGAGAAAATCTGAAATTATCCCCAATCATGTCTGAATAACTCATCTCAATATCAATACCACGGTTGCGGACCTTTCCAATATTGATCAGCGGAGAGCCTTTACCAACTACGCCAGGAAAACCAATGTCATCCGCTCCTAGTTCGGTAATAATATCATAACGATAATCTTCAAAAACATCAATACTAAAGTTCATCTTATTCTTTAAAAAGCCCATATCGAGACCGATATTGGTTTTTCTAGATTTCTCCCATGTTATATTTTCGTTTGCCAGGCGTCCTTCACGAAGGCCACTTAGTCCATTGTTAAAATTCTGTTCCCCAAAACTATAACCATCTCCTCCCTGAAAAAATGCGAGATATCCGAATCGAGCGTCACCTGGCATTTTATCGTTGCCCACAAGCCCCATCGAGGCTCTAAGCTTTAAAAAGCTAAGCCAGTCTTTGGTATTAGACATAAATTTCTCTTTGCTAACCACCCAACCCAATGCTCCAGCAGGGAAAAATCCATAACGTTTTCCCTCTATAAAATTTTCAGATCCATTGTAACCAAAGTTAAATTCCGCTAAATATTTTTCTAGATAATTATAAGTAAACTGCCCTGTCATACCTTGATAACGAATATCAACACTGGCTCTTGAATTTGTCGCATCATAGACAGACTGGCTTGAGCGATTGAAAAGCAACATCCCAGTTACATTATGCTTATCGTTAAATAGACGATTGTAATTTATTTTTCCTTGAATGAAAGTTCTATTAAAAGGACTACTTTGTGTAAATGAATTTCCAACGGTTTGATCTACCGTATATTTGTTCCCATTTCTGTAAGTACCCTCATAGTATTGCGGATTCATAAAAAGATCGATACCATCTGTAGGCTGAAAAGTTGCATAATTGGGATATACCCTATATCCTTCACTATAGGTACCCAACTCGCGTCGGACCCATTGTTGCTCTCTAGCATCATAGGAAAATATTCCGTCAACAGAAAGTCCCTTGGTAATAAAATCCATATTCCAGCCGGCAGCAAAACTGCCTTCCAAATAGGTGTTTTTTTCTGTATGATATCCTGATCTAGTCAACTCCCCAAGAACATTAAATCGGTAAATTTGATTACCAAACAACAAGCCCGAGGGATTATTCAGCAGATACCCCTGCGTAGAAGGTTGGCTATTGGGTTCAAGAATGATGGGTAAATACGGGGGCTGTGTCATTGCCAGAGTCATCAATCTACTTGCGGAAGTTCCAGGTGAAGTTCGATTGGTAATACGAGCACCTAAATTGAGTTTTACCCACAAGTTTTTAGTAATGTTGACATCAATATTGGACCTAAAATTATAGCGCTGAAATTTAGGAGAAACATTATATTTAGATAAATCAACATGGTCATAATTATTATCTTGTCCCATGTAACCGCCCATCACAAAATATTTCGCAATATCATTACCACCCCGTATTGATAGATTATATTCGTGCTGCGGTGCAGTTCTAAAAATATAATCGAAATAGTCCCAGTTATAACCTAACCCGTCCGAATTATCACCCTTTGCCCTTCGAAAATTGTTTATAGCATCCTGACTAAATAATTTCAAGTTATCGATATTTCCACCAGACAGCTTCGCATCATTCATTAACGCTTCATTGTAGAGAGTCGCGTAATCTGCAGATCCTAAAAGCTTCGGCAATTGTGCAGGTGTATTTAGTCCATAAGACGCTTTGAAGTCTACGGTTGCTTTATCGGCGGATTGTCCTCGTTTTGTGGTAACAACGATAACCCCATTCGCTCCACGAATTCCGTAGGGTGCCGTAGCTGCTGCATCCTTCAAAATGGAAACAGTCTCAATTTCGTCTGGAGCCAAATAGCTCATATCGCGTTCAATTCCATCCACAATTACAATGGGGGATTGATTACCATAAGTTGACTTACCACGAATAAACAATTCTGAACGATCTACTCCTGGCTCACCTCCAGCATATTGGTTGACAACCAGTCCTGGTAATCTTCCTGCAAGCATGTTATTAATATTTGCTGCAGGACTCTGTACAAGATCCTTAGTCGTAATCGTTGCGACGGCGCCCACAACATTTCTTTTCTTCTGTGTTGTGTATCCAACAACCACAACATCCTCTAATGCTTTTACATCTTCTACTAGGCTAACCTGTAGCGTTGACCTTCCGCCCGCCACAATTTGTTGAGGCTGAAAACCAATATACGAGAAGGTCAATACCGCATCCTTATAGGGAATTTCTATTCGATACCGACCTGATGCATCTGTTTTCGTTGATTTGCCACTCGCCTTAACCACAATGGTGACACCTTGCAAAACTTTCCCTGTCGAACTGTTTAAAACTGTTCCCTCTACAATAATACCCTCTTGTTGGAAACTGAAGTGGCTAGACGCAGCTTTCAATTCGGTCCACAAATTGAACGTGCTACACACCGAAAGCGTAAAAAATAATGGAATTACCTTTCTTTTCATAAATAATAATTAATGATTGGTTTACTAATACAACAATTGGTCGTCAATCAGTTACTTCTTTGAAATGAACACCCCTCCAAAGAAAACAACCTTAAGCTGATAAACTAATTCGTTTTAGTAAAATTAAAAAGAAAGAAAAGAGAAAGTTGTTAATCGATTGTTAATGACAATTATTGAAATCGACCTCTAAAATAAATCCCACTTTGTAAACAGTTTTAATAGCAACATACCGCGATCTTTTCAGCATTTTTCTAATCTTGCATATAAAAACATCAAGACTTCGTCCCAAAAAATAATCGTTATCTCCCCAAAGAGCGAGTAAGATCTCTTCTCTTTTCAAAACAACATTCGGTTTGTTTGCTAAGAATGTCCAAAGTTCGAATTCACGTGGTGATACTACCTGCCGAGATTTATCATTAAATTCTATTGCAAGTAAATTACGGTTAAGTTTAATGTCACCAATATTGAGTTGTAATTGACAAACAACATGTTGCTTAACCATATAATTTTGAAGTTTCAGAGACAATTCTTCAACATCAAACGGCTTTGTTATATAATCATTGCCCCCTAGACGGAGGCCCTTTAATCGATCTGGTTTAGACAGTCTTGCTGTAAGAAAAAGCACAAACTGGTTTTTATTTAACTGAGAAATATATTCAACGAATTGAAACCCATCCCAGTTGGGAAGTTGTATATCTACTACAAGGATATCATATTTATCAATCTTATAATAAGATATTCCCTCTTCAGCAGACATTGCATGACTAACATCAAATCCGAAATTTGACAGATAATCTATGAGCATTGTCGCTAAATCAAGATCATCTTCAATCAGCAATATATGTCCATATTTTGGTATCATCTATTTTATTATTGGTATTGAAATAGAAAATGTTGTTCCAGGTTGGGTATCTGATTTAACGTCAATTTTCCATCTATGAATCCGCATGACTTCCTTTACGAAAAAAAGCCCCAGGCCCAGCCCATTTGAAGAAGCTTCTTGTTTACCCCGATATCCCTTCGTGAAAATATACGGCAATTGGTTATGTGAAATACCTATTCCATTATCTTGTACAGTCATCACCACCGTATCTCTAGCGCCAATACTCAAACGAATATGAATATGCTTTATTCGCTCTTTATTATACTTCAGGCCATTATCGACCAAATTGTTTACCGCGGTAACAAACATAAATGGGTTGACAAGCACCCTAGCCTCTTTAACGTTTTGATCCACTAAGATTTGAATCGCCACACTTTCTGATACTAAAATCGCAAGATCTTGTTCTAATTGATCCATAAGTTCTGCCAAAAAGTGTTCCTCTATACTCACCTCTTCTTGATTAAACACACTCAAATCAATCGCTTTGTTAACTAATCGATCCAAACGGTTTATCTGACGCATCAAGGTGTCCAAAGTTGTTGACATTTTTAACTTATCATCTTTCGAAACTTTTACCGCTAAATTGGTTAAACCAATTCGTATGGTTGTCAATGGTGTATTGAACTCATGTGTGACATTGTTAATAAAGTCAGAAGCCATTTCTGCCATTCTTTTTTGCTTTATCCAGCTACTATATGTCATCAAATACAACCAAACAATACCAATTATACAACAGCCCGACAGTAATAATAATGGGAAAATGGATCTTAATACAGAAAAATTTGTATCAATATTTCCAACGTACAACGTAAAAGCCACACGATTTGACATCTTACTATTTGCAGTTATTGCAATCGACGATACTAGGTTGTCTTTGTCAATAAATCTAAATTCCCCTCCAATAGGAATATGCTGATCTATGCCAAAGTCCAGGATTGGTATAAAGGTCTTCGCATCAAAAGTCACCGAAACATCTCTCAACACAATGGCATAACCAAAGCCTTCGCCCAAATTGACTTCGGATCTTATGACCTGAAATAGGCTATCCATCGCAGGATGATTTCGAAGCCTCATTATCAAGTTCTTCGCGATACTATCTTTCAGACTATTGAAAGCATTTCTATCGTCTTGATAATAAGCTCTCAGACGAACTAAATGAGGCATTAAGGTTGAATCGACAAGTTTCTGTCCGCCCGGGAATATCTTATCGTTGGAAATATGCTTATCGTAAACAACCTTAATTTCCTTTTTTTCTTTTTGAAATAGTTCGCCTCTTTTGATCTCATATGATCTTGCAATCATGAGATATTGTAATATCAAAAACAAAACTAAGCAACAGATAGCTATCCATTTATATACACCTGACCGTCTCATTTTTGCAAACAGACTATTATTTATTCGGTTTATTGCTCATCTCGAAGATTAATTCACCGCCATTTACAATGCTACTATAGGGTAGTAGCAAATCAACTAATTTTCGTCCATTTAAAGACACGGATTTAACGTAAACATTCTTTTCAGACTGGTTACGGGCAACTATAGAAAGACTGCGTCCATTTTCAAGATTAATCTTTGCCGATTTTACCAAAGGACTGCCAATCCAATAATTATCTTCCCCAGGTGCCACTGGGTAGAAACCTAATGCAGTAAATAAATACCAAGCAGACATTTGTCCACAGTCATCATTCCCTCCTAAACCCGCATGACCATTATGATACTGATTGCGTATGATTTGTCTTACACGTGCCTGAGTTTTCCAGGGGCTCTTGGTTATATTATACAAGTATGCCACATGATGGGAAGGTTCATTTCCGTGCACATAATTTCCGATAATACCATCCCGGGTAATATCCTCCGTATGTTCAAAATATTTATCCGGTAATTCCATGGTAAACAGTGAATCCAAATAAGACTCTAAACGTTTTTTGCCTCCCATTAATGCCATCATTTCAGTAGGTTGATGCGGTACATACAGGCTGTAATTCCATGAATTACCTTCAATAAATCCTTGCCCATGTGTATCCAAAACATCGAATTTCTCCTGAAATTTACCCGCTGAATTCTTCGGACGCATAAATCCAATAGCGGAATCATAGAGTGATTTCCAACTTTCAGCCCTTTTGGAAAAAGTAGTGTAAATATCCTCTTTTCCCAATTTTTTCGCTAATTGCGCTATACACCAATCGTCATACGCATACTCCAATGTATTAGAAACAGATGTTCCCGATACATCTGCAGGAACATATCCCTTATCTATGTAAGCCCCAATCCCCTCGTACTGACGTGTATTTGCTGTTTGTACACAAGCTGCTAACGCAGCTTCCGCATCACCTTTGTAAACACCTTTGAGGATAGCATCAGCAATAACCGATACGGAATGATAGCCACTCATGCACCAGTTATCATTTGCATAATGCGACCAAATCGGCAAGATCTTCAATACACTCTGGTCATAATGAGCCATCATGGATGCCACAATATCTGCATTCCGAGAAGGATTAATTAAATTCAACAGCGGATGAAAGGCCCTAAAGGTATCCCACAATGAAAATGATGTGTAATTCGTAAACCCTTCGGCACGGTGTATTTCCTGATCCAGCCCCTTATATTCACCATTAACATCCATATAGACTGTTGGCATTAAGCTTGCATGGTACATAGCTGTATAAAAATTGACAAGGTCTTCCTTATTCAACATTTCAGCTTCTATCTTATGCAACTCCTTTTCCCAGGCGTTCTGCCCTTGCTTAACGTAGCCGTCAAAATTCCAGTCCGGAGCCTCAGCCTCCATATTGGCCAAAGCATTCTTCATGCTTACTGGACTTAAAGCTACTTTCAGAAGGATGGCCTCTTGTTCTTTTGTATCAAAATCCAAGTGAAGCTTAATATTGTGCGCTGCAAGATCAGGGAAATTGTTTTGTTGATCAAACTTACGCCAAAAACCATTATAGACAGATTTTCCATCTTCATATTTAGCACCGTAATTCTTAAAAGCTTTTGATGTCTTTATTGCAAAGTATACGGTGCGGGTTCTTGACCAACCGTTTGTCTGGCGGTAGCCTACCAGGGTTGAATCGTTCAAGACCTTGACAACGGTCCAAACATTCTTGCCGTCATAATTATAGATCCCAGCAGTTAAGTCTACAATAAGATGTGAAGCATTCGATTCTTTGAACGTATAACGGTGTAGTCCTACACGTGTTGTTGTCGTTAATTCAGCTTTAATCTGATGTTTATCCAGTAAAACACTGTAATAGTTGGCCTCAGCCCGTTCGTTGGCATGCGAATATGGTGATCGATAACCATCTTGTGGTCGATCAGCTGTACCCGGGTTTAATTGGACTTTTCCTTGTGTCGGCATGATCTGTATATCACCAAGATCGGAGTGACCTGTACCGCTAAAATGCGTATGACTAAACCCAACAATCGTCGGATCATCATACTGATAACCAGCACAATATTTATAAACATCGCCGTTATACCGCCCATTGACAGCATACGATAATGTATCCGTATCAGGGCTTAATTGTACTGCGCCGAATGGAACTGTCGCCCCAGGAAAAGTATGTCCCATTTTCGCCGTACCGATGAGCGGTTTGACATACTGAACTAATTTCGTTTCTTGTGCCTTTAATAGATATGGGACACTAATTAATCCCAAAAAGACTAAACTTCTGATATTCATCGCTTATGAATTATAGTTTGGGGTTTTGGCTATAATCGGCCCATAGCTCATCAATAGTTTTACCCGTCTCCACTTTCCAAAAAGCATCACTATAGCTTTTGCTACGCATCGCCGCATCCAATTTTTTGACAAAATCCTTCTTTATATGTAGATTGATCCAGTACAAAAAGCGCGCTGTAATACGATAAGAATCCGTGTATTTCTGCTTTTCGTTATATTCTGGCAGCTTCCAATTTGCTCCTGCATTATCTATTCCATCATCAAATCGCACAAAATCGGCTATCCCCTCGGTAATCCACCAAGGGCCCGCCCCGTCGGGGTATGCTTGGACAATATGCATTACCTCATGGGTAACCACATCAATATCGCCCGGATTTTTGGCAAACCAAGCTGGACTGTAGCGGACAATCCCGCCCGCTGTCGCTGCCACACCTTTATAGTCCGGATCAATAACGAAAGACACCTTTTTTATGGTCTTTTTATTATATTTCTTCGCTAGTTTAGGGTAGTTTGTAAAATATGCTGCTACTAACCTTTCTTTTAAAGGAGCACTAAAATCTTTGTCTTTATTTATCCAAATCAGCGTGTATCCACCTTTACTGATACTATCAACATCCACAGCCACCTTGCGGTCGTTTTCTGTATGTTTCCAGTTGTCCTGCGCGAAAAGTGAACAAGAGTATGCCAAGCCAAATACGGTAACAACTACTTTTAAGTTTTTAAAGTTTATCATAACCCAATGATTATTTCTTTTTGTTCGATTTCAACTTGATATTTGTTTGCAAATCCGTTGTCATTGAATAAGGCGCTGAATTTTTGGACGATCCCCTCGTATAATTGGGTTTTGCCGCCATGTCAAAATTAAGTGTGCCACCTTCATGCAATGCTTTGTGACTTAACCAGTTTTTACCATAATCCTTACCATTCATTTGCAATGTGTTTACATATACATTTTCAGCTGAGTTCTTTGGTGCATCAATAGTCAATGTCTTACCATTTTCAAATGTTAATGTCGCTTTTTTAAATAATGGAGCTCCGAGCACATATTCATCCGTCGCCGGACAAACAGGATAGAATCCAAGCGCTGAAAAAACATACCATGCAGAGGTTTGACCATTATCTTCATCACCGCAATAGCCATCAGGTGTAGGCTTATACATTCGGTCTATCACTTGACGTACCCAATATTGTGTTTTCCAAGGTTGGCCAGCATAATTGTACAAATATGGCATATGCTGAATTGGCTGATTACCATGTGCATATTGCCCCATATTCGCAACTTGCATTTCACGTATTTCATGGATAATACCACCATAATAGCTATCGTCGAAATCTGGAGACTGAACAAACACCGAATCCAACATGCTCACAAAAGTCTTTTCTCCTCCCATCAGATCGATCAGCCCCTGAACATCGTGAAATACGCTCCACGAATAATGCCAGCTATTTCCCTCTGTGAATGCGTCACCCCATTTCAATGGATTAAAAGGAGCCTGGAATTTTCCATCTTTATTCTTTCCACGCATAAGATTGGTCGATGGATCAAATAAATTCTTATAGTTCTGTGCACGCTTAGCATACAAATCAATCTCAGCCTTCGGACGGTTCAATGCTTTTGCCAATTGGTAGATCGTGAAATCGTCATAGGCATATTCCAATGTACGCGCTGCATTTTCATTGATTTTAACATCATATGGCACATAACCCAAACTATTGTAATATTCAACGCCTTTTCTTCCAACAGCACTCATTGGTCCTTCATTATTAGCACCGTGTTGTAAAGCCTCGTATAACTTATTGATATCATAACCGCGCAATCCCTTCATATAAGCATCCGAAACCACCGAAGCGGAGTTATTACCCACCATGATATCAGCATATCCCGGACTGCTCCATTCAGGAAGAAAGCCTCCTTCTAAATAGGCATTGAGAAGACCTTCCTGCATTTCCTTATTAATGGAAGGATACATAAAATTTAAGAATGGGTACAACGCTCTAAAAGTGTCCCAAAAACCTGTTCCTCCGAACAAATAACCGGGAAGTGTTTTTCCATTATATGGACTGTAATGTACAGCCTTTCCTTGCGCATCAATTTCATATAACTTGTTCGGGAAAAATAAAGTCCGATACATGGTCGAATAAAATGTACGCAGTTGATCAATATCATCACCCTCTACTTTAATCTTTCCTAAAGTGGAATTCCAGATCTGACGTCCGTCTTCTTTTACTTGATCGAAAGATTTGTTACCTAACTCATTTAAGTTTAATAAGGCTTGGTCGGCACTGATAAAGGAAGACGCTACTTTCACCTGTACTGGTTTCGTTTTGTCTTTTACCTTAAACCCTACAATTGCACCAGTGTGATCACCTTTGATCTGAAGTTGCCCATCCTTCTTCTCTTTGCCTTCCCAAGTAGCGACACTTGCAAAAGGCTGATCAAAAACCAAAACAAAATAGTTCTTGAAATTAGCTGGCAGCGGACCGCGTGCATATTTCGAAGAATAGCCAATTATCATATTTTTTTCTGGAATAATCTGAACTTCAGATCCCTTTTCATAAGCATCCAAAACAATATAAGCGTCGTCTGTTTTATTAAACGAGATCCTAAACATGGCTGCGCGTTCTGTTGGTGTCATCTCTGCAGTCACATCGTGATCCGCTAGATAAACCGAATAATAATACGGTTTTACAATCTCCGCTTTATGCGAAAACCAGCTCGCACGCTCATCTTGATCAAATACAGGCTTTCCAGTTACAGGCATGATAGAAAAAACACCGTAATCATTCATCCAAGGTGATGGCTGGTGAGTCTGTTTTAATCCACGAATCTTATCAGCGGTATATTGATACTGCCATCCGTCGCCATTTTTTCCTGTTTGTGGTGTCCACATATTCATTCCCCAAGGTCTCGCAATCGAGGGATAGGTGTTACCATTGGACAGCTCAAATTTGGATTCGGTACCCATTAATGGATTAACAAGATCGACAGCTTCTAGCTGCTGTCCTCTAAATTTCTGAGCCAAAACCGGTTTTGCGTAAAACAAACCCAAAGACAATAACGACCCTAGAAAAACACTTAAAGATTTCTTCATTATTTAGGATATATAAAAATATTTCTACTAAAACGTATTAGTAAAGATATAAAAAAGAATATTAAATCAAAATAAAGACCTGGAATTGGACAAACACGTCTTATGATTTTTACAATTCAATTTCTATATATTCATTTGTTGTCCCATTTTAGCGTCGCATCAATTTCGTTGAGATGATATATTCTTTTGGTGTGGATATCCCCTGATCTATTTCCTTTAACAAAACTTTCACACAAGTTTTAGCTAGAGCTTCCAATGGTTGTTGAATACAGGAAATTTTAGGATTCAAAATATCAAATAATTCATGGTCATCAAAAGAAAACATCGGAAAATTACAGCTATTCTCAGGTGCCGACCGTAATACCTTCAATCCGAGAATACAAAGATAATTTGTGGTAAAAAATAGACCATCTAAGCCTATCTGCTTAGCTGCCCAATTTTTCAACATACGTGAACCTTTCTGCTTCAAGTGCTGATAAGGTAATTGCAGTATGCGAGGTTCCATTCCGTATGTGTCACAAAACTCCAAATAAGCACGCTTACGTGCCAGCATTTGTGGTTGATCCGAATCGATGGTTACCAGCCCAAAATTTCTACAACCAATAGATTTCAAATAATCACATGCATTTTTCCCACTAACTTCATTGTCAATATGTACATAATGGGTTTCCACTGTTGGCGAATTTCTATCAAAAACTACCAACGGGACCTTATGCTCCAATATTTTGCGCTGATATTCTTCCAGATCTACTGTCGGGGCCAAAATAATACCCTCTACTTTCTTTTCCAACATCGAATCGATGATATCGCGTGCATTTTGCGAATCTCCAAGCGTACTACTGTAGAGGACGTGATAATCTTTCTTTCGGAACAATTCCTCTACATACAATGCAAATGGGCCAAAAAAAGAATCCCCAATATTCTCTACAATTAGACCAATGGTATTTGACCGCCCCGTTGCTAAACTCTTAGCGAGAGCATTGGGTTTATAGCCAACTTTTTCAACGTATGCAAGTACGCGGTTTTCCAATTCCTTGCTAATGCGTGCCCGCTCGGCTTTGTGGTTAATGACTAACGAAACAGTTGATTTAGACACATTGAGTTCCTGTGCTATTTCTTTAATTGATTTGGCCATAAGAGCATTTTCATAAAATTAGGGTGAAATTAGAAAATAAATATGAACATATCGGAGATTACAATTGATAGCACACAATAAATTATTACACAATCGTATGCGCGGGAGTCAAAAAAGGATCAGATTGACAATGAAGACTGTTTAACTAACACTATTATACTTTTATGAATGAAGACCGATATGGCCTAAAAGATATTTTTGCCTAGATTTAAACTTCATTCTTTATGAATAGCAAATGTCTATTACAAATAGATGTATAAAAAAGGAATACAAACCATTATTGATAACCATCAGAATTTCTTATAAAGATTAAGATGACCATTATCTAAATGAGTGGCTTATCCTAACCAACAAAGAGATTTGATTTGACGAATGAACTAGATGCAAATGAAAACACCTTTTATGTTATCTTTTCTGATGATGTTAACAGCCATGGTTGTAGCGCAAGAGAAAGACAAAAGACCCAATATCATACTTATTATGGCGGATGATCTTGGTTATGGAGACCTTGGGGTATATGGTCAGCAAAAAATTGAAACGAGGCATATTGATTCATTGGCTGCTAAAGGAATGAAATTTGATAACTTTTACGCTGGTACATCTGTATGCGCTCCGTCGCGGTCATCGTTAATGACAGGACAGCACACCGGCCATACCTATATACGCGGTAACAAAGAAATTGAGCCCGAAGGACAACAACCTCTAGCCGACTCTGTACAAACTTTTGCTATGCTTCTACAACAAGCAGGATATACAACCGGTGCGTTTGGAAAATGGGGACTTGGCATGGTCCATACAACAGGTGCTCCTGATCAAAAAGGATTCGATGAATTCTATGGCTATAACTGCCAACGTCAATCCCATCGCTACTACCCAACTCACCTCTGGCATAATAACGAAAGGATAGAACTCCACGGCAATGGTTTAATGGCCCAAGGACAGTATGCACCAGCATTAATCCAAGAAAAGATCTTGAAATTTATTGATGAAAATAAAGAAAAACCTTTTTTCCTTTATGTACCTACAGTTCTTCCTCACGCCGAATTATCAGGTCCGGATGACAAATATTATCAGTTATATGCAGACAGGTTTGATGAAAAAACACATAAAGGAAATGACTATGGCCCACAAGCGACTGTTCCCGGTTACGCTTCGGTAGAAAAACCGCATGCCATGTATGCGAGTATGGTAAGCCGTATGGATGCTTATGTCGGTCAAATTGTTGATCGCTTACGCGAAAACAAGCTATTGGATAATACAATTATCATTTTCACGAGCGACAACGGATCGCACAAAGAAGGCGGAGCCGATCCCAATTTTTTCAATAGCTCTGGCGGGTTACGCGGCAACAAACGCGACCTCTATGAAGGTGGCATCAAGACCCCTTTCATTGTTTATTGGCATGGTAAAGTTGCGGAAGGAAAAACCTCAAACTACCTGGGCGCTTTTTGGGATATTATGCCTACGATGGTCGAGCTTGCCGGGACAAAAAAACCGCATTATACAGACGGAATTTCATTTTTACCAACGCTGCTAGGTAAAAACAAGCAACAAAAACAGCACCAATACCTGTATTGGGAATTTCATGAAGATGGGGGACGTCAGGCCCTGCGTCAAGGAGATTGGAAACTTATCTTACAAAAAGTTACAAGTAGTCAACCTACAGCCGAGCTATATAATCTCAAACAAGATCCAAAAGAACAACACAATATTGCCCAGGAAAATCCAACGAAAGTAAAAGAATTACGTCAACTGATTGAAAAAGCGCATGTCGAAAGTGGTATTTTCCCATTAACAAGTGTAAACACGCACAAAAAATAAAACTAAGGTTTGGAGAGTAGCTAACTGCGTATTATTCCCCAAAAAACGATTAAAGTCACTGAAAATATAGCAATGTAGTAAGAACGCTAAAAAATAGAGATTATCTTTCCTGTAACAAGAAATCATATTTTTTTCGCTAAGTTTACTGTCCGAGTACACCCATGAAAAATCAAAAATCATATCAATATCACGAACTTCTCCCTCTTATACGTCAAGGGGACCAGCGAGCATTTGTTATATTATATGATCTATTTACGCCCGATTTAATTGCTTTTATTGCAAAAAAAGTTTCAAGCAGCGAAGTCGCTGAAGATATACTGCACGACCTTTTTATGTCAGTATGGAAAAATCGGGAAATGATTGAACAAATAGAATCTCTCCCGGCCTATCTATTTAGCTCCTGTAGATACCTCATCCTTGCTCATTATCGTAAGAATTTAAAATTAAAGGTATCATCTCTCGAATTTGAGGAGCTCGAACTGGAAGATGAAACCGTTGCAATAGAAGATAAACTCTATTATCGTTATATCATCGATATTGTCGCCAAAGAAGTCGAGAACCTTCCCGAAAAGTGCCGAGAAGTATTTAAATTGAGCCGTGACTTCTACATGAGCAACAAAGCTATTGCCCAACAGCTTAATATCAGCGAGTCTACCGTCGAAAAACACATTAATAAAGCAATCAAACATCTTCGAGCAGCGACAAGCCATTTATTTCATTTTACACTGTTTTTCTAGTCAACACCCGCCCCTTTTTAACAGGCATTTTCATAGATATTTTACCCATTTTAAAAAAAATACTTTTTTTTTCATTTTCGACTAGAGGTTCCACCTTATTTTACACACTTGTATAGTAACTGACCATTCCAATGGAACCTGTTATGAATCAAATGAACGAAATATACAAGCTGATTTCCGTCTTCTTGAACAGGAAGGATACTGTTCAAGATAGAAAAGAACTACTCGACTGGTTTGAAAAACAGTCCGAAAATGGCATTTCTGAGACTGAATTTGCGGATATTCAAAATAATACAAAAAAGAGCCTTATCAAGGAAATACAAAATCCGACAAGAAAGATTATACAGTTTCGTACAGTCAGGTATATAGCAATCGCCGCAAGTATACTGCTGATAGGTTTTTCGACCTTACAATTCTGGCCAAAGTCCGAGATCTTAGCGACCACAGCGCAATTGGCATCAATCCCGCCCGGTAAAGAAAGAGCAATCATTATCTTGGGAAATGGTAAACGAATAGATCTTGAACATCTTTCGCTCAATCAAAGCATACAAACAGGCGATGTCATTATAAAAAAGGATGGTAAGGGACAAATCAGCTATCATGATGTTAAAACAGGACAAATAAGTATACAAAAAAATAGCATGTATACGCCGAAGGGTGCCACCTATGACCTAACCTTATCAGATGGCACATTAGTGACACTAAATGCTGATTCGAAAATCTCTTACCCAACCTCCTTTGATAATGGAAACAGAGAAGTTGAATTACAGGGTGAAGCCTACTTTCATGTACAGAAAACAACCAATAAAAGCAAATTTATCGTTAAAACACGTGGTCAGAAAATTGAAGTTCTTGGAACCCGCTTTAATGTCAACGCATACCCTGAAACAGATAGAACACAAACAACCCTAGAGGAAGGGTCTGTGGTAGTCTCAGCACAAGATGTACCTCAATCCAATCTTTACCTAAAACCAAATGAGCAGGCTACTCTGCAACATGGCACACTAAATTCCCGCCACATAGATCTTGAAGAAGTATTAAGTTGGAAAAAAGGTCAGTTTTATTTCAATGGTAATAACACGGAAGAGGTAATGCAACAAATTGCCCGCTGGTATAATATTGACATTATCTACAGACGAAGTAAAAGCAAAGAACAATACACGGGCACAATTCCCCGCAATCTAAGTTTAAACAAATTGATTGAGCTGCTCAATTTTGCAGATATCAATACAAAAGCTTTGGTGGGTGACAATAGCCGAATTAAATTAATCATTACATAACCAATTGCTAAAATTATGAAAAGCACAAAACTGCCACCATAAATCCTTATTGATATACCAATAAAAAACGGACCCTGTTGGCGCAGAATCCGTAGTAGTAATTGGTATTAAAGCATCGTATAACATCTCAATTATTAATACATTAAAACCAAACGAATTTAATGAAATTTTCAATAACTCCGTTCATGAAGAAGGAGAGGGATTTTCATGAAGGTTTGTTGGGCGATCGCATGACGCCTAATAAAAGCCTTAAACGTGAAAAACAAATACCTTTTTTTGCGCGACCATTACCTAGATCTCTTATGAGGGTCAACTTAATCACTTTATTGATCGGCATAGGACTATCCCAAGTGGATGCTCATACCTATGCACAGCAAATTACGCTTAAAAAGCATAATGCAAGTCTTCAAGTTATTTTAAAAGATCTTGAGAAACAAAGTGGATATACTTTCTTCTATAAAAAGAATGAAATATCTGCCAATAAAGACATCTCTATCGATGTAAAAAACCAGCCATTTTCACAGGTTTTAAAAATTGTATTGGGGAATGCAGATTTTACTTACGATTTCTTTGACAAAACAATTGTCATTAAGAAAAAAAATGAACCGCTGAGAGATGACCTTAACAAGATTATTAGCAAACCAATAATCAATAAGAGTTTAGACCTACAGCAAGAAACTCAAGTAACAGGTTCTGTCAGTGACACCTTAGGCAGAAAACTTACCGGTGTAAGTGTAAGTATCAAAGGGAAATCAGGCCTTGGTACAGCAACAGATATCAATGGAGCTTTTGTACTAAAAGTACCCGCTAATGCGACCCTGATTTTCACAATGGTTGGATATGACCCACAGGAAGTTGCTATTAACGGAAAATCAAAATTTGACATCATATTAAAAGAATCTGCATCAAGTTCTATTGACGAAGTCGTTGTTACAGCATTTGGTCAACGCTCCAAGAAGAGCGACCTTATTGGTTCCGTTTCATCACTTAGCCCCAAAGAATTACGTGCACCGGTAAGCAATCTTACGGCAGCATTACAAGGCAAAGTTGCCGGTGTCGTTTCATTTCAACGTAGCGGAGAGCCGGGAGGTGATAATGCCGATTTCTTTATTAGAGGTGTAGGTACTTTTGGAACAAATAACAAGCCGTTAATCCTTGTTGACAATATGGAGGTAACAGCGGATGATTTGGCACGTATTCCAGTTGATGACATCGAAAACTTTTCGATATTACGTGATGCCACCGCATCAGCCGTGTATGGCTCTCGTGGAGCAAACGGAGTTGTCCTCGTGACAACAAAGGTAGGACGTGACGGACCTGCAACGATCAGCTTTAGAGCCGAACAACGAATATCAACACCTACCCAAACGTTGAAATTTGCTGATCCTGTCACTTGGATGAAAATGTACAATGAGGCTGTTACAACACGTGACCCCTTGGGGGTAGAACCTTATGGGCAATATAAAATTGAACGCACCGCTGCTGGAGATGATCCTATCACCTACCCAGCAGTAGATTGGCTGAATGCCCTCACTAAGAAAACCACAACAACCCAAAACTACAACTTAAGTGTATCTGGCGGTGGACAAATTGCTACTTATAACGTGAGTGGAAATTTTACCAATGATAATGGTCTACTTAAAATGGATGCCTTGAACAACTTTAACAATAACGTTAATTTCAAGGTTATGAACCTGCGGAGCAATATTGGTATCAACCTAACCAAATCAACATTCGCTATGGTTCGCACCGTGGCCAATCTGCAAAACTACAGTGGTCCACCGACAAATGGAGCAGAGGCCTATAATCTTGCACTTCGTGCAAATCCTGTTTTATTTCTCCCTGTATATCAAGCTGGTCCTAGTCAGTCCTATATTCAGCATCCACTCTTCGGAAATGCCGATAAGGGACAGTATGCCAACCCTTACGCACAGATTATGCGCGGATACTCGGAAAGAAAGCGAAGTGATATTCAGGTACAATTGGAATTAAAACAAGATTTTTCAACAATTCTTTTGGAAGGTCTTAATTATAGAGGACTCTTTAACCTAAGTAGAAATTCTTATTTTGCCCAATCACGCCAGTACAACCCGTTTTATTATGAACCAATAGGAACCGATCCAAAAAACAACTCTTTGCTCTTTCGCGAGATCAATCCTGAAACAGGAACAGAATATCTCGACTTTGTTCCTGGAGAAAGAACCCAATCTGCTGTTTTCTATATGGAGAATCAGCTCTCCTATCAACGGACCTTTAATGAGAAACATAATGTATTTGGAATGTTGATCAACACCATTCGGGATAATGTCAAAACACCCGTCGACAATAACATTTCCCTAATCAATACGCTTCCCAACAGAAATGTGTCCTTATCAGGTAGTTTCACCTATGGTTATGATAATCGTTATCACGCTCAATTTGCTTTTGGATATAATGGCTCGGAGAAGTTTTCGGACAAATTTCGTTGGGGATTTTTCCCTTCCTTCGGTTTAGCATGGAATGTCTCCAATGAGCAGTTTTTCGAACCAATTAAGGACGTCGTAAGTAATTTAAAATTCCGCTTCACTCGTGGTGTTCTCGGGAATGACCAGATACTTGATACTCGATTCTTCTATCTTTCGGATGTCAATCTTAATAGCACAGACTATGGTTATTCCTTTGGATTACCTGCCGAGTCAGGGCGTAGAACCGTCAATGGTATTGTGGTCAATCGGTATGCCAACCCCGACATTAGATGGGAAATTTCCAAACAAACCAATTTAGGAATTGACTTAAGCTTATTTAAAGGCGCATTAACATTCACAGGTGATTTTTATCAGCAAGAACGCGACAATATCGTTCAAGCACGTTCATTATCCTCAATCAATGGTCTAACCGCCTCTGTTTTTGCCAATGTCGGAAAATATAAGAGTAAGGGATTTGACGGAGAATTGGTCTACAATAAGTCTGTTAACAGTGATTTATGGTTCCAAGGTAGAGGAACATTCACTTTTGCAACTGGGGAATATGCATTTTTCGAAGAGCCAGCGTATAAAAACGAGTACCGTCAACGTCAAGGAACTTCCGTCAGCAATCAGTTCGGTTATATAGCGGAGCGCTTGTTTATTGATGACAACGAAGTCTATAATAGTCCTGCCCAAGAATTCGGATCAACAGTCCGTGGTGGAGATATCAAATACTTGGACGTTAACCGAGATGGTTTAATCAATGACGACGACCGCATGCCAATTGGCTATCCTACGACTCCAGAAATAAATTATGGATTTGGTTTAAGCACTGGCTATAAAGGTTTCGACTGCTCGTTCTTTTTTAGCGGAGTTGGAAGAACATCGTTATTTATTAATCCAACAACGAATAATACGAGCAGTCCATTGAGTCGAGGAATTGCTCCATTCGGTGTTGAAACATCACCCAACGCTGTCTTCCAAGAATGGGCAAATAACTATTGGTCCGAAGACAATAAAAATATCTATGCAGCATGGCCTCGTTTAAGCGTAATGCCAATGGCCAACAATACGGTTCAAAGTACTTTTTGGATGCGTAATGGCAGTCTGCTTCGGTTAAAACAAGTCGAATTAGGCTACACATTCAACAAAAAACTAACGCAACGATACAAATTCAAAAACCTACGTATTTATGCCAGTGCAACAAATCTATTGCGATTTAGCTCTTTCAAATTATGGGATCCTGAAATGGGTGGTAATGCGCTAAACTATCCGCTGCAAAGGGTATTTAACATTGGTATCAATGCTAATTTATAAGAAACTATGAAAATGAGATTTAAGAAAAGTATAATCGCGTTAGGGTTGTTCGTAGGTCTTTCGACCTCCTGTAATAAGTTTCTGGATGTTGTTCCAGATAATGCACCTGTACTCGACCAAGCATTTGCAATGCGTACAATGGCCGAGCGTTATTTAGTGACTTGCTATAGTCAATTACCACAAAGCTTTTCGATGACCAATAACCCAGGCTGGCTCTCTGGAGATGAATTTTGGTTAAACTCCGAATCGACCTATTCGGGGTACTTCAATTGGAGAATCGCTTTGGGTAACCAAAATGGCGACAACCCCCTATTAAATGCTTGGGATGGGAACAATGGAGCAACAAATCTTTGGGTGGGTATCACAAACTGCAATACATTTCTCGACAATATTATGTCGGTACCGGATATGACAGACGAAGAGAAACAGATGTGGATCTCAGAAGTCAAATTTTTGAAAGCCTACTATCACTTTCTCCTAATGAAACAGTACGGTCCAGTACCTATCCGAGACAAGAATATCCCTATCTATGATAGCCCGGGATCTTCTCAGTTGCCTCGAAATAGTGTAGATGAATGCTTCAACTATGTTATCGGTATGATTGATGAATCCATCCCCAATTTAATGGATGACGTGACTGCGGTGAACAGTGAAACAGGACGCATTACAAAAATCGTCGCCAAAGCAATGAAGGCTGAGATATTGGTTTATGCCGCCAGTCCTCTTTTCAATGGAAATGTTGGTACGGAAGCTTCTATTAAAAACAGCGATGGGAAAGAGTTATTTAATCATACCTATTCAGCTGAAAAATGGCAATTGGCAGCAAAAGCTTGTAAAGAAGCCATCGATTTTGCTACTGAACATGGTAAGAAATTGCATACCTGGACGCCCACTGGAGGATTCACGCCTCAAGCGAGTACACAGTTTCAAATGAATATTCGAGAAGCATATAACGAAAATACCGACAACCCTGAAGTATTATGGCTAGATACAAAATCAACCGCTAATGGAACCATTCAAGGTTATTTTATGCTACCTCGCTATACCGCCAATGCAACATCGGGAACCTTGTTGGGCTTTATGTCTGCAACAATAAATATTGTTGAAAAATTTTATTCAAACAATGGCGTCCCTATTGAGGAGGATATTACTTATCCATATACATCGAGATTCGATTTGATTACAGTTCCCAACACAGATGCTTATAAATACGATTTGGTCGCCGGGAAACAAACCGCCCGGATGAATCTAAATCGGGAAAATAGATTTTATGGCACCTTAATGTTTGATGCCGGACGTGTATTTATGTTGCAAGCCGGTTCGGATGCAAATGCCTACAATATTGATCTCAAATATTCGGGATCTTCGGGAAAAGTGGACCCCACACGATTCAATTGGACAGGATATGCCTCAAAAAAACATTATAATTATCGAAGTACAGTTGGCGCAAGTAATGCATATACTGCGCGAGTATTTGGCCATCCGATCATGCGTTTAGCCAATCTTTACCTTTACTATGCAGAAGCATTAAACGAAGCAAATGGACCCTCAGCAGAGGCTTATTCCTACATTGATGCTATCCGAACGCGCAGTGGCCTTAAAGGTGTCGTTGAATCATGGCAAAACTACTCTTCTGCGCCAAATAAACCTGCGACCAAAGATGGACTGCGTGAAATTATCAAACGTGAACGTACCAATGAGTTTGCTTTGGAAGGTGTACGCTTTTGGGATCTTCGCCGTTGGAAAGATGCCGTCAAAGAACTAAACAATCCAATTTTAGGATGGGATATCAATCAATCATCCGAAGGCTCTTACTATCGGACAACACTATTATATACACGGTCATTTATGGATCGGGATTACTTTTGGCCATTGAGCTTAAATGAAAGAAGACGTAACCCAAATCTTGTCCAAAGTGCAGGATGGTAATTTAAATTACAAATATCGCATAATGAAAAATTTAATAAATAAAACCGCTCCAATCATGCTAGCAATCCTTTTGATGGCTCCATTACTATGGACAAGTTGCAAGGAAGACATAGGCATTACCGCAGCAAGACAAGGAGAAAAACCGAATACCTTAAAGAACCTTGCCTATGAAGAAGCTCCTGGCGGAGCAAAGATCAGCTACGATTTACCTACTTCAGCAGACTTGCGCTATGTCAAGGCAACCTATACATTAGAAAATGGAAAAGAAATGGTCACCAAGGCCAGCATATACGATAACCAACTTGCTGTGCAAGGATATGCTGCGATAGGTGAACATGAAGTTAAACTTGTTGCTGTCTCAGTTGGTGACGTGGAATCCGATCCTGTTACCATTAAAATCAAGACAGGAAAGCCCAATTATATCATCTTAGCCGAATCGTTTAAATCTAACGATTTTTTCTATAGTACATTTGGTGGGGTAAACCTCAAATTTGAAAATAAAGATGCTGCAAATATCATTTTAAGCGTATTCAAATATGGTGAAAATCCGACCACCAAAGAGATCGGCTGGAATGTCCTGAACGAGACCTATACAAAATCCAAAGAAGGTGTTATTCGGGTTCGTGGAGAACAACCGATCGCAACAACCTACGGTATTGTAATACGCGATCAATGGGGTAACGTATCAGACACCATTCGTCGCAATTTAACACCACAAGAAGAATATGAAATCAACAATTTACTGATCTATAATGGCATCACGGCCTATAGCGATATGAATAGAAATGGTGATTACATCAGCAATTACAATGCACAAAGCGGAAGTGCCGAAATGCAGGTATCACTATTTGATGGGATTGAAGGATCACCATATTATATCACAAACAAGCAGTGGTGGGGTAAGGCTGCTCCGATCCCATTCCAATTCACGTTGGATGCGCGTAAAAAGGCACAGGTAAGTCGGGTCAAACTTTGGGGTCGAAACGACAATTATGGACTATTGTTTCAAGCTACACACCCAAAAGAATTCGAACTTTATGGCAGTAATTCACCTGCACAAGATGGTTCATGGGATTCTTGGACATTACTCGGAACATTTGAAGGCGTCCGTCCATCCGGCCTAGCCTTTGGCACTAACGCAAATAGTGAGGATCAAGATTATGCACGTAAGGGAGAAGATTTTGAAGTAAACTGGGACAACCCGAGCGGATTCAAATATTTCCGCATAAAAGTAAACTGTACATGGAACGGCGTTAGAGAACAACCTCTAGGTAATGCCCTCACAGTTGCGATATCGGAGTTGAAATTATATGGAAAATACGTAGACTGATAAATTATGAAAAAGATATTGAATTATATGCTGATCGTATTGGGCACTGTCCTTTTAACCTACAGTTGCAAGCCATCAGACTATTATTATGGGGAATACCTAAAAAATGGGGAAATTTACTATCCGGGTCGCGTAGATTCGCTATCTATTATCCCCGGTAACCAACGAGGGATACTACGTTTTAAGGTAACGACAGACCCCAAAGTGAATAGTGTTAGAGTCTATCTAAGGAGCAGTCTCTCGCCTACGGCAGAAGTAAAAAATTATCCGATAGAAGGCAGCGAACATGGTAAAATCAAACTTATCACCTTAGATGCACTTTCGGAAGCAACATATACGGCAAACGTTTATTCATTTACCAGTCAAGGTGATAGCTCTCGATCTGTTGCCTCGAGTCAGTTTATTTACGGTCAGAGTTATATACGTACCCTTGTAAATCGTTCATTTTCAAAATTTGACAAAGCGAACGCCAGCGAGCATTTCCTAGTATTGGCACGAGAGAACAATTTGCCCAGACAGGGCACATTTTATCCAATGCAATTTACAGAGGTTACCTATCGTAACAATTCCGGCGATTCCACGACTGTGCGTATTACACCCTATGAGGATTTTGCAAGTTTAAAAAATATTGCAAGTCCAAGCACGGTCAAGTATAGGACTGTTTACAAACCTGTACAAGCTTCTATCGACTATTTTTATACCGCTTTTACAGAACAGGAATATAGCAAATAACAAGAATACCAACAAAATTGTAACTATTGCGACGATACTTGGTAAGGTAAATAATTGGGATTTCCTTACATGCATTTTTTGATCCCGTAGATTACAACAGAAAAGGTTAGACGGAAACGCTTCCCAAGCAGTTCCCTGTCTAACCTTTTTTAACTATCTTTTTTTTAGATACATTTGTACCATAATTGGGGAACTAAAAGATGGATAGTACAATTGCACTTTGGCTGAAACAAATCGCAGAAGGCGACCGAACTGCATTCGATGCACTATACAATCATTTCTGGAAAACAATCTACCAATATGTTTACCCCAAAACTAAAAATACAGAAGTAACAGAGGACATTCTACATGATCTATTCCTGAGTATTTGGAAAAACCGGAGTAGATTGCAAGAAATCAATAACATCGAATCCTACCTCAAAACTGGCGCACGCTACCTCACCTTCTCCTACTTCAATAAAAATAGCGAACAGCATATGGTGGATATCGATAAAGTAGATATCATCCTCGATGATGCGCCAATCGAAGATCGCTTACATTACCGCTATCTATTGGACCTCATTCAAGAAGAAATACAAAATCTTCCTGAACGTTGCCGAATTATTTTCAATGAAAGCCGCATCAACCACAAATCCATCAACCAGATAGCCCTAGAATACGGCCTATCAAAAAGTACCGTTGAGAATCAAATAAACAAAGCTCTCAAACGTTTACGCCTAGTTACCAAAGACTTCCACACCTTTCTCTCATTTTTTTAATTTTTTTTCATTTTAGCGTAGGTGCTTTCAGTTTTTTCGATGACTATATCTATACAAGGCTAACCAAACGACCTGTGAAGTCATCATGATGTATTCAAGTGATACAGGATAATGCATATCACTGATAACTCAATCATAGCTGAAACAGTCGAAGGCAACATAAATCTCTTAAAGAGACTGCTTACTAATGAATAAACAGATTTAACTAGATGAAAGTACCTAATACGCTGCAAAAACTAATCAAAAACTATCTATTGGGCTTTGAGAATAAAGCCGAATACGATACCTTGAAAAAATGGTTTGAAGAAGCCGAGTCAAACAACATGCCCACGGATAACGATATTCAAGCAAGTCAGCACCGTATACTACAACGTCTAAATCATAGTATGGCATTCCCTGAACCTAAATCAATTGGCTATAGGTATGGGATTCGTATAGCGGCTTCGATTACGATTGCGCTCGGTTTTGCCATGGGCTACTTCTACTATCAGCATGCAGTGTTCGATAAAATAGCTCCTGCGCAAGTAGCCATGATACGCCCCGTCCAGGAAAATGTACAGCTTACTTTTGAAGATGGAGCAGTCGTCATACTCAATAACCAAGGTAAAGCTACCCAAGCTATTGAAGGCGTTCAGGAAATCAAAAACGGAGAACTTGTCTATAATGACAACGCAAATCACATCGTTCAAAATACGCTTTCAACACCTCGGGGACAACTATTTAAAATTGTACTTCCCGATGGAACCAAAGTATGGATGAATGCGAACAGCTCCTTGAGCTACCCCTCGAAATTCATAGGCCCAGAGCGTTTAGTTGAATTACATGGTGAAGCCTATTTTGAAGTTAGCAAAAATCCGGAACAACCGTTCATTGTAAAAACAACCGATCAACAAGTCAAAGTTTTGGGTACACATTTCAATATCAATGCCTATGATAATGATCTTACGACGCAGACAACACTTGTTGAAGGTAAAGTTGAAGTACAACATCAGCAGCAGAAAATACTCTTGACCCCCAACCAGCAAGCGAATTTTAAAGGCACTGCGCTCAGTAAGAAAAATGTGGATGCCGCCGAGTATATAACCTGGCGTGAAGGTTATTTTACCTTCCATAATGCCACAGCAAATGAAATCATGCAACAGTTGGCAAGATGGTACGATCTCAACGTCCGTCTTGACGACTCGGAAATAAACGAACGATTCAGTGGAAAAATCAATAATCAGATGAATTTGCAGGAAATCCTAACCGTCCTCCAAACTGCTGGATTGAATTTCGACATCGTACAGAATAAAAATCAACAAAAAACAATCCTACTGAAAAACTAAATTATTAATACTGAACTTATAAAACATTAACCTAATGCAAAACAACAGGAAGGCCAAACCTTCGGTCCCATGGGATAACCATGTCCAAATTCCAGCAAACTCCGATGCCATCACCTGGCCTCGGGCTATTGTGGAGAGCAGTAATGACAGCAAATTACCCACCGTATTTAACCGAAAAGACAAACTGCGTTTTCACCTTGTTTCGGCGCTTTTGACCATCAGCCTGATGCAGCTCCACGGAACTACCAATGCGCAGCGCATCTCTATCAATTCAAATCAGTTGTCTATCAAGCAAGTTTTCCAGCAACTGGAAAAACAGTCTGGCTATAGTTTTTTCTATAAAGACGTCATTCTCGAAAAAATTAAGGATACGGGTGTTAGACTCGAAAATAGCTCCCTTCAGCAAGCTTTAGATGCCATTCTTAAACCAAATGGTTTGGATTATGAGGTTGTTAATATGACGGTGGTGATTAAACCAGCGCCAAAAAAGAGCTCGAATAACAGCAATGTGAGCCAAATCCGGCAACAGTACATTACTGGAAAGGTACTTGATGAAAACGGAAAACCAATTGAAGGAGCATCCATACGCCAAAAAAATGACGATAGGAAATCAGTTAAAACCAATACAGATGGAGTATTCCATCTACCTATCATTTCAATAAATGAAATGCTCGTTGTCTCCTTCATTGGCTACGAAAATCAGGAAATTAAAGCAACCTTGTCTATCAATGGAATGTTTATCAAACTTCGCAAGAAGGACAACATGATCGAAGAAGTCGTAGTTACAGGAACGGGAATCAATAGAAATAAAGACAGCTTTACAGGTACGACCACAAAATTCTCTGGTGCTGAATTAAAAGCAGTAAGCAACAACAATATTATTCAAAGTTTGAAGACATTGGATCCTTCTTTTTTGCAAATTGAGAATAATTTGGCAGGATCAAATCCCAATGTCATGCCGGTGATCGAAGTTCGCGGCAAGAGTAGTATCCCTAGTTCCACGCTAACGGACCAGTTCGGGGCTGATCCCAATCAGCCACTATTTGTATTAGATGGATTTCCAACGACAATACAGACTATTGTTGATCTAGACATGAATCGCGTCGCATCAGTAACCATATTGAAAGATGCTGCATCAACAGCGTTATATGGTTCACAGGCATCTAACGGAGTTGTTGTTATAGAGACTGTAAAACCCAAACCTGGTGAATTACAGTTTACGTACACACAAGATTTTAGATTCGAAATGCCCGATTTGTCCGCATACAATATGATGAATGCGACTGAAAAATTGGAATTTGAGAGGCTCTCCGGACGTTACAACTCATCAGTAAGCCCAACACATCAAATCTATCTCGATAGCCTGTACAATCAACACCTCAAATTTGTAAAAAAGGGAGTTAATAGTTACTGGTTAAGCGAACCGCTACAAAATGGCTTTTCGACTAACAACTCAATTAATGCCGCAGGTGGCGACGAAACTTTTATCTACAACCTGGGCTTAAACTATCGGACAGGAAAAGGAGCGATGATTGGATCAGGTAGGGATAGTTATAGCGGTAGTATCAACCTAACGTATCGAAAAAACAAAGTAAATATCAACAATATTACCTACATCAGAGGCAACAAGACAACCGAATCACAATACGGCTTATTTTCTACCTGGGTAAATACAAATCCATATTATGAAAAAAATTGGGAAAACCCCTTTTTGGAAATTAGTCGAAAATCCAACTCTTCCGTCGGTTTCTATATTTCCAACCCATTATATGATGCCATGCTACCGCAATATAATAAATCCAAAAACTTGGAGGTACAGAATAACTTTAATGCCAACTATGACATTACCAGTTATCTAAGAGCGAATGCCGCGCTACAAATAACAAAAGGGACAACAGAAGGAAAAATCTATAAATCGCCCGAGATGAGCGATTTCTTTGAAACACCAACCTTACGGAAAGGAAGATATACGGACAGTCGAAATAACAATTTTTCCTATCAAGGAAATTTTATGTTGACCTTTTATAAAGCCTTCGCACAGAAGCATCAATTAAATGCCAACTGGCGCAATACAATCGCGGAAAACAAAAACGATGCCTATCAAACTATCGCTGAAGGATTTCCTGCAGGAAACACGGGCAATCCACGTTTTGCCTATAGTTATTTACTCGATGGCGCTCCACTAGCATCGAGTAGCACATATCGTACGGTCAATACAACCCTAAGCGCAAATTATTCTTATGATAACCGCTACCTATTTGATATCGTGTACAGACTTGATGGATCAACGGCTTATGGAAGTAATAAGCAATTCTCTCCATATTATGCCGTAGGTCTAGGTTGGAATATTCATAAAGAATCATTTGCCAAAAGAATGCCTTGGATAAACTCTTTACGACTAACAGGAAATGTGGGTATAACAGGCAATCAGAACTTTGCTAATATCAGCTCAATTTCGCTATACAACTATACAAGTGCTAATTACAATCAATTCGGCCAGGGGGTAACACTTAATATGTTGGGGAATCCCAATTTAGAACCCCAAAAGACACAACAGATCAGCACTTCCCTAGATTTCAGCCTATTCAACAATCGTTTTACAGGTTATATCAATGCCTATAACAAGAAAACAGATCCATTAATCGTTCCGGTAGACTTACCATCCTCAACAGGTGTATTTTCCTATCCCTATAATATAGGTAGCCTGACTTATAAAGGATTAGAGACTAAGCTGACAATATATCCGGTTTATAATCTTGAAAAAGGTATTACCTGGAATATTGGTGTCACAGCAGCAAGTTACAAAAGCCAATACGGCGGATTTGGCGACATCCTGAGAACCCTCAACAAACAGCAGGAAACATCGAAATCCCTAATCAGATATATAGATGGGAATAGTGCTGAGGCCATTTGGGCGACCAAATCTTTGGGAATTGATCCAACTACGGGAAAAGAAGTTTTTTTGACGAAAGATGGACAATATACTTTTGATTATAGCGCTGCTGATGTCGCTAATGTCGGGAATTCAGCCCCTAAAGTAGAAGGGGTAATCTCTACAAATCTTCGAATTAAAGGATTTACATTTGGAATAGGCCTGCGTTATAGATTAGGCGGCGATATCTTCAATACAGCATTATTTGACAAAGTGGAGAATATTAACTTCACCAACATTGTAAATAACCAGGACAAACGAGCACTATATGACCGATGGCAACAACCAGGAGATATTGCACAATTTAAAGCAATCTCCCAAACGACAACTACACCGATATCGTCGCGATTTGTCCAATCCTTAAACACGCTCAGCAGTGAAACCTTAAACATCGGTTATCTCTTTGACAAAGGTCCTTGGCTACAGAGCATGAAACTAAAATCACTATCTGTCAACTTGATGGCCAATGACTTCCTTTATTTTTCCACCGTCAGAAGAGAACGCGGTATATCCTACCCTTATGCTAGAACATTCGCCTTCTCTTTCAGAGCATCATTTTAATTATTGACTTATGAAACGCACTATTAAAATACTCCTAATTCTGTTGACAACGGTAACGTTTTTCTCCTGTAAAAAATTTTTAGATGTTCAACCGGAAGACAAAGTCTCAGAATCGCAGCTATATAGCTCCAAAAACGGTATTAGATCCGTGCTCAATGGCATCTATTTAGATCTTGCGGCAAGCCAATTATATGGAGATAACCTGACGCTTTCTACAATCGAAATTCTTGGTCAGCGCTATAATATCAGTTCAGAGCACAATCAATATAAGATTTCAACTTACGCATATAAAGATAAACCAACTGTTGACCGAATGGAAGCTATCTGGTCTACTGCATATGCAACGATCCTGAATATTAATGTCTTCTTGGAAAACCTTGATAAATACAAAGGCGTGCTTGATCAATCCACAGAAAATGGTTATCGCGGAGAAGCAATTGCCATGCGCGCATTCCTGCATTTTGATCTATTACGTTTATATGGCCCCCGATATTCAACGGTAGATTCTACCAAGCAAAGTTTGCCTTATTATAAAAACAGTAAAACTGAAGTAAATCCTTTATTGCCTGCCAATGAGTTTATGGACAATGTAATATCAGATTTAAACATCGCTGAAACTTTACTTCAAAACGACCCTATTATCACCACCGGTGTAAATATAGCCAATCCAGAAGACTTGGTTGACTTTCTTAGCAATAACAGAAATTATCGGTTTAATTTTTATGCCATAAAAGGCATCAAAGCACGAGTATATCTATATCGTGGCGATAAAACCAACGCATTAACTACAGCTAAAGAGGTGATCGCTGCAAGCGACAAGTTTCCATGGACGACTTCCGCCAATGCTCTAGTTGAAAAACAAAATCCCGATCGCGTATTTTCAACAGAAATGCTGTTTGGCGTGATGAACTCCCAACTATACAATCGTTATCTAACCTGGTTCGATCCTTCCATTAGTGAAAGGCAAATATTGGCTCCAACGCCAAGTCGCTTAGCAACCGTATACGAAAATAATGAAAATGATTATCGATACAATTTAAACTGGCAGATGCCTTCCAATGGATCAAAACCATATAAAACTTTTCTTAAATACGCAGATATCGTCGACAAGACCAAAACTTTTCGTTTCAGCATTCCTCTGCTCAAAATAAGCGAAATATATTATATCGCAGCCGAATGTGAGCCCAATACTGCCGACGGAATAGCTCTGCTCAATATAGTCCGCGCCAACCGCGGCTTATTACCTTTGGCAACAACGGTAAACATTTCGACCGAGCTACAAAAAGAGTATCAAAAGGATTTATTCGGAGAAGGACAGCTTTTTTATTACTACAAGCGAAGAAACGTAACCTCCGTGGCCAATGGCTCAGCAACAAGTGGCAACGTAACGATAAACTACAACGTTCCTCTCCCAGACTCTGAATCTATTTATAGACAATAAAATGCTACCCATGAAAAATATACACTATCTATTCCTAGCTTGCGCAACTATTACTTGCCTCTTTTCATGTGAAAAAGAGCTCCACAAATATGAAGGAAAACCTACCGTTTATTTTAATGAAACTGCACGGCCGCTCGCCTATTCTTCAGAGGTTCTTAAAGATTCTACAGTGATCTCTTTCAGCCTGACTAAAGGGACAACAGTCGATTCGCTTGTGCATATGGTCATTGCAACAATAGGAAATACCGTAGATAACGATCGACCATATAAAATAGTCCCAAATTCATCATCTACTGCCATCGAGGGTAAACACTACGAAATCATCAACAAAGATTTTTCGATCAATAAGAATCAACTTCGTGATACCATATGGCTCAGATTTATGAGAACTCCTGACATGAAAGATCAAAATTTTCTACTCAGCTTCGACTTAATTGAAAATGAAAATTTTTCGGTCGATATGCAGTATAAAATTACGAACCAGACTACAAGTCAAAGATTGAATTTTATTAATTATCGATGGTTTATCAATGATATAATAAAAAAGCCAACCCGCTGGCTGGACTTCTATCTCGGAACCTTTTCCCGTAAAAAACTCAACTTAATGGTTGAAGTCCTTAATGTCGACCCACAATATATGGATACCAATATCTCAATTGCTGAAACATTGGCTTATGGTAAATTTATGCAACGGTATCTAAATGAGCAGAAAGCGGCTGGCAACCTCATCTTAGACGAAGACGGCCAACCGATGAACATGGGAAGCGCCGCGCAATAGCCTACTAACTTAAAATGGAAAAAAATGAAAAGAAATATCTCATATTCAATTATTAGTCTCCTGATGACATGTATATTCTTAGGAAGCTGTAAAAAAGATCTTGGAAATTATAATTATTCTCAAATAAATGAATTGGATACGATTACAGAACTGCCCAATGAAGTAACAGCCCTTGTCGGTAAAGACCTTCTATTAACTCCCAAAATAAGATTTTCACAAGACAACAAATTTGTTGAAGATAATTATCAATATCAATGGACTTATATTGGTTCCAATGGTCTAGGAGGACAGGCGATATTCGCGTTAAGTGAAGAAAAAGATTTGAATATTAAAATGAATCTCGTTGCAGGAACCTATCAAGCCTATTTTTCTGTCACAGACAAACAGACCGGAATAAAATATACACGTCCGTTCAAACTTAAAGTGGTTAACGAAATCAATGAAGGTTGGATTATGATGAACGAGGCCAATGGGAATGCCAGAGTTGATATGCTCGTATTGAATGCCAACAATACTTTCGATCTGTACAATGACGTTTTAGCTTATACCGGATCTGAGCTAAAATTAACAGGCAAACCCATTATGACCTACACCTACTCGACAGGATTACTACTCGGCCCAGACAAGATCAGTTATGGGTTATATTTTGGAACGACCACCGGCACAACAAAGGTAGATCCCAATACCTTTAAATGGACAAATACCATGGGACTATCTTATGAAATGATTGGCACAATTCCAACAGGATTTTATGCCGACGTCATCCAACAAAGAAATGGTTCATCTTCCTATTTAATAGGTGGCGGAAACGCCTACTTTTATGATCGGGCCATGAATATATTCTACTCATCCCCTATTAATTACATCGCAGCTGAAGAAAAAAGTTTTGAGGTAGCTCCTTTCATAGGTGGACGACATACGGATGTTTCCAATCCAGTTACATTATATGATAAGACCAATCGAAGATTTGTGCGCCATGTATCTACTGCATCAACTTGTACTACACTTATCGACCCGGACAAGGATCTCAAGTTATTTAGTTTTAAAACAGGACTGGATATGGTATACATGCGTTGGATGGCCTACAATGGTGGTGAGATCTTCGCTATCCTAAAAGAACCCAATGGGTCAAAAAAACATCTTGCAAGGTTCAACGCTGTCAGCACGGCACAGACTTACTATAATGAAATTACCGGCACAGACATCGATAAAGCAGAATTCTTTGCATTCAATCCTGAATTTGGATACCTGTTTTACAGTGCTGGAGGTAAAATTTATGAATACGACATGACCTATAAAACTTCCAAACTAATGGTGGACCTAGGGGATAAAAAAGTCAGCTATTTGAATTTCTATGAATTCAAGAATACCACAAAATATACTAGTGGGAATAAACTCATGGTAGGCTTTTATAACCCTAGCAAAGCAGATGGTACCGAAGGGAGCTTAAACATTTATAACGTTCCAGGGCTAAATGCAAATATTGTGCTGGATAAATCATATACAGGTTTTGGCCGAATCAAAAGCTTAACTTATAGAGAACGCTAAAAGTCAAAATATATTTTTCTTCATACTATTCCCATCCTTAACTGATCTAGGGGATAGTATGAATTTCAACAAGCTTGAGTCCGAAATGGATTACGAGCTTGATCGATAAGTCAATAACCATTGTATTACACTAAACACATTAAATCATCCTTCAAGCCGATGGGCATAGGGGCATGATAGAGATTATAAGCGATTTTATGCAATATCTACAAATTAAAAGGTCATTTTTGCTTGGATTATATGCGTTGACAGGATTCTATTGTCACGCGCAATCCGGGACTTCCTTTACTAAAACCCTTTTCCAAACTTTCCAGCAGAAAGACACTGCTTTCATAGCTGGAGAATTGGCCTCCAACTTCTCTATCGCCGGACATACAGATGCTGGTGCCAAATTTCGCTTAAACCAGATTATAAAAAATTATCCGGTTTCAAGAATTGAAGTTATAACAGAAAAGAAAACAGCAAAGGGAACTACCTTGCAATTGAACATCACATCTGGGGCCGATAAACAGCATAATACAGAAGCGTTTCTCGATAAATCAGGCAAGTTAGTACGCCATTCCCTATTTGACCAACTCTATGGTATGCAACGTAAGGAAAAAGCACAATTACGTGCTATTATCCCCTTCGAAAACAAGAACGGCTCCATTTATCTCCAGGTCAAAATCAACGGATACGAAAAACCATTACGACTATTGTTTGATACTGGAGCAGACGGCATGGCTGTAAATCAACAATTAGCCGATGCTATTGGCCTAAAGGTCACAAGAGAGAATAATGCTTCTGTGGTTGGTGGCAATACCAAAATTCAAGTATCGGACAATAACAGCATTCTATTAGATACTTTAAAATTAAACGGACAGGGTATTGCGATATTCCCAGAAATGGGTAAAGAAGGTGATGGTATCATTGGTAATACATTGATTCGTCAATTTATTACCTACATCGATTACGACAAAAACTTAATTTCGCTGTATGATTTTGGAGATTTTCAATATAAAGACAAAGGAACTATCGTTCCGATTACACTGCCCGCGGGACTAATGATTCTTCCCGGCCAACTTGAAATCATACAAGGCAAAACGTATACAGGACATTTTGTATTCGATACCGGAGCATCCTATGACCTCATCTGTTTCCGTCCTTTTGTACGCCAAAATAAGTTACTTGTTAGTGGATTTAAACCCGAAGCTCAGGCAGCAACCGTAAGCATGGGCGTCTCTTCACCGACCTTCTCCGGTAACAGTTATCAATTTGCTATTTCACCACTACCGGCCGTAAAAGGTTTACCCATTACATTAATGGGAGGTAGTTCCGCAAACGAGCAATGGAAGCCAGGATTTGACGGATCCATAGGTGTCCGACTCCTCAGCAGATACAATATCACAATCAATTTAGCAGATAATGAGGTCCATTTTTCACCGAATAAGCTACATACCGCCCCGCAAGACTTTCTGGTAAAAAACTATCAATTTGGATGGGACAATGTTGGTCGACTGAAAGCTTTAGGAATAATAGGTGCTCTTGAAAATCCCGATGGTTTAAAAGCAGGGACCATAATTCAAAGGATCGACAATTACTCCGAAGATCAACTGAAGAAAAAACCGATGCTGATTGAAGAAATAAGACTAAAAGCAAAGGAACAGCCCATTGTCATTACAGTTGCAGACAATAAAACGATTACAATTTAACAACTGAGAGGCCCTAAATATACAATCGCTCAAAACACAGATTAGATGAAAAAAAATATCTTTTATATGGTCACAACCTGTTGTGGTCTGCTCTTGTCATGCCTGTTGCATGCGCAGGAAAAAATAGTTCAAGGAACTTATGCCGAATGTCAAGCGCTGGCAAAAAAAGAGAACAAACTTATCCTTATTGACCTTTACTTTGTCGGATGTATGCCCTGTGCGGAAATGGATAAACAAGTGTTCCCAGACCCTGCTGTGGTCAGTGAACTCAAAGCCAATTATATTCTCTACAAAACCGACGTGATGAAGGAGATGGACGGCAAAAGGCTGGCCCGAAAATACGGTGCCCCCGGTTTCCCAACTTATGTTATTGTAAATCCAGATGGAAAAACGCTATTGACCGAATCAGGGTTCTTTGGGGTAGACCGATTTGTCCCCTTGTTAAAAGAAGCCGTTCAACGCAGCAAATCCGAATTATTTCTAGCCTTTAATAATAGTCTGGACAATAACTATCCAGCGGCCTATAGTGAGCGGTTTATCAAGACCGGTGAGAAGCATGATTTTGCAGAATTAGAAGGCTATTTGGATCAACAAAAAGACCTTTTCAGCGAAACAGCATTTTTAGCCAATAGCGTTACCTCATTCCCGAAATACAACGATTGGGTTTACACACACCTACCTCAACTCATCAAGATGTACGGTAGTAATCTACTTCGGAATAAAATTTCAGCAATGGCATCAAAGAAAAGCAAACAATATGGTTCTGCGCAACAGCTGGACAGCTTAGAAAGTATGCTCACTTATATTCGTCCAACTTTTAATGACAAATTATGGGATACCTTTTTACCCGCGTTTATCTCCAATTATTACGCAAGCTCCAAAGATGCCGATACCTATTTGAAATTGATCACGCAATTCAATCTTTACACAACTTGGGATCTTAGAAGCAATGCATTAGGACAAGTCATCATAGACCAAGCAAAGGAGCCTAAAATACTAAATAAAATATTAGCCGAATACCAGCAACAGCAAAGTATAGGGCAACTAGATGTCATCGACAACTACCGCTTGACCTTACTTTATTACTATCTAAAAGACTTTAAAAACGCGAAAAAATCTGTGCAAACACTCTTAAACGCTGATCTGTCTAGCTCCAACCATTCCACACTAAAAAAAGAAATACTTGCCTTGAAAGATGCCATAGACAAAAAGAATCCAGATTTATTTCAAGCGAAAGATATCAAGAAAATTATTCCATTTACACTTAGTTAAACCAATTCAATCATGATCAGAAAAACCATTTTATTATTGACGACATTCGTTTCATCGATTGTTGTGTTAGCACAACAACCGAGCAATGTTACCGGAACAACAGATCCTATTAAAGTAAAACGTGTAGGCCTATTCAAAGTACTCAATGGACGGCTAAAAGAAATTGCAACAGCTATTCCGGATGCTGCTGGCCGATTTGGATTCCGTTTCACACCAGAGTATGAAGGCTTATATTCGATTGGTAGCGGAACCGCGCAAAATCAACAGGGATTGTTCCGCTTCTATTTCAAAGGCAGTGAGGAACTTAATCTAAAATTGACACCGAGTGAATATGAACTTATTGGCAAGAATAGTCCCGAAAATGAGGCGCTTTATCACTGGGACAAACTTTCAAAAAGTTTCCATGATAAAGGAACAACACCGGGAGGTATGAGTACCTATGTAGATTTCTTTCCTGAGGTGGAACAATTCAAAGGAAAACTCGATGGTATCAAAAAAGTCGTTAAAACCGGAAACACAAACTTCGATAAATTTTTCCCTGAAATAGTAGATTACGATTTTGCGTATTATGCCATCTCCTATTTATACATGCCCCGTACGGCACACCCGAGCAAAGAGGAAATGAGCGATTATTATACGCAATTTAATGCAGATCGCTTTCTCACAACTGAGCTTCTTAAATTTCCCTACGGAGATCGTTTCATGAGTAATATGGTGTACAGGAAGTTAGACTTGGCAACGAAACCGACATTTGATCAACAGGTTGCTGCGATAGGTCCCGATGTGCTTAAAGGACAATATGTGCTACAACGTCTCGAAGGAGCACGCTCTTACAGCGACTTTCAGGAAATGAATAATACCTATAGAAAATACTTTACTTTACCTGAGCAGATTGAACGTGCAAAGATTGTTGAAGCTAAGCTTGTAGAGACAAAAACTGGTGTACCTGCATTTCAGTTTAGCTATCCGAATATCAGCGGTCAAAAAGTTAGTCTTGCGGACCTAAAAGGTAAAGTTGTTTTAATCGATATGTGGGCAACCTGGTGTGGTCCCTGTCGTGCAGAAGAACCACATTGGGAAAAATTGAACGAGGAATTCAAAAACAAATCAGTTGCTTTTGTTGGAGTTTCCGTTGATCAAGATAAACCCAAATGGGAGGCTTATGTAAAGGAAAAAAACTTAAAAGGTATCCAATTACACGCAGGATCTGGAAATACCCTATCAGACGCCTATAAAGTCAACTCGATTCCACGTTATATCCTCATCGACAAATCTGGCAACCTGATCTCAGCCGACAGTCCGAGACCAAGCGACCCTAAATTGAAGGCACTACTCGAAGAATGGAGTAAAAAATAGGAAAATCCAGCCATACATTTACCTAAAGAAAGGCCATCCAAGGATGGCCTTTCTTAAAACAAAGCATCTTTCAAGTAGCAATAATCTTCATCTTTGAGACAGCATTGGAAAAAATAGAGGCATCTCCTTCTCCTCGAGTTGACGTCCAAATTCAGCAATTTCATAGGATTCAATATACTTTATCCCGGCACTATCCTTTCCATACCACTTGAGCAGCGCTGGTCGATTAATGTCGGTAACATTACTGAATGGATATGCATTGTCATAGATTATTTTCTTCTGTTTCTCAGGATCTGCCCTAACTTCATCCAAAATCCCCATACTATGGGGAATAACATCCGCAAGCTGAGATCGATGAGCCCCTAAAGCGGCTAGTTTAACCGGCCAAACAGGATCAATGGCAACAGCAAAATCAGGTATATATGAAAATTTGATGGTGTGGTAGTCACGAACATATACAAAGACAGGCTTTTTCTTCATCTGTAGGTTGGGTGCTGCATCACGAACAATATAACCGGCGGTCATATTATCTATATGCCCTCCTTCCGCAGGATAATATGTAAATACAACATCGGCCTGCCAATCTTGAATACGCTTAATAACCTTCTCCTGCGCCTCTTTTGTATTTTTCAGATATTTATCATGATAATCCAGTACTTCATAAGCATCTAATGCCAATATTCGTTTAGACTCCATAGCCTCCTGATAACGCATCTTAGTTAATTCAACTGGATTCATCGCATAATGGTCCGCATCTCCGTTTGTTAGCGACATAAATTTTACTTGATGCCCCATTTTTGTATACAAAGCAGCAATACCGCCCGTATATTTCTCGCCTTCATCGGGATGCGCAAAGATGATCATTATCTTTAAGTTCTTTTGAGCCACACTTAGTGTAGTCTGCAATAAGAACAATGCAGCGAATAAAAAAAGTCTAATCATGGTTAAAATTTCCGGTAAGTCAAAGTGTATGATGAATTTAACTAAATTCATCATAACAAACAAATGATTGACTTCCGATACCGGTACAAAAAAGATCCTAGTCCAACGAAGAACTAGGATCGCATAGTTAAAGAAGTACCGCCAACAGATACCATTTATCAATGAATCGTTAGCTTATTATCCCAACTGAGGGTCAGTTTTCGAATGATTACCCGTTTCCACACGCCCCGCAAACTGGCGTACAAATTTGGTTCCCTCCACGTGCAGCGTCACATCATACCAACCATGGGTTTTATGAGATTCCACAACCCACTTCGTAGATTTCCCTGCCGCAAGTACAATAGATTTTTTCCAGGTGCTGTAAGCATTATCTTCTACATGTACACGCATTGATTTTTCCCCGTGATTACGAACCTCCAAAATAAGATTACCCGTCAACAAACCTTTCTTCCCGATTTCATAGGTCGCTCGAACAGATAAGGGTTCCTCCCGTCCTTGAAATCCACGCATAAAACCATTAGGCCCGTACACAGTCAAATCGTAATGGTGATCTTTAAAGTCCGCCAAGTTCCAGTCAAAACTTAGTTCCTGACCTGCGATAACTGCAAACGGCCAAAATTTCACGCCTTCCTTATAACTCGGTCCACTATAGACATTAAAAGGACTACTGAGCGATTTACTACCAAATACCTTATTGCCAACTTCTAGTGTCAGATGAATCTGATTGTGTTCCTTAGCAAAAGAGTCTTTGACATAAAGCTCGTAAGCCAACGCGCTGGAGTTTTTCTGACCTTTCTCCTGTCTTGCCAGTAAAGTGGAATGACCTTTAGACCGCAATCCTGCGGCATCCTCTTTCGACCAAACATGAAAATTATTAGGTAGCGGTTTCGATTTCGCTTGATCAATCGCATAAATCTGCTGATTCCGATCAAGGAATGGTAAATCAACAACATTCGCTCCCTCAGCTTTCCGAAATACCGATGTCAAATCACCAGTAATGGCCCGGCGCCACGAGCTGATATTCTCCTCTTTCACTTGTTTGCCCAACTTTTTCTCAAAGAAATGCTCCATAAACTGAATCGTCGACGTGATATCGCAAATCTCCGAGTTGACCCAACCGCCTTTTGACCAAGGTGATGCAACAATCAGAGGTACACGGTAACCAAGCCCCACTGGGCCTTCCGTTGCATTATCTTTTTCTTCGCCGTCGGCAAGCTCCTGTGCTAAACTCACATATTCACCGCTATAATCCAATTCCGGCGAAGTCTTTCCTGAATGGCTATCTGCTGGGTTAGGCGCTACAAAAGGAGGGATATGATCAAAATAACCATCATTCTCATCATAGTTCAGAATAAAAATAGTCTTCTTCCAGATTTCAGGATTTTCTGTCAGAATATTCAAAAGTTCCGATACATACCAAGCTCCATACATGGGTGCACTCGGATGATCTGAGAAGCTTTGTGGCGCCACAAGCCACGACACAGCAGGCAACTTCCCAGATTTCACATCATGTCTAAATTGGTGTAAAACATCTCCCTTAGGAACTGTAATCTTTTCACCCTCATGCGTCACCACGCTTGTCTCACGATAGAAAGAATCACCTTCATTCGTTTGAAAAGCGCGTTCATGTAAAGCACGCTGTTCTTTAGGAAGCTGCTGAAAAGCACGATCCGTAAGACGTGCCAAATGTTTTTGGTAGCTATTCAGCTGCTCCTGCTTTTGCTTGAGTTTATTTTGCGTTTTCTGTACACTCTCAGTATTATTATTCGCCAATGCTTTTTCTAGTTCCTGAATTTCCGCGGGTAATTCTGTCACGCGTTTACGCATAAAATCAAGATGGCTTTTCTTGAATTCAATATGATATTGTGCAAACCATTCCAAATTGTTGTCCGTGAAATTGCCTAACAGATCCTCACCGTCTAAGCCACTTTCAATACTGACTTCATTTTGATAGACTTTCCAGGAGATTCCCGCTTCTTCCAGTCGCTCAGGAAAAGTTTTCCAATGTGCCCAACGATTAAAATAAATATCTGAATTCCGCACCAATGGCTTCGCCCCTTTATGTGGCACACAGGTTCCAGTCCAGAAGAAATGTCTATTGGTTGTTGTACCCGTAATAGATGAACAGAAGTGCTGGTCGCAGATGGTAAAGGCATCAGCCAATGCATAATAAAATGGAATATCCTCACGTGTATAATACCCCATGGTCAAAGGAATCTCTTTCAGGACCTTCCCGCCTGGACGCTTTGCTTCGATCCAATTATCATGTTTTCCCTGATTTCGGGCTGCCATCTGGTTTTCCCAGGAATGTGGTAAATTTCCGGTCCAGGCAGCATTTGAGTTTTTGATATCCAGTCGGAACGGTGAATAGGTCTTTCCACTGGCCGAAGACTGCAGCCATACCGGATTGCCATTAGGTAATTTAATCGCCCGTGGATCATTAAATCCCCGAACCCCACGAAGCGTTCCAAAACTATGATCAAAAGAACGATTCTCTTGCATTAATAAGACAATATGCTCGGCATCTAAAAAGGTACTTCCAGTTATCGGTTCAATCGCCAATGCGCGTTGTATCGCATCTGGCATGGCACTTTGCAAACCAAAAACTCCGGCTAACAATGAAGCCTTCTTGATAAAATCTCTTCTGCTATCCATAAATAAATTTGTTCTCTCTCTTATAATTTCAATGGTTACAACGAATATATCTATTCGCGGTCTTTTTTTATGTAACGTTTTTAACAAACAATCCCCGCAAACGATTGATCTCACTTGCGGGGACGATTATTTTTATTTAGCACGCTATTTCAAAACCCATATCAATTGATTCGGATCATCAATACCGTTAAATTGTCTTTGAACCGCCTCTTTGACATTTTCCGAATTGTAATTGTATTCTCTATCCTTATATTTCCAACGCACAGGAATCTTTGTCGGTGCTTCCGAATTCATACTTGAACTCGCATTAATCTTCCATGTTGGATATCCCGTACGACGGTAATCGTAATAAGGTGTATAACTCAACTGTAGGTAGCTTGCCAAATATTTTTGTACGATGATTTCAGCAATCTGCTTCTCACTATCTTGTGGAAATGCTTGTCCATATGCAGTTAATGCTGTGCTTATGTAGCTGGCATCCATCGGCATCTTATGCGTGAACTGATCCTGATTTGGCGTATTATCAGCGGTAAATTTCATTGATGCCTCAATCCCTTTTTTATACCATTCGATAGCAGGGGCGTCAATCCAACCGCGAGCACTTGCCTCAGCCAGTACAAAACATAACTGTGCATAAGAATATTGCTGTGTAGGCTCTCCTGTAACTAGTTCTGTAAAACGGTCGTTCAATTTCGAATAATCTGTCGTTTTCTTGATATCACCAATGTCACCAAAAGATAAAGAAACATCAACCCCCACATAAGCGTCAAAATCTGATTGCTGTTTTCCATTGGCTAATCGCAAGGCAGAAGGTGCAGCATAATAGAACAAACGTCTGTCTTTTCTGCTTTTTAAAGGATCGATAATTTCAGAAGATACAATCGGATAGATCACAAAGCTATTGCTCACCTTATAGAAAGGATAGGTTTGACCGCTTTTATCCGATCTCGTCAATTGAAAATTATCAGCATTGGACGTAAAAATAATTCCCGAATCAACAATTTTTTTGAAGCGTTCCTTGACCTTCAGATCCGTATCAGATGTTTTCTTACTCAACTGAATAAGCACATTTAACGCAAAGGTATTAACAAGCTTCCGCCACTGTTGCGTATTGCCTGCATACACGGGGTCACCAGTGAATTTATCGCCTGCCTGAAACAATTTATCCGCTTGTTCCAATTCGCTCAAAATACCTAAAAACACATCTTTTTGAGTGTCATATTTTGGAAAATACATTTTATCGGATTCGCCCCGTAATGCCTCCTGATAAGGAATATCCCCCAATTTCATTGTACCTTCAAAAAACCGCATCGCCCTTGCCAAGTGCATCACACCTCCATAGGATTTTGAGAGCCCTTCAGTTGTCGCGAAATCAACCATATACTGCGCATCGTTCAATCCCGTTAATGGAGACTCCTCTTCCCCAAAGTTATTGTACTGATAGCCTTCTGCAAGCTCAGTCCATGCAATCTCTTTTGTTAACATATAAGGTTGCATAAACGATTTTTGAGACGGCGGATTTGCCAATCCTAAAATGATGCGTTCAGAAATCATCGATGAATTCACCGCCTTAGGCATCTCGGGATCAGTATTTATTTCTTCAAATTTAGAACAGCTCGCGGTAGTAAATAGCAATACAGCAACCATTCCCCATGTATAATTATTAAATTTCTTTTTCATCAGAATATATTTTTTAGGCCACTGAAGCAATCATGATCAACAAAAGCAAAATGTGATTCGCCCTAGTCCTCTGTTTCCACATACATGATCATATCAGTGTGCGCAAAAGATTAAAAAGTCAGGTTCAAATTAAAACCAATATAACGCATTGACGGAGAACTTAAATCCTCTTGCCCGCGATCGGGATCCGAAAATCTATAGGTTTTCGTCCACAACAATAGATTCTGCCCTGTTACACCAACGCTGGCTTTCTTGGCTTTAAATTTTTGCACAACAGTAGTCGGAACAGAATAATTGATTGACAGCTCACGTAATTTTACAAAAGTTTCGTCCCAATAATTCTGTCTACCTGAATAGGCAGTCTTCCAATAGGATTCATACGAAACTACCTTATCATTCTTCTCAAATACCCGTGTATCTTCGGCAACGCGACCATAATTATCATATTTAACTGATCCCGATACCACTTTCACGCCTGGCGCTACGTAAGTTTTATTCCCATTCACAACTTCTTCATAACGATAGCTATTATCCGAATCAGGATGAGCGCCCGTTTGCCATAAACGTGCATTCATGTTCGAATAGGACATACCATTAATTCTACCATCCAAACTGAATGATAGGGAAAAATCTTTATAACTAAACTGATTTGTCAAACCCCAGAACCATTTCGGAGCCGAGTATCCGATCAATTGCGCTTTATAATTGGCCGATATAGGCATTCCAGCAGCATTCAATACTAACTGTCCATCTGGAGCACGCTCCCAATCTTTGGATGTGATGTAATCTGTTCGCAATCCTTTTTGAACATACAACGCATCACTGGAGTAACGAGGGTCCAAAGAATGGAAGTATTCTAGATTTTGAGATAGATTTAAACTCATATCCCATTTAAAGTGATTGCGTTTGATCGGGATACCACCAATAGTAATCTCGTGCCCTTTAGTCATACGCTCTTCGCCCGTATTGATCAATCGATATTTAAATCCCGTGAAAGAGGATATATTGTTATAGATGGCCTGATTGTGCAAAAGACGATAATAACGGGTATAATTTCCGTACAACCTATTTTTCAATACGGCAAAATCAAATCCCACATCAGTCAGATCACGTTGCGTAGGAGAAATTGAAAAGTCCTTGATATCATACTGATAATCAGAATTTGTTATCGCATAGGTTGCTGTTGGAGCTCCATCCCACACATTATTATTTACCCTAAACACCTGATTGATTTCGTATGGATCAGGTACTGTTTTCGTGACAGCCCATGAACCACGTACCTTCAACATATCCAACCATTGGGGTTTACTCGGCAATAAATCAGAAATAATAACACTTCCTGATACCGATGGGTAGAAATAAGCACGATGCTCTTTGGATAAAGTTGACGACCAATCATTACGTCCAGTCGCTTCAATAAAAATTGCATTCCTCCAAGATAGAGATAAGCGTCCGTAAAGAGCATTTCGCATTTCCCGTACCCTAGATTCAACAGAATTGACCGGGTCAATTGAATTGCGTAAAGAATAGTAACCTGGAATAGATAGTCCGTTCATTGTTTTGGAAATTAAACTATTATTCTGACGATAGAAAATAGCCGCCCCAAACAATCCATCCAAAGCAAAATCACCAAAAGATTTTTTTCCTGTAAAAATCAAATCGTTATTGGAACTAAACCCGTCATATTTGGCCTTCATATATTTTCCCTTGCTATCAAACCCGCCAAAATCCGTAAAACCACCACGTGTACCGTAAATCCCAATCGGGTTTTGTTGCGTTCTAGTTTCACTTAAATAATCGTATCCTGTCCTTAGCATAAATTTACCCCAATCTGCAACCTTATAGTTAAGCGTGATTGCCGCATTCAATTTATTGCTTAGACTAGGTGTGGTTTTTTCATAAGCTATCAAATAGGGATTATCATACCAGCCATTGTACATCCAGTTTTGTTTCTGGTCTTTAATCATCCAATAATCTTTATATTGCTGAAGATCGTATTCAGGCCCTGTCCATACTAAAATATTATAAATATAACCTTGATCATTATACCCCGCACCAAAGTTATTAGACGATGCATTCCGGTTATAAGCAAGTCGTGTTTCCAAATCGACCTTGCTACTGATCTTGGTCTGTCCAGAAACCGACAAATTCGTCATATTCAGCTTCTGATTAGGGTACTGTCCCTTATTATAAATATGATTAATGGATGTCCGTATGCTTCCATGTTCACCTTGATTAGTGAAACTTACCGTGTTATTCGATATAAAGCCAGGTTCAAGAAAATTTTGAAAATTATTTTTCCCCCGAGAAGTCAACGGTTGCATTTCCAATTGCTTGGTCAAAGGATTCCACTGCGAAGCCGTACGACCGATATCCAATTTATCTCCCCAGACGTAATCATTGTTATTGAACTTGCCAAATTCACCGGATGAATAAGAGCTTTGCACCTCAGGAAGCGCTAAATAGCCCGAAAAGAACATATTGTTACTATTGACCGTAATTTCAGTTCCCTTCTCTCCAAGTCCCTTTTTCGTGGTAACCATAATCGCTCCCCCAGCTCCCATACTACCATACAAAGCTGTGGCTGTTGCACCTTTTAGCACGGTCATATCCTCGATGTTATCTACCGGCACATCGCGCAAGGTCAAATTTTCATAAGCCACTCCATCAATCACTAAAATAGGTGTTAATCCCCTTACTTGAATTTGAGGTGTACTATTAAACTCGGTGCTGTTCAAAACACGTACTCCTGACATCCGTCCTGTTAAAGTCGTTCCAACATCTACCCCTTTCACACGCGTCAAATCTTCCCCTTTCACACTCTGCGTTGCATACCCTAAGGCTCTTTGCTCTCTTTTTATCCCCAAAGCTGTTACAACAACCTCATCCAATGAATGTGATGACTTTACCAATTTAATTGTTCCAGCCTGCGATCCCAAAATTTCAATACTTTCATACCCAATGAAGGAAATCTGAAGAATAGCATCTTCCGCAGTATTTGTCAATTTGAATAGACCGTTTCCATCAGTAGAAACAGCAGCAGCAGTCCCTTTAACACGTACGGTCACACCAGCGATAGGCTGCCCCGTTTCTTGATCTACAACCCGACCATTGATCTCTTTGGCTGTATTAGAAACCGGTTTTTCGTTTTTCATCCTTGTATCGCCGCCGGTTTTTCTCGAGATCACATAAAGCTTTTCATCAATTTTTTTGACCTCAAGATTTCCGTCCGAAATCGTCTGTATAAATTGAACAATTTGCTCCTTTTTCAATTTATCAAGGTCAGCGGATTCGTTGATCTTTTGGTTCGAGATCGAAGCGTCATAACCAAATTTAACGTTGAATTTCTGTTCCATTCGCGTGAGGATTTTCCCGATTCCTTCACTGCTAGAAAATTGTGAGGCCATGGTCTGAAGCGCGAGCGTTTGGAATAGCAAAGCTCCTCCCATGAGTTTTAAATAGTAATTGGTTCTTTTCATAAATTACTTTTTATGGATAATTGTTTGATTAAATGCAGTATTGAGCATCTTGAGCGACTTTTCCAAATCGCTAGCCGGTAGATAACCGGTATAACTTTCAGTCCGGAAGGAGTCTATCAATTCGAGATGACTATCCGGATAAAGATTATTTAGATCATCTACTATCTGCGTGAGTGGAACTTGATTAAATGACAAGAGATCACTCTTCCAGTTCGATGCAGTGCTCGTATCCGTTTTGGCCACATCAAATTGTCTTTGTCGCGCATCATAGGCGACTTTTTGGCCAGGGGTAACAAATGAATATTGCCCGCCGCGCGAAACGCGTACTTTACCATGATTCAACACCAGACTGCTACGCCCTTCAGAACAATTTAAATTAAATGCTGTGCCTAATACACGTACATCAAAGTCCCCAGAACTGGCAATTACAAAAGGTTGTTCAGCATTCTTAGCCACCTCAAAAAATGCTTCCCCCGAAAGCTTTATCCGACGTAAACTATCTGTATCAAAATCTGACAACAATTCAATATGCGCACCTTGCCGAAGAGAAACATGTGTACCATCGGGCAATACAAGTTGCTTAACAAATTTTGTCGGATTGGAATAATGAACAATTTCAGAAGCCCTAGTCACATGTTGGTCCTTAAATTTAAATTGAAATAGGTAAGCAAGACCGATCAACAGTAGGCAAGCGGCAGCGGAAATGACAGACCAACGTCTTTTCCAAATAGGTATTACGGGCGGCGTCAACGAGGTTCCGGTGATTGTAAAGAAAATATCTTCAGAAATTGTTTTGTTCAGTTCACAATCACGATCGTCTAGCGCAACCACCTCTTCCACATCTGGAAGCTCATCCCTCTCACAAGAAGTCAGCAAATCAAGAAATATAGTGTTTTCCTTGGGACTAAGTTCTCCCGCAAGGAATTTTTTATATAAAGCAGCTATTTTGGAATTCATCATCTATGCCAATCTTTAAATACATATACGTACCTAGATGACCAGAAGACGATGCGGCTCTAAAAAATATTTAAAAAAATCAATAGGGCTATTGAAATCTCAAAATGATCAAGAATATATTGGCGCACAAACTTATTTCCTTTAACCAGTTGGTCACGGACCGTATTCACAGAGATACCGAGCCTTTCAGCAATCTCATGATTATCCAAAAACTCTTCTTTACTCAAAAGAAAAATTTCAAGTCGCGATTTTGGGAGTTTTGAAATGGCCTCGCGATAAACTCGCTCCAAATCTTTAAACCGAATAGCTTCCTCATTTGAATTGTCTACCAATTTGGTTTGATCGATATCTGTAGCCTGAAATTGGAATCTGACCTTTTGTTTCCGAAGCTCATCAAATACAAGATTGCGGGCAATCGTATAGAGATAGCATTGTGGATTTTTATCGCCGTCCAATTCTGCCCATTTTTTCCAAATTCGGGAGAATGCTTCCTGGACCAAATCTGCGGCAGCTGGTTCTTCTTTCAGGTGTAAATAAGCATACTTATACACTTTGTCCTTATACAGCAAGAAGAAAGTTTTAAAATCCAAGGCATTATTATTTTCAATAGGCATGCTTCATCACTTATAATTGATCCTACAAGTTTAGTGAGAATTTTTTAAAATATGCCCATGAAATACGCAGGATATACGACCTAGAAACCCATGGCCAACAAGTGATAACGATTTAGTTATAATAAATTTATATTAAATTAACATCAATATCGTGAGATATTCGATTAGCAAAATAATGGCCAAAGCCCCCCAATCTTATACCGCAAAGAATATTTATCTTAAATCCATAAAAAAGTTCCAGTGCAAGTAGGCAATGGAACTTTTTTATGGATTTCTATACGTCTATAGTAGACTACATCAGTTATTTTAACAACGGAAATGGTCCCAAGAAGTAAGTCCCTCGTTTATAGAAACGGAGAAAGAAATCAAGTACCGCATCGTTCACAGGAAAGAAGAACTGTTTGTCAACCTCTGTCTTGAAGATATTGGCATAGTACTTAGGCAACTCGCTCGGAAAGAAATCCTCAACCAAAAGATTCAAGAAATATCGTGCATAAGGCACGTCATTTTGACTACCTTTCTCCACAAAGTCGTTATTCTTTAATGGAAAAAATTCCTCTATACCACCAAAAACTTCTAATCCTGTCTTCGGATTAAAGAATACCGTGACTTTAGCATCTTTTGTAAGATCCAAATTTGATTCCGGAAGAGGAGACTCCTCTTTGCTCGGATATTTTTGTTGATATTTTTTGAAGAAATCTGTTGCAAATTCCTTCACGTCCTTTCCTTCCATAAACGCAACTGCCGCCTTATGCTCTGACTGGAATAATTTACCCATATCTTTCAGTTGCTTTTCTGTTTTCTTCAAGCTCTTATCCTTGCCATTCAAGGCCTCAATGCGATAAGTCATCTCATATTGTTCCGGCAAATCAAAATTCACCTCATCGGTATTCACAACGGTCATAATTCCAGACAGATTCCAGGCATCGTTCCATGGCACAATTTCCATATAGAAAGATAAGGTTTCCGTAGGTTCAACAAATTGCTGTATAGAGTCCTTAAAGATTTTAAATGCAGTCTTTGTTCCGATATGCTTTACATGTACATAAAGCTCGTCCGTTTTTACATAGTCAAAAAAACTATTAATTCGATTACCTAATGTTTTGACAATACTATACAGCGTATGCTCTCTGCCGATCACCTCAGCAACAAATTCAGATGCCTTCAATGCAAACAAATGTAGTCTATAATTATTGAAATGATTATCTCGAACACGATAGACCATCTGTTGCAATTGATTCTGGTCGTGTTGATATCTTCCTATTTCCGCAACTTGCATCAAATGATTGAGATTGGTATTATATTCTCCCGCTGTCAGGTAATTTGTAGCGACAAGTTTCTCTATAAAATTACGAACTTCGAAATAGTTTGCTCCCTCATCCAAAACATATTCTAGTTTTAACTTTTCATTTTCGGGAGCAATTTCATAATGTTCTTCCAAGATCGAATAAGTCAAATCTGTAACCAACTGAATCAAACGGCCACGGGGATCAATAAACAAATGTGGGTTACGTTCACTGAAAAACAACCAGGTCAATACGGCAATATCTTCACTATTGATATCCTCCGCATAATAATCCGTTAAGTCATTATCCGTATAGAAAGGTAAAAGTTGATTGTACAGTTCTGTATGGATCGTTCTAAAAGCAGCAAAAATTCCTGTTTTTGCAATCACGTCTTCTAAGTAACAGGTCAGATAGATACTCAATGTCTTTAAAGCATCTGTATGTATAAGATCATTTGTCTCTTGCTCCTCAAACCATAATGTAGATAAACTATCATTGATTTCATTTGCAACACGTAAATAATAACTATCTATTTCATTTGTTTTTTGATAAGTATGGTGTGCAATCCAATCTTGAATAAAAATTCTGTTTCCTCTCATATGAAAAATGCTAAAACCAAAAGTAGCCAAATTTTCGAAATATCCATACGGACAAAACACAAACGCGGTCGAAAATAATCTACATGAGTTAAAGCAACCACAAACAGCAAATAACATCCAAGAATCCCTTGTAAAATTTTAAAATACGTCCTTACTGTAAAGTAGATTAACTGGACTAAAAACAGGCAGTATCTGCTAGGAACGATAAAATTGTCACAAAAAAAGAGATACCTAAAAAGGTATCTCTTTTTCCAATGACTATATTTTGATGCTAGCCAGTAGCAATTACATTCTTACTAGTTCCCAAATGGTCTTGCAAGGTCGGATTCAATATGGTACATGTTTTGAGTAAATCACGCACAGGATATTTAGCCACCACATCTTCTAAAGCGGCCAAATGGCGTTCATGATGTGCGTCTGACCCCACAAAATCATACATCCCAGATTTAATCATCGTCAAAGCTGCAGATTTTACTTCAACACCATAATATCTACTGATAGATAACAAGTTCAGCTGCAACATACAACCGGCGTCCTTAATCTGTTTATACATATTAAAGTTATAATGATAATAATTATAACGTTCCGGATGTGCCAAAATGGGTTGGTAGCCAAGATTTTGTATATCCAATATCGTTTGAAATAACGCTTTGGATTCTTGTAAATAGGACATTTCAATAAGTACATATCCACCGGGCATAACACAGAGTTCATTCGATCCGATGAGATTCACGATTCCGTCATCTATCATATGCTCAGCTGCTGCATGAATTTCCGGCATATTAGGCTGCCCAGCGATACCAGCTAGTAATTTGTCCTTCGCAGCTTCAATCGTACGAATCGAATTTGGATGTACACCATCCATAATATGCGGTGTACAGATAAATTTCTCGAAGCCCATTCGGCCAAGCCCTTTCAACAATACTAATGACTGTTCAATTGATTGACTTCCATCATCTATTCCAGGAAGGATATGGTTATGCATATCCACCTCCAAGAAGGCCAATTTACCGACAACCTTTACTTTTGATTCCTGAGTTTTGTTTCCAAACAGTTTTGAGAATATCCCCATACCGTAATGTATAAAATCGTTTTTTAGTCTATTTACTTAATTTATTAAACGTCAAAAGTACCATAAACAAGCCAAACGAGCTTAATATTATTTTAACATTATAAAAATATAACCATAATATTACAAAAGACACCCAAACAATAGTGTAATAAAATTGTTTTACAGCCTCCTTTAGTTACTTTTTATTTAATTCCACCAAAATTTGATCGAGTAAATAACTGATCGCACCATCACTGGTCTGCGGCAATCTTGTCGACATTTCAACCTCAGCACGGTTGCCAGCAACACCTTTGGAAGTAATTGCGGTACTGCCATATTGATTGAGTTGCTCCAGCGTTGCTTCCCATTGTTTACCTGGCGTAACCCCCATTTCCTTTAACATTGTCGGTAACTTTTGTAGGTCAATAGCTGCAGACATCTTGTTTTGCTTCATCAGTTTTACAAAGTCTTTATTTGCGGGAGCATTCATCTTATTCTGACGGATATCATTTAGGGACAATGAGTCATTACTGACCATTACCAAATCTTCTTTCAGGAGCACATACATTGGAAAATCCTTGGCTTTCTGTTTTGAAAACGCATAAATGCCGTCGTAGACCTGCCCAACTTGCTTTGAAACAGCCATGTCCAAGCCTTTTTTTATCAGACGTTGATCCTTTGATGTGAACATCCAAATAAATACTGGAAGTGTTTCTTCCTTCGTCTTTTTCACTTCGGTTGCATTGTAATCATCGTCGTAGGTGTAATCGATATAGTCTTTTTTGAACTTCCGAAGACCGTTCACGACAACCAAATGGTCTCCTGGCATCACCTGGGCAATGGCCTTTTCATCTAGTGCTATTTCGAGAGCCATCAGTCCCCATTCTACGACATCCTGTTGAGGCCCTAACAAACCGCTATAATATTTTGCCATATAGGCAGGCATTTCTCTCAGATAAGCCTCCGAATTAATATTCACATTAAAAAAACCTAAGGTTTTATCCGTTAAATATTTACTGAACTTCGCATTGGGTTTTCTCGCATACATTCTTTTGGACATCTCTGCCAAACTTTTATCTAAGCCTACAGACCCTTTTAACTTCAACACATTTCCCTCTTGCACTAAATCCAACAGACCATCTTGATAACCGGTCTTGAACTTATCCAGTTTGATCCCCATGTAATAATAAGGAAGAGAGGTAGTATAAGGCAATAGACCACGATATAGATCCTCTACATGAGGAACATACAATCGAATAAGTCCCAGATTTTTTAGAACTTTCTCCTGGTCTGCAACTGACAAAGGCTTATAACTCCCTGAAAGCAAACGGGCAGCCTCATTCAGCAACCATTTATCGCGCAAGCTGTTACGAATAGAATCGTTTTTCCGATTTTGATCTTCATACGCCGTATAAAGTGAATCATAATAACTGGGATCATGCATTTCAACGGCTTCCACCCCAGCAATATCAACAACCGGAGGATATACTTCCGTCGAAGCGACTATCGTATCGGGTTCAACGGCGATAGCAACTGGCGGGGCCACCGGAACAGCAAGCGGTTTTTCATCCTCATCCCAGACCTCGGCAACCGAATCCACAGCGGCTACAGTTGTATCTGCCCAAGCATCTTCGTCGTCGGCTGGACGTGCAACGTAATCCACCTTTTTGATTCCATAACGACTAGCGATCGAATCATTATCCAAAAAGGTAGTATTTGTCGTCGCCGAAATAAATCGAGCAACCCGATCGTTATACACCAACATACTGCCGGCTTTGAGACCTATGCTCGTATAACCATTGGCAAATGCCTTGGGTTCTCCAGCCTCATGAAGCAGTTTCTCAAATTGCCCCTTGTTGTTCAAGGAAAATATAAATTCCGTAAAACTGATACTATCGGTCTTTCTGGTATAAAAATAGGCCGTCTGGGATAAGTCTACTCCCAAATTTTTAATATCATTGCTCGCTGAGATTCCCGATTTCTCAAAAAAACCTGCTTTCTGAAGCAACTCGTTCAGCTTATTGGCATTAGCCTTCTGTACAATATCTTTTACGTTAAAGGCCGCAATCATTTCTGCGTCTTCAGGGATCTGTTTGATCAAGTCCTGCGCCTTTACACTTGTCCCAAAAGACAAACAGGCTAATCCTACCAGTATAATTTTTGATTTCATCTTATAAATAATTTTTTAGCTGCACCGGAGCCATTGCCCTTTTACCTATTATACGCTAGAAATATCTCCGGTTTCAGCAATGTTATTAGGTTATTTTGTTAATGTGATTTTATTTGCTAAGCTCGATTTACCATATACCAAATCCATAAAAGGTAGTTTTAACAATACGCCCTTTTTATTTCCTGCAACCTTTGCCTGACCGTTTGCCTGCGAGACTACTGGTCTTTCAAAACGTACGATCTGTGTATAGAATGCATCTGAAAACTGAGTCGTATTATCGCTCCCCAACTGATTAAATTTTGCTTTCCAGTCAGCAGAAGATACAAATTTGCGCTCAAACACATTGGTCTGTGCATTATAATAATATCGGTTTGAATTTGATATCTTCGTTTTAAATCGATTCGCCAATATATCTGAAAAAGCATTCAACGATTCAATCTGACTAAAATCACATGAAATGTTAACAATATAATTGGTAAAATCCGTTTTGTATTGCACATTGGAAATTCCTTTAGTCTGTTTCAGTAGTTGAACAGCAGAGCGGATCTCTTTCTCCATATCGGCCTGAGAAGGGATCTGGATTCCCTTTATACTTTTCATCTTCATTAAAGAAGACACTTTGGTTTTACTTTTACTTAAGTTTAATGTCGCTGCAATATGTCCCGAACCATCTGATTTTAAATCGATCTGCTCAACAAAATCAAAACAGCTCGTTGCTGTCAATACCATTAAAACAGCACAAATAATCACATAAAATTTATTCAATTTTCCTTTTACTTTAAATACTTCTTCCATTACAACCTTGCAACGATTAATAATTTGTCAAATCAATATATGTTTTGACATGAACAGCAAACATTGTGCTATTTTTTTCCTATTGACAAATTTATTAAAAACGAGAACGCACTTTACTACCTGATTTCAGGGAAAAATGAAGAAAATCATAGCTTGCTCTTACTCCTTCACAAAGGAATTAAAACCACTATCCTTAGCCCATTGAAGCATATTATAATAGGGATGTACCCACTTATTTAAATCATTGGGGACATAACAGGACAGCCCGGAAAATCGCAAAATGGGTTTACCTAGAAAAGTTGCCGTATTCGCCTTATAGATAACCAATTTCGACACTGAAGCCTCAATAGCGGTTGCCTCAGACGACAAAAAATGCTGATGAACAAAATCAAGAAAATCAAAACCGGCCGATAACGACTTTTCATCAAAATCCAGTCGCTGTAAGTTATCGCGATAGATCCTTGTGAGCGGGAATCTGGTCAGTGCGGCGTGAACGTTATTTGCAAGATCCGGCCAATATGCATTATTGACCACAGAAATAGTCGCAGATCGATAGAGTCCTGTCAACTGATTATAAAAATTAAAATATGTTGCCGCAGTAGATTTCAGTCCACGCTCAAGATCAGGGTCGACCAAGTTCTTTAAGACCAAATGATAAGGCATACTTGTTGATAAGACTTCCGCTGGAGAAGCTATTGTATACTTGGCCTTTTCCCGAAGTTCATATAACACTTCGACACTTGCCATCGAACAGGCGTCAAATAGGAGGAAATCAAGCCCAGAAGGAATAATTGACTGCAAATCCCGTAGCTCCGTTTTATTTCCCCGATCTTCATTAAACGACATTAACTTGACACCAACATTCGGTAACCAATTTGTTGCATGCGACCACAGAACCAACCCCGATGGACGATTCCCTACATACCCTTTCATGGTCTGTAGGATTTGTTTCATCACCGCTGGATTTGCTGAATCTTGATCTCCATAAGATTTGATGATCGTACTCCTTATTTCAGGACTTTGGTCAGCAACAATTTTATAAATTTTTGGTGTAGTACCAGCCAAAGTCGCATATACATAGATATCTGCATCCAGTCCAACCATGCCCTCTTCCATCGCATTGATGCTATTGTAGGCATCGGACACCAAGTTATTATTTGCCCCAATATAAACCAACACAACACGACTATCTTTCTCATTCACAGTATTTTCTTTGTCATTACAACTAGTTAACAACACACCAAATAGCAAGAAAAACACCGCAAATAATCTAAACACCTTAGAATTCATCAAAATACAATTAAAATCGCAACAAATATATCTAAAAATCAAATATATACGTAAACCAAACATTTAATTACACAAAAGAACACATAAGGTTCACATTAATTTAACTTAACTTAAGTATTTTTGCCTTTACTTTATTAACAAACACTAACTATCAGTATGATTAACAAGATCATAACTATTCGAAGACAGAATATGTTGCGAATAGCTTATTTTATGATTGCATTGCTTACATTTAATTCATGTCAGAAAACTGAATCTCGAATTGAGCAGGCTGCAGTACAATTTACCCCGACTATTGTCGGTCAAATCAACACAAAAGCTACCGGAACTTCCTGGGACCAGAATGACCAAATCGGTGTATTTATGTACAGATCAGGTCAACCTTTGGCATCAGCCGCTCTTATTGACCAGGTCAACAATCACTTGTTCACTTTTAAAGGTTCGCTCTTTCAAAGCAGTAGTTCAATCTTTTTACCCGCTGAAAAAGTAGACTTCATTGCATACTATCCGTACAAATCGTTAACAGGTTTTCAATATCCAATCGATTTAAGTGATCAGTCAAATCCAGTAGCTTTAGATCTGATGTACGCAAACAACGCCAAAAACATCGATAAAAGCAACAATACCATTCCGCTCACTTTCGTACGACAATTGAGCAAAATCAGCATTAATCTATCCATTACCAATACCGCTGCTTTGGAAGCAAACCAAATTACGGTAAAGATGCCGGCCATAAGCACACAAGGAGAATTTGACTTAACAACTGGAAAACTGACTGTTAACTCGACTGACAAAAAAGATATCCAGGGAAAAGTAACTGCAAACGCCAATAAAACTGCCCGTGTGGAATTTATGTTGCTTCCCGGTGAAGATATCACTGGAAAGGCGATCAAATTTGTAGCCTCCAATGGCGACAGCTATACATGGACCATTCCACAAGACCAGAACTTAAAAAAACTAACTGCCGGAAATCAATATAGTTTTGATATTAAAATTGATAATGGTAAGCCTAGTGGTGGAATCGGCGATACCCAAGCCTATCTGGAAATTCCCAAAATGAGCAAGCTAGGCAATGATGAAGTATTTATACAGCATTTCATGCCCGACGCGAGCGACAGCAGAAACTATGCGATGCTCTATGACAAAAAGTTAAAAATGGCATATTGGGTAGCTTACC
>NZ_CAXYKD010000026.1:0-21503 GCF_964277905.1 uncultured Sphingobacterium sp.
CTTTATCGCTTTGTTTTTCCCTTCGTTTCCGTTGGGACTGCAAAGGTAGAAATCTTTTTTGAACTTCCAAAAACTTTTTGAAGTTTTTTTCTTTTCGCTTTTTTCGATTTCCGCGTTTAAAATAAACTGAGCGGGATTTTAAATCCTACCGACCTTCTCTTAAACCCTTCTTTTTTCATGATTCCCTCTTTCGAGGTAACCGTCCCTCCCTTGCGGAGTGGTGCAAAGATAGGGAGTTTACTAACAAACTTCCAAGCCTTTTGTTCTTATTTATTTCATTTTTCGCCTAACTACCTGTAACGGTGCGAGATTCTTTTTGGTTTCTGACCACAGTCCTGTGCCGAAGGTGGCAAAAAGGGTACTTTCCGAAGATCTGCAGCGGATTTCTGTCCCTGCTTCCCATGCGGGCTTCCACTCAGGGCACCGGAAAGAGGGTGGTTTGCGCAAGAGAGTACTAAGGTTGGACGAGAATGGCAGCGCAGCACATAAAAGGGCGACAGCATACAGCGCTCCTGATCCTCCTTTAAATAATCATAATTTCTTACCACTTTAGTTAGGGTTTACTTAGGGTTTAGTTAGGGTTTGTTTAGGTATAGCTTAGGTTGTAGCTAAACAAACCCTAACCAAAAGCTAACTAAATGCCAATTAAAATCTAGCTTAAAGAAGAACTAAATAAAAGCGAATAAACATAACACTACGTAAATAACCCTACAAGTGTCCCTGCATCCAACTAAAACCGCTATGATATAGGCATTTTTTATGAAAACGTTAGCCTGTTATCCGTTTTGAAGATTGCTCATTATAGCGCGACAGCATGAGATTAAGAATAAATAAGTCCATACGAACCAAAGACTTATTTTGGCCATAACAAAGCCTGCACAAACTATACGATGCTTTAGTGAATAAAAATTCACTAAAGCATCGTATAGTTAATCCCCGTGGAAGGTGTGATGGATCAAAGAAAATGATCAAGAAAAAGCGTTCAGCCCCGTAATATCTTGCCCTGTGATTAATAAATGAATATCATGTGTCCCTTCATAGGTAACTACAGACTCTAAGTTCATCATATGCCGCATTATTGGAAAGTCACCGACAATTCCCATTCCGCCAAGGATCTGCCTGGATTCACGCGCTATCTGCAGCGCCATATTCACATTGTTCCGCTTTGCCATAGAGATTTGCTGTGGAGTAGCACGTCCCTCATTTTTGAGCTGCCCTAAACGCCACGACAACAACTGCGCCTTGGTAATTTCCGTCAGAAATTCCGCAAGCTTCTTTTGCTGCAATTGAAAACCAGCAATTGGTTTATCAAACTGATGTCGCTCCAAAGCGTATTGAACCGCAGTTTCATAACAGTCTATTGCTGCTCCGATCACTCCCCATGAAATTCCATAGCGGGCCGAATTCAAACAGGAAAGCGGTCCACGCATTGAATTTACAGCAGGAAGCACATTTTCCGTGGGGATATAAACATCATGAAAAACCAATTCCCCTGTTTTGGAAGCGCGCAACGACCATTTATGCAGGGTCTCCGGAGTTTCAAAACCAGCCATTCCCCGTTCAACAATTACTCCCCGCACTTTTCCGGATTCGTCTCGTGCCCAAACGACGGCAATATCACAGACAGGCGAATTCGTAATCCACATCTTTGCCCCATTTAATAAAAAACCATCTCCTTTTGCCGTCAATTTCGTTTCCATTCCACCCGGATCAGATCCATGATTAGGCTCAGTTAGCCCAAAAGAACCGACCAACTCGCCCGATGCTAACCCTGGCAAATATTTACGACGCTGCTCCTCACTGCCATAGGTATAAATCGGAAACATCACTAAAGAGGATTGCACCGATGCCGCCGAACGAATTGCCGAGTCACCGGCTTCCAATTCCTGCATAATCAAACCATAGGAAATCTGATCCAATCCAGCCCCACCATATTCAGCAGGAATATAAGGTCCTAAAGCTCCAATTGCTCCCAATTTAGGCATCAACCCCGCAATAGCACGGTGCTCCTGCGCCGCGTCTTCAATGAAAGGCTTAATCTCTGTTTTCACAAAATCACGGACAGACTGCCGTATCAGTTTATGTTCTTCGGACAATAAATCGTCCACCTGGTAATAATCGATATTAATCTGTTTGATCATGATATAGTCTACATTAGCTTATCTAAGATAACGATTATTTTTCACTGAACAATATTCAGAACAAACTTGTCAATAAAAAATTTATTTCATATATTTAAACTATTCCACGAATAAAATAAACCATTATGATAAAAGCAGCGCTTAAAACACTTGGAATATCTTCTCAGAATTTAGGATCATCAACTGGACAACAATGGTTTTCCGAGGGCAAAGAATTCGAATCCTTTTCACCCGTCGATGGAAAACTCATCGCAAAGATAAAAGGCAGCAATCGTCAGGACTACGAAGCAGTCATTAAGCAAGCCGGAGATGCTTTTTTACAATGGCGCCTACTACCTGCCCCAAAAAGAGGAGATATCGTTCGCCAATTGGGTGACAAGCTCCGTGAACTTAAACCCATTCTCGGAAAATTAGTTTCCTATGAAATGGGTAAATCTTACCAAGAAGGCATGGGGGAAGTGCAAGAGATGATCGATATCTGTGACTTCGCGTTAGGCCTATCCCGCCAACTGTATGGTAACACCATCCATTCGGAACGCCCCGGGCACCGCATGTACGACCAATATCATCCTTTGGGCGTTGTAGGTATTATTACAGCATTTAACTTTCCGGTGGCGGTATGGGCATGGAACACCGCCCTCGCCCTGGTCTGCGGCAACACTGTCGTCTGGAAACCCAGCGAAAAAACACCGCTATGTGCCATAGCTTGCCAAAAATTACTTGCAGAAATCCTACACAGCAACGGGCTGCCCGAGGGAATATCCAACCTCATTATGGGCGACAGAGAAGTTGGCGAGTGGCTTTCGGCAGACAACCGCATCGCTTTGATTTCTGCAACAGGATCCACGCGCATGGGAAAAGAAGTCGCCGTCGCCGTAGCACAACGCCTCGGTAAAACACTTTTGGAACTCGGTGGAAACAATGCAATCATCGTTAGTCCAGACGCAGACTTAAAAATGACCATCATTGGCGCTGTATTTGGCGCCGTGGGTACAGCCGGACAACGCTGTACAAGCACCCGAAGACTTATTATCCATGAGCACATTTATGACAATGTCAAAAAACAACTGACCAAAGCTTATGGTCAGTTAAAAATTGGTGACCCTTTGGACACGAAAAATCATGTAGGACCATTGATCGACAAAGCCGCCGTAAAATCATACTTAAACGCACTGGACAAAATTAAAACACAGGGGGGAAAAATGCTGATCAAGGGAAAGATACTTGAAGGCAAGGGCTATGAAAGTGGCTGTTATGTGCAGCCTGTTATTGCCGAAGTCGAAAATCATTATGAAATCGTACAGCATGAGACCTTTGCCCCTATTCTTTACTTAATCAAATACAAGGGAGATATCAGTGCGGCCATAGATCTACAAAACAGCGTCGCACAGGGGTTGTCTTCGGCCGTCATGACGAACAACCTACGGGAAGCCGAGCTATTTCTGAGTGCTGCTGGCTCTGATTGCGGTATCGCCAACGTCAATATCGGCACATCGGGAGCAGAAATCGGAGGTGCTTTTGGAGGCGAAAAAGAGACTGGCGGAGGTCGGGAATCTGGGTCAGATGCCTGGAAAGCCTATATGCGCCGTCAGACAAATACCATCAATTATACGACTGACCTACCGTTGGCACAAGGTATCAAATTTGATTTATAAACCATTTACACACAAAATTATGAGCAACGTACATGAAAGATTAAGCAAACATATATTGGCCGATGGATTTCCTTTGGTTATGGATATGGAAAAATCCCATGGTTCTTATGTCGTGGATGAAAATGGGGATGAATACCTCGATATGTTCAGTATGTTTGCTTCCATGGCCGTGGGTTACAATCATCCACATTTGGTCAAACAACGTGACTTCTTAGGCAAAATGGCCGTCAATAAGCCAGCCATGTCTGATATTTACCCAAAAGAGTTTGCTGATTTTGTCGACACTTTTGACCGGGTAGCCATACCGAAAGAACTCTCCTATGCCTTTTTCATATCAGGCGGAACACTCGCCGTGGAAAATGCTTTAAAAGCTGCCTTTGACTGGAAAACAAGGCTTAATTTTGCACAGGGAATACAAAAGGAAGCCAGCCAGGTCATTCACTTTAAACAGGCTTTTCATGGCAGATCCGGTTATACCCTGTCCTTAACAAATACACAAGACCCCAGAAAATACCTTTACTTTCCAAAGTTCAACTGGCCACGCATTACCAATCCGAAGTTAAGCTACCCCTTAACGAGCGAACATATTGAGCAGACCATTACTTTGGAGGAAAAGGCTGTCTCAGAAATACGCCAAGCCCTTGCCGCCAACCCCAACGATATTGCCTGTATCATTATTGAACCGATACAGGGTGAAGGTGGCGACAACCATTTTCGAAAGGAATTTTTCGTACAGCTTCGTCAAATCTGTGATGAAAATCAGATCCTATTGATTTTTGACGAAGTACAGACCGGATTGGGTATTACGGGGAAAATGTGGGCTTACCAACATTACAACGTAATTCCTGATATCATTGCCTTCGGCAAAAAAGCACAGGTATGTGGTATACTGGCGAGTAAGGAAAAATTTGATCAGGTGGAACATCATGTCTTTAAAGAATCCAGTCGTATCAATTCAACATTTGGTGGTGATTTTATGGATATGCTTCGCTTTAAATTAATTCTTGAAGTCATAGAACAAGAACATCTCGTTCAAAATGCAGCAGAAAAAGGGCACTATCTACAAGATAAGCTCCAGGAACTGCTAGTGAAAAAACCGCAGCTGTCCAACTTACGAGGCGAGGGTTTATTCGTTGCATTGGATTTCACATCGGAAGCTGCACGCAATGAATTTATTAAAAATGCCTATGCAAATAAACTGATTATGTTAGGCTGTGGAGAGAAAAGTATCCGTTTTAGACCGCACCTTAATGTGAGTTATGAGGATATCGATAAAACGATAGCAATTATAGAAAAGAGTATTTCCTAAAAAATAAGCAATGCTAAAAAGCTTCAATGTAGCCTATAGCATTGCTTTATTTTTTTATAAACTATCTATCTCTACATACATTGGGACGGTCAATATCGACCAGTTCTGAAATTCCATACTCATCAAACAGGTCTAGGAGTGCATCTGTACCCTCTTCAAGTTTGTAATCCATCTCTTCTTTATATACAGGGATCATTGCATAAAAATTGATCAGATTACCATCTTTGGTTTTTAACTCCAAAAATTCCTCATCAAAACTTAGCATAGGTGGAAGCAGCAACATACAACCGAAACCTGTATTTGCAATATCCTCGGCTTCCATCCCATTGGGAATGGTATGCCCATATCCCAACCAGGTTTTGTACTCATGTGGAAACCGCGCTAATCTTTTCAAAAAGTAGACCGGCCAATAATTGTTGTCATCCTGAAATTCCTCTTCTCCGATCTTCCAATCTGCGGGCAACACGACCATCAGCTCCGCCCGTTCATAAGACTCTTTGTTTTCCACTTCATCTGGAACATGCATAGCCAAATCACTCATGCCTGAAGTAACCAATATATGGAATGGATAGTTTGCACTTGGTTTAATCCAATGCACATCGATATGAACAAGTTCGGAGATAATCTCATGGAACACCATATCAGGTTCGGCAATATATTTGGTCAAATGCTCCTCGATTTCATCCAGATAAACACATTGTACCTCCGGAAATAGGTTTTTTGGATCCTTATCATCAGATTGATCTTCATAACGGTAGACCGTAGACCCTCCAGCAGTAATTTCTGTATCTTTTTTTTCGGACGAAGATTCTTCCTCTTCGCCGCTCATAATTTTTTTGACTTTATCCCAAAATGACATATTATCTTATAAATGGTGAAAATTTTAGCGATTATTTTCTATTCAAATTTATTCAATTACAGCTACTACAGGCTGTCTAAATCTTGTTTTAACTGGTTTTCCTTTGACCTGTCCCGGCATCCATTGTGGCGATCTGCGCATGGCAGACAACACAGCCTTTGCAAACTCAGGACTCACCTTATCGGGATTCTCGATTTCAATATTACAAATCGCTCCATCTTCACAAACAATAAATTTCAGAATTGCCGTCTGCCGAGACCCATATTTTGCATAGGCCACACTGTCCATTGCCCTGATTGTTCCCGACAAATCCAGGTTATTTTGCAAAAATCTGGACCAGGCTACCACCCCGCCCTTGAAATAGGGAAAATCATCAACGTTCTGTGCAATACTGTCTGCAGGAATATCCCGTTTAGCAATCACTTGTGCACTTGCGGAAGTACACAATACCATAAAAAGTAGAATTGAAAAAAAAGTCTTAAATCCAGTTAAATACATAACCTATCCTATCCATAATCGTACCATTTAACGCTTGTATAAGATAATTTATTGCTTTAAATCCTCCGGACTAATTGAGCGGCATAGCAACCTCTGCATTAAACGCCCCTGTTTCATCAACAAGAAAACTGATCGGATGCTCCGGATTTTTAATAATCTCGAATAAAGTCAATCCCCAAGGTTTCCAAAAATTTTCCAAAACTTGGCCATAAGTCTTATTTTGCCAATGATCAAAGATAGGTTTCATCGACATATCCGCTAATGGCATAGGTTCAACATAGACTTTTTGCGGGGTGTTTAGATAGGTATAATCTGGCAGACGGTTAAATAAGTAGGCTGAATAAAAATAGCGTGCACACAATTCTTCAAACTGGATCGGATGCAATGTTTTACCCGCAATGACTTTGAGAATATCTTCGTGATAAATATTATTTGTCGCATTATCTTGAAGACAGGCAACTACAGCAAAATCCTTCATACGGATCGAAAAGATCAAGGTATTGATTTCATCACGATACATAAATGTATCAGGTGCATTCTCAACAGGTACAACAACCAATGAAAATGGGAATGTATTTTCAAACTCCATCGGTACAACCAGAGACTGTAACATCGCATGTAGATTCGTAAAACGCTGTGCAAGCGCCTGAGAAAAGTTCATATCTTCACCAGAAGCTTTTTGCTGCTGAATTCCCGCAAGAATTTCATTAAAAACCACCCCATAGATGATTTTTGTCATCCATTGAAACAATAGTAATGGATCCAGCTGTTTGACGGCTTCATAGCCTTGTTCAAACGACTGTTCTACCGCACGCTCCATTTGCTCAATAGCTTCGGCTGCAGCAATGGAACACGGTAGTTTCAACGATTTGTAAGTAACCAGATTCTCATCCAGCATTTTAAAAGGTTTATCTTCCAATTGAAAAGATTTCATCATCCATACAGGAAACACCTGAATGGATTCTTCTTCCGACTGAAGCTTATTCCCTGTTAAAAAACAAATATCTGAATCAAACTGAAATTGTTTGAATGGATTATACAAAGTTGTCGCCATAATGCTGGCAAAGTTAAAACAAATCGAAAAGTCCGCAAGAAAAGCAAATTCTTATTACGATATGGTGACTTGCATTCTTAAATTTATTTTATTTTCAGAAATTATTGAAAATTCAAAAACTTTAAATACCTTTGATATAGGCAATCACAAAAAGGATGGGAAAGCCGATCGGTTCAATAGTCCGATAAAAACAAATGAGGTATTGGCAAAATAAAAGCACGATGGAATTACAAGAAGCAAAACAACAGTTCATAGACACCTGGGGCGCATTAGGTTCTGAATGGGGGATCAACAAATCTGTTGCTCAGGTTCATGCCCTACTCCTTTCCGCAAGCAATCCCATGTCTACAGATGAGATTATGGAAAAGTTGGTGATCTCCCGCGGGAATGCCAATATGAGTATCCGGCAATTGATTGATTATGGTATTGTCTACAAAAAACATATTGCTGGTGATCGAAAAGAATATTTCGTCGCAGAGAAAGAGGTCTTAAAATGGGCGATGAAAATTGCAGTGATGCGTAAGCAGAAAGAGCTTGACCCCGTTATGGATATTCTAAAGGATATAAGCCGGAATACCGAAAAGGACCAGACTGCAGAAGGCAAGGAGTTCCATAAAACGGTAAAGGACATCCAAAATCTGACGGATCAACTCGAAACTATTGCCAACAAGATTTTCAATACAAGCGGTGGAGATTTATTAATCAAATTGATCAAACTAATGATGTAGCGTCATGAACTTCAATATCCTAGCGTACGCAATCTATGGCCTGCTCACCTGTTATATTATTCTTTGGGTCGGCCGGTTATTCCATAAAAATGGTCGAGTTTTCATCCTATCGCTTTTCGGCCAGGAGGTCAACTTGGCCGATACGACAAATAATCTATTGCTGCTTGGATATTACCTACTCAACATCGGCTATGCAATCCTGCAATTTAGTTATTGGCGACAAATTGAATCATTTGATGAAATGATCTGCAGCATTGCCTTTAAAACAGGACGATTACTTTTTGTCCTTGTTGGGCTACATTACTTCAATATGCTTAGTATTTACTTTTTCGCAAAAAGAAAGAATTCATTAACCATTAAACATTAATATCATGGGAAATTTAACAGTTATCGGGTACTTTATCTACTTACCCATTGCAATAGGATTAACCTATTATGTTGCCTACGTGCTTTTTAAAAATAGCATTGTTTACATGAATGATATCTTTGCCGGTAGACTGGAGGTCGCCCATGCGACGAATAATCTATTTCGCATCGGATTCTACCTCATGAATTTGGGATTTGCACTCTACATACTTGAAATCAGCCTGTACAAGCCGAGCATTCAGGAACTCATTGAGCGTCTGAGTTATAAAATCGGTGGATTTAGCATATATCTTGGTGTAATGCTCTTTCTTAATATGTTTCTCTTCTTTAGAGGCAAACGGATTGCAAAACAACGAAGAAACATGGATACAACCTTCAATGCATAATTAAAACAGACTGCAAATACACTTGTCATGAATAAAATAGTCATCGCTGGAGGAACAGGTTTTGTTGGACAATATCTTTCCGAGAGATTTCGTACATTAGGCTATCAGGTGATCATCATTGGCCGTCGGCCGGGCAATATCCTTTGGACCGATCGATCCGCTATTTCCGATTCACTGGAAAATGCAGCGATGCTAATCAATCTAGCCGGAAAATCTGTCAACTGTCGGTATAACGAAAAAAATAAGGCCGAAATATTTTCCTCACGAACAGCAACGACTACGCTTCTCGGCGAGCTCATAGCAGGCTGTACCAATCCACCAAAGCTATGGCTAAACGCGAGTACCGCCACCATCTATCGTCACGCCGAAGATCGTCCAATGACAGAAAGTTCGGGGGAGATCGGAACAGGTTTTTCCGTTGATGTTGCAACATTATGGGAAAAGACTTTTTTCGACTTCAAATCGGAAAAGACACGACAGGTGGCACTTCGGATGGCAATAGTTTTGGGCGCGGATGGAGGGGTTATCCTTCCTTTTAAAAATCTTGTACGTGCTGGACTAGGGGGTATACAGGGAAATGGCCGGCAATATTTTAGCTGGATTCATATTGAAGATCTATTTCAGCTTATTTTGTTCTTAAAAGGTCATGAGGATTTGTATGGTGTCGTCAATTGTGCGGCACCCAACCCGATTATGAATAAGACTTTTATGGCAACTTTTCGACAGGTAATGAACCGTAAAATTGGCCTACCATCTCCAAAATGGCTACTGGAAATAGGTGCGGCTTTAATTGGTACGGAGACAGAGCTGCTTTTAAAAAGCCGTTGGGTATTACCTGAAAGGTTGGAGAATAGTGGATTTACCTTCCAGTTTCCAACGATTTCAACTGCTTTGCAGGATATTCTGCAGCGGGGATAAAAACCGAAAAGATAAATACGTGGGGTAAACCAGTTATCCCACGTTAACCTTGAAATTTTCAAATACAAGCGGCGCAGTGACAATGGCGCCCTCATTATTTTTTACGCCTTTAAACTCGGAGGTTTTTCCTTTCTCCAGCAGGTTCTTCATCTCTTTTTCGTCCAGAAAGATACCATTTAATGTCCGCCAGATCTTAAAATCACATCCACGGGCATAATGGTCGCACTGGGCCACTTTATCGTAGAGCAAAATCAATCCCTTCTCACATTTCGGACATTTTATCTTTCCTTTTTGTTGAGGTTTAACTTCCTCTTGTGCGAGAGAAATCCGCAGTGTCAACAATTCTTTTGTGATTTTGGCGGTATAGTCCTTAATATGCTTCATAAAAACATCATAGGACACCTTATTGGCCCGCATTTCCTCCAGCTTCTGCTCCCATTTACCGGTCAAAGTTACTTTGGCAATGGAACGATCTTTTACAAGATTGTATACCGCAAGCCCCTTTTCCGTTGGAATCAGTTTTTTCTTGTCGCGCTTAATATAATCACGTTGAAAAAGTGTCTCGATGGTTGCAGCACGTGTTGCAGGTGTACCAAGTCCACAGTCCTTCATAGCCTGTCGCATCTCATCGTCTTCAATTTCCTTTCCCGAGGTTTCCATGGCCTTTAATAACGAAGCTTCGGTATGTATGGGTCTTGCTTTGGTAAAACGCTCGGCAAGTTCGAGGGTCAGAATCTGCAATAATTCCTCGGCTAATAGCTTCGGTAATTGTGCATTTTCATTATCCTGATCGTCATTGTTTTTATCTTCATCAGGCGCTTCGATTTGCTCCGCGGAAAGGCGCCAGCCGTATTGCTTGATCACAGTACCTTTGGCGATAAGTTCAACTCCCTGCGCATCAATTGTCACGGTGGTAATATCTTTTATACAAACTTCCGAGAAACTTTCCACCATACGCTTTGCAATCATATTGTAAACGTTCTGTTGCTCTTTGAGCATGGGCCCCGGCTTTTCATCCGTCACCAACAAGGCGTGGTGATCTGTTACCTTTTTGTCATCGACAGAGCGTTTGTTCAATTTTGCACCGATCAGATTTTTTGCAATCGACGCGATGGATTCATCTGCGGTATCCGATAAATGTTGAAAAAGTGCACCAATTTCTTCAAAAACATCCTCACCGATGTAACGGGAGCCCGTACGCGGATAAGTGATGACCTTCTTTTCGTAAAGTGTTTGCGCAATACTCAGTGTCTGATCTGCCGAATAACCATATTTTTTATTTGCATCCTGTTGCAGCGATGTCAAATCAAATAGCAAGGGTGGCTGTTCTTTTGTTTCTTTGGCTTCCACCTTTGCCACACGGGCATTGGAACCAACGGTCAATCGCGCAATGGTTTGCTCGGCAACATCCTTTTTATCGATCTTATTGGAGGTTGCCTTAAAACTGATATTGTCTTTTTCAAACCCGGCCTGGATTTTATAAAATGCCTGGGGTTTAAAATCTTTGTTTTCCAGATAGCGCGAACAAATCATGGCCAAAGTTGGCGTCTGTACACGGCCCAAAGAAAGTAATCCTTTATTTCCCGCCGCCAAGGTGATGGCCTGCGTCGCATTGATACCGATGAGCCAATCTGATTCCGAACGTGAGCGGGCAGACATATATAGGCTATCGTATTCGGTACCTGCTTTCAGATTGGCAAATCCTTCTTTAATGGCCTTATCTGTTTGGCTCGATATCCAAAGGCGTTTAAAAGGGACTTTCGAACCCAAAAAATAGTATATATTACGAAAGATCAATTCCCCTTCCCGTCCAGCATCGGTAGCCACAATGATTTCTTCGGCCTGTTCTAAAAGGGATTTTATGGTGTTGAGTTGCTTAACTGCTCCGCTATCATCCATCTGCTTGCCATCACGCTTCACCTTCTTCGACTCCAGCTTAAATGTTGGTGGAATAATCGGCAAATTTGAAATTGTCCACGAATTGTATCCGTAAGCCTGTGGCGTACAGAGTTGGACCAAATGACCAAAAGCATACGTAAAAGCATAGCCATTGCCGGCGATATAACCGTCTTTGACTTCCTTCGCCCCCATCACTCGAGCTAGATCACGCGCCACGGAGGGCTTTTCAGCAATTACAACCTTCATTTTAGATATGAGATGTTAGATTTTCGATCCGAGACTAGCTGTAATACCCTCGGGTATTACAGCTAGTCTCAATTTAATATTGATGTTTTAACCCTTTACCTTAAACGTCCCTATTCTATTGATGGTATCGTTATTCCCTTGATTTTACGATACAGCTCAATCGCATAAACATCAGTCATACCTGAAACAAAATCCAATACACAACGAATTTTCGAATACGAATCTTGTTTGTCCGTATAAAATTGTTCAGGAATTAACGCAACTAGCTTTTTATCGTAATTGTTCTTGTTCTTCTTCAGGTATGCCGGAACAAATTCTTTCAATAGGGCATCCATCACCCGGTAGCCAGCAATCTCGATCTGTACAACTGTGGGTGCATTATAGATTTTTGCAATGGAAATCTTCGAGATTTTGTTCATTTGTGTAACAATATCTTCATCTAGGGCATCCATCAACGCTGATGCGAAAGTTCCTGACAGAAACTTGTCCTGCTCACGTACAAAGACATCAACACATCCTTTAATCAAGGTATTGATCGCTTTGGCACGTAACAATGCTACGCGGCTTGGGGTATCCAGCAATCCATCGAGTCTGTCACGAAGATTTTCTTTACCACATAGTGGCAATAGTAATTCTTCGACTTCCTGATAGGACAATATTTTAAGATGATGAGCATCTTCTAAGTCAATAATATTGTAACAGATATCATCTGCAGCCTCCACGAGATAAACCAGGGGATGTCTCAGATAGCCCTTTGGATTAGAGGGATCTTTTAATAGTCCCAATTCATTGGCAACCTTCTCAAACGCCTTTTGTTCTTGTGTAAAAAAGCCATATTTCTTGCGGTGATGGCTCTTCTTAAGGTGGCCATCAATTGCCAGACAAGGGTATTTTACAATGGAAGCCAGAGAAGTATAGGTCAATGCAAAACCTTTGGGATCTTTGCCCTGGAAGGCATGCGTCAAAATGCGCAGGGCATTTGCATTTCCTTCAAAGTGGGTCAGATCTGCCCATTCTTCGGCCGTTACCTGCTCTTGGTATTTACGTCCGTCTCCATCTGTGAAATACGTAGATATGGCGGATTCACCCGAGTGGCCAAAGGCAGGGTTGCCCAGGTCATGTGAAAGACATGCCGCAGAGATAATATTTCCGACTTCTTGCAGAAAGGGGTAATCATTATCCAGGTTTGGATTTTCCTCTTTCAGCTGCGCATAAAACATACGCCCCAAAGAGCGTCCCACACTGGCAACTTCTAAACTATGTGTCAATCTATTGTGCACGAATACAGCACCAGGAAGTGGAAAAACCTGCGTCTTATTCTGTAATCTCCGAAATGGGGATGAAAAGATCAAACGATCATAATCCCGTTGAAATTCCGACCGGGCCACAAGGTAACTATCTACGCTCCGATCTTCGTAACCCCAGCGCTTTGCAGAGAGCAAATCTTTCCAATTCATTTTTTCAGACATAGCGCAAACTTAGATAAATTTGCCTTTAAATACAATTATAATCATAGGATACAGCTTCGGAAATTATCCGAATGACTGTCCGCATATCGCTATATTTTACTCCTGTTATTCACCTATTCAGGAGTCATTATTGCAACAGTATCCATGATTGCATTTCAAAATGACAAATTTTACAAACAGCTGTTATCAAAGTCATTTTTATACAGGTTATATTCTGTATCTTTAACCTAAATACCAATAGGGATCCATCATGACGAAATATCAAACACTTATTCCAAAACATTTTGAAGGTACAATCGAAGGCAAAAACACGCATTTGCTCTTATTAAAAAACGAAGGAGGGATGCAAGTACTCTTAACGGATTACGGTGCACGTATTGTCAGTATTTTGGTACCTGATAACAAGGGAAATTTAGTGGATGTAGCACTGGGCTTCGATTCAATTCAGGCCTACCTAGATTCTGATGAAAAATACCATGGATGCACAGCAGGGCGTTTCGCCAATCGCATTGCTGCGGGTAAATTTGAAATCGACGGAAAACACTATACGCTTCCGCAAAACAATGGCAATAATTGTCTTCATGGTGGTATTTCGGGCTTTCATGATAAGGTTTGGGACAGAAGGGTAACTTACCAATCGCACGTCGAATTTTATTATGTTTCTCCAGATGGTGAAGAGGGCTTTCCAGGAAACTTAAAAGTTATGGTTTCTTATACCCTGACCAGAAATAACGAGATCATTATCAAATATCATGCGCAATCGGATGCCGATACGCACGTCAACTTGACCAATCATACGTATTTCAATCTGGATGGGGAAGGCAGTGGCGACGTATTGCAGCAGATCCTTCAGATCAACTCAGATGAGGTCTTATTTGTAGACGACAACCAGATACCAAATGCAATAGTACCTGTGGAGGGCACCGCCTTCGACTTCCGCATACCCAAACCTATTGTTCAAGATATTACTGCAAATAACGAACAATTGATCGCTGCCAAAGGCTATGACCATTGTTATGTCAACAACCAGCCTATTTCGCAGCCTTGTGCAACAGTCTATTCAAAAAACACAGGCATTCAGCTGGATGTTTTTACAACGGAGCCTGGTGTACAGCTCTATACAGCAAACTGGATGACGGGAAATGATTTTGGCAAAAGAGGTTATAAATATCTGCCTTATGCCGGATTCTGTCTGGAAACACAGCATTTTCCGGATACGCCCAATCAGGCGGAATTTCCTTCAACCCTGTTAAAAGCGGGCGAATCGTTCGACTCCGAGACACATTTTAAGTTCTCTATAAAAAAATAAGAAAAGAAAACGGCCGGTAAGCATGTGCTTATCGGCCGTTTTATGTTGATGTACTGTTTCCTTTGTAGGGTCACAGCACATTTTTATTTTAAAAGATCATTCAATGCTGATTCGACTTTTTCAAAACCAAAAGTTGCTTTGACCTCTCCGAACATACGTTGAATCTGATCATTGCATAGATTTCCAATGCTTCCTTCGTGCGTATGGTTTACCTCTTTTGATGGCTTGAAACGGCCTTCATCGATATCAATGCCGATAGTTCTGTAGGCCTCCCGGAAAGGAACCCCTTTCAGAACCTCATTGTTCACGACTTCAACAGAGAACAAATAATCGTATTTTGGATCGTCCAAGATATTCTCTTTAACGGAAATGTTTTCCAACATGAAAGTTGCTATTTCAAGACATTCATTCAGCGATTTAAAAGCCGGGAATAAATTTTCCTTTAACAACTGAAGATCTCTATGATAACCAGACGGCAGGTTCGTAGTCATCAACGCAATTTCATTTGGCAATGCCTGTATCTTATTACAGCGTGAACGGATCAACTCAAAGACATCTGGATTCTTTTTATGCGGCATGATGCTCGACCCCGTAGTTAAATGTGCCGGAAAGGAGATAAAGCCAAAATTTTGATTAATATACAGACATACGTCCATTGCAAATTTGGCCAATGTCGCCGCGATGGAACTCATGCCCTGTGCCAAGATACGTTCGGTTTTACCTCTCCCCATCTGTGCATAAACCACATTGTAATTTAGCTCTTCAAATCCCAGCAATTGCGTCGTCATCGTTCTATTTAATGGAAAAGATGATCCATAGCCTGCAGCAGATCCTAAAGGATTCTTATTACAAACCTTCCAGGCTGCATGCATCATCTCCAGATCATCAACAAGGCTTTCTGCGTAAGCACCAAACCATAATCCAAAAGATGAAGGCATAGCAATCTGCAAGTGCGTGTATCCCGGAATCAGAATATGCTTATATCGCTCGCTGAGTTGGATCAATTCATTAAAAAGAGCTTCTGTATTCTGGATGATATGCTGAATCTCTGAGCGGAAGTATAATTTTAGATCGACCAAAACCTGGTCATTACGGGATCTGCCGGAGTGAATTTTCTTACCTGCCTCTCCAATACGCTGTGTAAGCAGCATTTCGACCTGTGAATGCACATCTTCTACCGAGTCCTCAATACGAAAGTCACCGGCTAAAATTTCTTTATAGATATTTTTCAGTTCTTTTTGTACAAGCACTAGATCCTCATCGGTCATCAGATTTATGCTATTCAACATGCGTGTATGGGCCAATGAACCCAAAACATCCGCAGCAGCAAGTTGCAGGTCCATTACGCGGTCATTGCCCACCGTAAACGATTCTACAAAAGAATCGACATCTATATTTTTTTGCCAGATTTTCATTCGTATAATTTCTTTTTGATCCTGTTATTATCAAAAGCCTTTGGTCGGTTTAGCGTTGATTGAAGCTCCTGATAATTCTATCACATACAATTTTTACAAAAATACCAATTGCAAATGGTTATATCAATGCAAAGATTGCATACATTTTGCTCGGACAATTTGATGAAAAACAAAAAATCTGGTGAAAAAAAAGGGCCGTTACAAAAAAAAATAAATGTTAAAAGTTTGTTAAATCGCGATAAACACACATTATAAGTAACCACTCACTTTATTTTTAAAAGTTATTTTGTCAGTTTTTTAAGTATTCCTATGTTTGTAGTGTAAGGGAGATGAAAAAATAGAAGATGGTAAGGTTAGTAAATACTTACCGCTTTAAATACACCGAAATTTCAAACCAAATATGATAGACCCCAAAGTCTTAAAACTTGAAAGAAATTACCTAACCAATTGTGAATCGAAATTTAAAGGCACGTCAAACCAAGATGTGCCTTTTTTCTTGTGCTGCTTATTTTATTGTTTTCAAAGCTGTAATCCGTTCGCTACCAATCGATGGTTTATTGTATATTTTTTGTCAAGTAAGCGACAAGAGGTCAAGCCAAATTTCTCTTTTAATTGAAATTTTGGCTATTTTTGTTTGACATAATTGAGAATATTCAACATAAAACGTATACGATGGGAACAGAAAGCAAGAGACAGCAACGTTTTGCTGGGGTGATTCAACAGGATTTAGCAGCATTATTTCAACGCGAAGGTAATTCATGGGCTCCTGGAGCATTTATTACGGTTACACGGGTTCGTGTTACGCCGGATTTAGCGATTGCCCGCGTTTACGTGAGCTTCTTAAACACAAAAACGGCACAGGAGGATATTAAGGCCATTCGTTCCAAAACATCTGAAATACGCTACAAACTAGGGGCAAAAATTAAGAACCAGGTAAAGATTGTTCCTCAATTGGAGTTCTTCCTCGATGATACCAACGAATATGTTGAACACATGGATAAACTATTTGAAGAGATAGGCAAAGAACCGCGTCAACCAGAATAATACCATCTATCGCAGCATGTTAAATAACCATGGTATTTGAACTGGATACTAAAAGACTGGAGTTTCCACACCCAAGCTATGCAGAAGAAGATGGTTTACTCGCCGTAGGTGGAGATCTTTCGGTAGATCGTTTGCTATTGGCCTATAGTAACGGAATTTTCCCCTGGTTCAGTGATGATAGCCCGATACTTTGGTATGCCCCAAATCCCCGATTTGTGATCGATCCGTCCAAGATCAAGATCAGCAAGAGCATGGCGAGTGTTCTCCGGAAAAAAACATTTTCCTTATCGATAGACCGCAGCTTTAAAGAAGTCATTCAGCTTTGCGCAACTATGAATAGAAAAGATCAGACTGGAACCTGGATAACACAGGACATGATCGAAGCATATAGTAAACTTGCGGAGCTGGGTTATGCACATTCGGTGGAAGTTTGGCAAGATGGTATACTGGTTGGGGGCCTTTATGGCGTGTTAATCAATGGGGTCTTTTGTGGCGAAAGCATGTTTTCAAAAGTCGCCAACGCTTCGAAAGCGGCTCTGATTTATATCGCCCAAGAAATTGAACTTAGTTTAATTGATTGCCAATTTCACACGGATCATTTGGAAAGCATGGGCGGAGAATACCTCTCCTTGACAGATTATTTAGCAATACTAACAAAAGACCAAAGACATGAGTAGTCCCTATCGTAAACATTTTGACATCGCTTCAGCGGTAACTTACCTCACCACACCAGGATCCGGCTTACTTTCACGTGAAACAAAGGCCTGGCGCACCAAAAGAGACCAAGATTTCTTCGACGCGAACAGCACCTTACGTGAACAGCAAGGTGCAACTTTAGATGCCTGTCGGGATACGCTTGGTAAATTTTTCAATTGCCCTTCCCAAAATGTCTTCTTATCAAGTTGTTTTTCCTTTGCTTTCAATGCGCTATTGGCAGGTTTACCAAAACAAGCTAAGGTTTTATTACTGAATAATGATTATCCTTCCGTTAATTTTCCGACGATATTAAGTGGTTTTGAACACCAATTTGTCACGATGGACGAACAATTGGAAACGAATTTATTGGACACAATAGCAACATTCAAACCAGATGTTCTTATCCTTTCCATTGTTCAATATATTTCGGGGTTAAAAATAGATCTATCCTTCATACAGGAATTAAAGCATCAGCATCCCGAGTTGTTGATTGTAGGCGACGGCACCCAATATTTAGGGACGGATCTTTTTGATTTCGCACTTTCTGGCTTTGACGCGGTATTATCAAGTGGATACAAATGGCTTATGGCAGGTTTTGGTAATGGCTTTGTGTTCTTAAGTGAAAGACTCAAAGCGATGCTTTATGCGGATATCCAAAAAAATTACAGCTTCCTCAACAATCAATGGATGAATAAATCTGTGGTACAACTCTGTTTTGAACCAGGGCATTTGGACACCCTATCGCACGGAACGCTACAGCAGTCTCTTCTTCAATTGGAGGAATGGGGCTTTGCCGAAACTGTGGCCTATACCCAAAAATTGATCGAAGATGCCCGCACTGAACTTACCGACAGAAAATTGTTACTGGATAGCATCATCAATAGACGTCCGCAGAGCAATATTTTCAATATTCAGATCAACCCCGACTATTATCAAACTCTTCTGGATGAGGGCATAAAATGCTTTCCCCGAGGTTCGGGCATCCGTGTCGGATTTCATTTATACAATGATCACTCGGATCTTGAAAAGCTACTATATATTATTGACACAAAAGTAAAGTAAACATGAAATTTAGAATAGGCGACTTAGTACGGTTTGTCGATGAACCCATTGAGGGGCATATCACATCCATGCAGCCCAACGATATTGTAGGCGTTACAGATGATACTGGTTTTGAGATTCCGGTGCCAATGGATAAAATCACCCTTGTCTTCGGTAATATGCGTCGCGCAGATGATGAACTTGACCAACATGCGACACCACTGACACCACATCGATTTATCGAAAAAGGAATACTTTTGGCAATCTCGGGAGATCACAAAGATGGACTTGCCAAATTACACATCATCAATGAAACGAGCTTTGAGCTCCTGGTATCCGTATCTGAAGCGACAGCGAATAAAGTGAAAGGTATTTTCAACAATAAGATACCGCCGCATGACTCAATGCAGTTTTACACAGGCAACTTTGCAAATGTTGGGAAATGGCCTACCTTCCGTTTTCAGATCATACGTCATAGTGGCACTTTGCAGGAACTGACCTCACCAATCAACAGAGAACAACGTGTACGTCCTGTAGATCTTACTAATCCAAAAGTCCTTAACGAAATTTTGGATGAAAAAATATGGTCTTACGAACTGGATAAGATTGAAAAGGATTTAGGACTGGACAAGCTAAAAAGTCATTTCGTACCGCATCGTCCAAACAAAAAATAAGCTAGATGAATTTCATCTAGCTTATTTTTTGTTTGACAAACGGCTTTATTTTATTCAGCTGTCGCAGAAACCTTCTTGGTACTCAACAATAACAGTAAAATACCAATCAAATAGACAATCCAGCCCCAGCGCATGTGCAAGGATTTAGAAAGTAATTTATCGGCAAATCCCCAACCGAAATAGTTATTGATCTTAAACCAGACCGCTGTTATACTCAACAGGTACCAACAGGCGGCTAATCGAGTCATCCATTGATAAGCTCGAACTGCACGAACAAAAAATAAAAGGGCAGTTACCCCCAGAATAAGTAATGTAATAAAGAATAAATAGGCATCTACCTGATATAAATTCCAATTTCCTTTAATAGGCACTTTTAAGAACGGCGTCATGCTGGACAAAAAAGAAATGACTAGTCCAACGATGGCAACGTATTTTTTGATAATAATCATGATTCAAATTCCTTTAAAACTGCTACGAATATAAGTTGAATATTGACACATATATAACTTGTATTTCACTTTTTGAAAAATTATTCTATTTTTAAGCGCAATTAACGCTTAGAACAAATAAAAAACAAAGCTAATAAAAAGAACATCAGTCATTTAAACTTGTTTTTCTCTTGTTTAAAAGAGATGAGTATAATTTTTAGCATTAAGCCGAACAATAAACATGAAAAGAGAAGTTGAAGAAATCGCTGCAGAACAACCCGCACAGCCAAATAAAAAGAAAAGGGTATATATCATTATTGGCGTCGTCCTATTGGTTATCCTAGCGGGTGGCGGGTATTACAATTATAGCCAGCGACAAGCTTTCAACGGCTTGCAGGTAGACAGTGCTGCCACGGCTGCCGTCGGATTTGACAATGCCGATCCCAAAGACCTGGAAGATGCTGATGGATGGAGTTCATTAGAAGACTATCAACATTGGAATAATGCAATCTTCACTCTTCCGGAATACGACAACATTCCATTACGCTACAGAAGGGGGATTACAAAGATATTTATGGGCAATAGCTACCTAGAGCCCGTAGATGATAAACCTATATACAAGTTTACCCGGATAAAAGATCGGGCTAAATCTGTTTTCTGCTATGGGAACTTTACAGATCGCAACGATTCAGACAGTTGGAATAAAGAAATGGCTTTCCTAGTAGAAAAGAACGACTACCAGAGCAGTGCCATCTGGATCATATCGGCAAAAGGCGATATTTTATTCTGGAAGGAATATTCAAGCGAACTGCCACTCATCAACAGCTTCAAAAAGGGACAGAAAATTTTTATGGATGAAATGAAGTTAGTACCTGCTCCTGCCGATGGAATTATTGTCAAGAACAAAAACTCCAAGTACGCATTAATTTACAATAAAAGCAGCAAGACCTTCGACAGCTATTATCAATATAGTGATAGTGAAATTCAAGAAGCTACTACTTCTGAAGAAGAACCTTATGTGGAAGAATTGGAAGATGTTACCATCGACTCTGCAAGCACAAATACGGGTATTAAAGAATAGTTTATCGTGTTTTATCGCTTAAAATTTTCGTCACGATCTATCGTGACGAAAATCATTTAGCATCAAGCTATAACATAAGTAATTATAAAACAGATTATTAAATAGAAAAAACAGCTATTTAAAATCTTTCTAAATTAATCCCTTTGACAGATTTTTGACACAAGCACAAAGCTTTTAAGCTACATTTGTACCGTTAAATATAAGCGAGGGATTAGAGCTTTGAAAAATCTTAAAGTATTAGCGTTTACTCATAAACATGTCGAACTAAAAGATCTAGGTAATCTAGT
>NZ_CAXYKD010000027.1:0-39905 GCF_964277905.1 uncultured Sphingobacterium sp.
GCCGTAACAGGTGGGAGAGTAGGTCGGTGCCTTTTTTTACACGGAAGCCCTTGCTGGAAACAGTCAAGGGCTTCTTTCGTTTAAGTACTTCCGTATTTCCATGTACAGGCTATGGCATATCCTCCGCCTATCGGTTATCGCAGCACAGGACCGTCGGTGAGCCTGCTCCATCGGAAGCTGTTCCGCAATTGTCGCTATCCTGCAACTGTCACTGTGCTCAGTGGTAATGTTACACCGGTCATAGCAGGCGGTCATGTAGCCTCTACTGTGCTCCGGTGCTATGCTGCACTGTCGTAGCCAAGTGGAATTGCCAAACTCAGGCTGAGCTCATATTCTTTTAATAAGTGGCTTTTCTACAGTGGTTAACTAAATTATGCTATAACAGTACACAGAAGCCAGTTCAAGCTAATCCCACTACCGATTCTTTTCAAAGAGTCTTTAGCTCACTTGCTATAGGCGAATAGTGCAATGAGTCTGCAGATTAAGGTTTGCTATTCTGATGAGGTTCGATGCACTATAGATACAATTCACTTCGTGCCGATAGTCTCGATGTTTTTGGGATAAATTCGTGTATATGTAACAGTGATTCTAACCCATATTGTCATTAAAACAGGGTATTAAACTGCTGGAAATGTGACTACGGTCACTTTTGATGTCTGATTTAATTGTAAAAAGTATCTTTCAAGATCTCTATTTTCCCTAAGTCATTTACAACCAATGGTCGAAATTGCTAACTAAGCCTTGTAATCGGGTAATAAGAAAGTGACGTACATCACTTTTGTACGCATTGTCCATCATTAGATTGTCATAAATTGCTGCTTATTTTTGAATCAGAATCAACAATTTAAGTAATGCAGTTAGAGCAATTTAATTACGACAACAAGATTGTCAGGAATTTCGGAATCGCTACCATTATTTGGGGGATAGTTGGTATGACCATAGGATTGCTTGTGGCAACGCAGCTTGTTTGGCCCCAGATGAACTTTGGATTGCAATTTACAACATTTGGCCGTGTACGTCCTGTGCATACCAATGCGGTGATTTTTGCTTTCGTAGGTAATGGTATTTTTATGGGAGTTTATTACTCCTTACAGCGGGTGCTTAAAGCAAGAATGTTCAGTGATGCTTTGAGTAAGCTCCATTTTTGGGGTTGGCAATTAATTATTGTTGCCTCGGCTATTACACTCCCACTCGGTCTTACTTCAAGCCATGAGTATGCCGAAATGGAATGGCCTATTGATATCGCAATTACCCTCATTTGGGTCGTATTCGGAATCAATATGTTCGGTACTATTATCAAACGACGCGAACGTCATATGTATGTCGCTGTTTGGTTCTATATTGCCACATTTGTTACAGTAGCCGTATTGCATATTGTTAACTCCATCCAATTACCTGTAGCTGGCTGGAAAAGCTATTATGTCTACAAAGGCGTACAGGATGCGCTGGTACAATGGTGGTATGGTCACAATGCAGTTGCTTTTTTCTTGACAACTCCTTATTTGGGAATGATGTATTATTTCCTTCCTAAGATGGCCAACCGTCCAGTTTACTCTTACAAGTTAAGTATTCTTCACTTTTGGTCTTTAATCTTTATTTATATCTGGGCAGGTCCTCACCATTTGCTCTATACGGCGCTACCTGGTTGGGTACAGTCTTTAGGGGTTGTATTCTCCATTATGTTGATTGCTCCGAGTTGGGGCGGTATGATCAATGGCTTGTTGACCTTACGTGGTGCTTGGGATAAGGTACGGACAGAGCCTATGTTAAAATTCATGGTCGTGGCCCTTACTTGTTATGGTATGGCGACTTTCGAAGGCCCTATGCTATCCTTAAAGCAGGTGAATGCAATTGCTCACTTTACCGACTGGATCGTAGCGCACGTACACGTAGGTGCATTGGGATGGAACGGCTTTATGACATTCGGTATTCTGTACTGGTTGATACCACGTATTTATAAAACGGAGTTATATTCTAAAAAATTGGCATCAACGCACTTTTGGATAGGTACCTTGGGTATTTTGTTCTATGCGATCCCGATGTATTGGGCAGCTGTAGTACAAGGCTTGATGTGGAAAGAATTTACACCGGAAGGGGTTTTGAAATATCCAAACTTTCTTGCGACAACATTGGAAATTTTGCCAATGCACATGATGCGTGCACTAGGTGGCGCACTTTATCTATCGGGCGTGTTCCTGATGACGTTCAACTTGATCAAAACTATGCAAAAAGGGAAGCTTTTGGCCAATGAGCCTGCAGAAGCTCCTGCATTATTGCCGGTTCAAGTAAACGAACAGTCTCAACACCGTCGCCTTGAACGTAAGCCAATTTTATTTATGGTACTGGCTCTTATTGCCATCCTCATCGGGGGTATGGTGGAGATGGTGCCGACTTTTACAATTTCTAAAAACGTTCCAACGATTGCGAGTGTAAAACCTTACACAGCATTGGAACTGCAGGGAAGGGATCTCTACGTGAGAGAAGGTTGTGTAAACTGTCACACGCAAACTATTCGTCCATTTAGATCCGAAACCGCCCGTTACGGAGAGTATAGCAAGGCGGGAGAGTTTGTTTACGATACACCGTTTTTATGGGGGTCGAAGCGGACGGGACCAGATCTGCATCGCATCGGTGGAAAATATCCCAATAAATGGCACTTTGATCACCTGTTGGATCCGACGATTACCTCGCCAGGAAGTATCATGCCAACATATCCTTGGTTGATCGATCAGAAGCTGGATAATTCTATTCTGCAAGATAAAATGAAAGCATTACGGAAATTGGGAATCCCCTATACCGACGCGGAAATTGAACATGCTGAGGAGGATCTCACCAAACAGGCACAAAAAATTGCTGATGATCTAAAACAAAATCAAGTGAATGTGTTAGCTGACCGTGAGATCGTAGCTGTAATTGCATACTTACAGCGATTAGGAACAGATATAAAAGCAGCTCCAAAAGTAGCTGATAACGTTAACGCAAATCAATAAAGCCATGTTTAAGCAAATAACAAATCTAAACGGCAGTGAGCTTTATCTAATTGCATCACTTTGGATCTTCTTGGTGTTCTTCATTTCAGTAGCAATAATGTTGTTTCGAATGAAAAAAGACTATGTTACTTATATGAAGGAATTGCCTTTGGAAGAAGATGAAACAGAAAAGGAACTGAATCATTCACCTGAAAGTCTATAATATATGAGTTTATTATTGGATACTGCACCAGCTACCGCAGAAGTTGTTCAATCTACGATAGGATTCGGTACAGATAATTTATACACAGATATCTTAATTGTTGTATTGATCGTTGTGATGCTGGCTCTTCTTGCTTCGGCATTGATGGTCAATCGCGCGATGAAATCCATCATTAAGATTACCATGCCTGAATTGGCCAAGGAGGAAAAACTCAAAAAGGCGGCGAATAAGGGCTGGATGAAAAGGTCGTGGAACAAGATCATGGGGATCAGACCGATTTCAGAAGAAAAGGACATTGTCATAGACCATGAGTATGATGGTATCCGCGAATTGGATAATCCGATTCCGATCTGGTTTAATTTCCTTTTTTATGGAACGATTTTTTTCGGCCTTGTTTACTTATTTGTTTATCAGGTATCGGGCATCGGAATGAACCAGGACCAGGAGTATGAACATGAGATGGTCGTTGCCGAGAAAGAGCGTCAGGCTTATCTTACTGCTTCTGCGAGCAATGTAGACGAAAGTAGCGTGGAGTTTCAGCCGGAAATGGCAGCTGATGGAAAAGCGATCTTTACCGCAAACTGTGTCGCTTGTCACGGTGGTAGTGGCGAGGGAGGCATCGGACCTAACTTGACCGATAAGTTTTGGCTTCATGGTGGCGAGATTAAAGATATCTTCAAAACCATTAAGTATGGTGTTCCTGATAAAGGAATGGTGCCATGGGAACAAACTTTAAGTCCTGCACAAATCGCACAGGTTGCCAGTTATATTATTACCTTAAGGGATACACACCCTGCTAATCCAAAAGCTCCGCAAGGTGAAGAGGTTACCTATGGCGGTGGCCAGGCTGCAAGCGGAGAGAAGCCGGCGGATGAGAGCAAAGCCGATCAGGCTGAAACAGAAAAAAAAGCAGAGTAATAAATTGAAATAGCAATGAGTACAGTAGTCGTGAATAATGCCAATAACGGCGGATCTAAGTCAAAAAAAAGACAATGGATTTATGCCAAAAAACCGCAGGGAGAGCTTTACAAAAAGAGACAGTGGGTTGGGTATTCACTACTGCTGTTCTTGTTTGTAGTTCCTTTTATCAAAATAAATGGTGAACCGTTTCTCATGTTCAACATTATTGAGCGAAAGTTTTCCATCTTAGGAAATCTGTTCTATCCACAGGATCTCTACATATTCGTATTCGGCATGTTAATCGTGATGGTATGTGTGGTTTTGTTTACTGTTGTCTTTGGACGGGTATGGTGCGGATGGACTTGCCCCCAGACCATTTTTTTGGAATTAATATTTAGACGAATTGAATATTGGATCGAAGGTGATTGGCAACAACAAAAGAAATTGGATGCTGGACCCAATACGGATCAAAAACAATTGAAAAAGTTTTTGAAACATGGTATATTCCTGATCATATCATTTTTCATTTCAAATATCTTTTTGTCTTATATCATCGGTGTTGATGCGCTGATGAAGATCATCACTGATCCATTGGACCAACATATCGGTGGATTGATATCAATAATCATATTTACATTGGTTTTCTATGGCGTGTTTGCGTACGTCAGGGAGATTGTATGTATTGCAATTTGCCCTTATGGCAGATTGCAGGGCGTACTCCTCGATGACCAAAGTATCACTGTTGCATATGATCGTAGACGTGGAGAGCCAAGAGGAAAACAGCAAAAGGATGCAACGACGACACATGGAGATTGTGTAGACTGCAAACTCTGTGTACATGTATGCCCCACAGGAATTGATATTCGAAATGGTCTGCAATTAGAATGTGTAAGTTGTACGGCCTGTATTGATGCTTGTGATGCTGTCATGGACAAAATTGGAAAGCCTAAAAAGTTAATTGGCTTTTATCCAATGGGTGAGATTGAAGGAACACTGAAGAAAAAAAGCAATACGAGGGCAATAGCCTATTCTATCGTGTTGGTTGCATTAATGTCGGTCTTTAGTTTTCTGTTGTTCAATCGTTCTCAGGTGGATGGAAGATTGCTTCGGGCAAAGGGAAGCACCTACCAGCTTCGTGATGATAAGACAATAAGCAACCTGTATTCTTTGGAATTGATTAATAAGTCTGGTAAAGAAATGCCTTTTAAATTGGTCTGTGATGATCCGCGTTTAAAGATTCAACTGGTCAATCCTATTCAAAAATTGAGTAAAGATGGGCATGCGACACTGAGCTTTTTTCTAATTATCGCGAATAAGGATGTTGAGACCTATAAAAGTAATATAAAATTAGCTATCTATTCGGGAGATAAGAAAGTGGAAAGTTTAAAAACCACTTTTATTGCGCCTCCGGGTATGAATTAAAATGAAAAACAATGAATTGGGGTACAAAGATTTTTTTAACCTTGGCGGTATTTATGTTGTGTATAGTCGGAGCAGGAATATACATGGTGAGTCACGATTCGGATAGTCTGGAAGAAGATGACTATTACGAGCAGGGACTGAATTATGATCAAGCTTACGATAAAAAGCAAAATGTATTGATTATGAAGGAATCACCGACAATAGAAATCAGGCAAGATACCTTGTATATTCATTTTGTCTCCAAAGTAAATAAAGGGAAATTGCTGTTTCGAAAACCTTCGGATAACCGATTGGATAAAGAATTACCATTTCAGACAACCAGTAATTTATATACACTGCCCATTTCCACGTTCGATAAAGGAATGTGGAATTTGTATATTGACTGGAAGAGTGTAGGTAAAGATTTTTTGTTTGAAGAGCATATTTTATTTTAGTTTAAGGAAATGAGCTATACCTATTTTGCATTTTTCATGGGATTGTTTGGAAGCATACATTGTGCGGTAATGTGTGGACCATTAATTTTTGCCATTGAAGGAAGGCAGGGTTTTGGTTGGAACGTTTTTTTTAATAAAGTACTGTATCAATCCGGTAGAGTACTGACTTATGGTTGTTTAGGACTTTTACTCGGTACGATCGGAACATTTGCCCAGATTCAAGGTTGGCAGCGAAGTTTGAGCTGGGCCACAGGTATTATTCTGATCGGAATTGCTTTATTCCAGCTTATTGGTAAGCATAATAGAAAAATCGCTAGCTGGCAGACGAAGGCTGTGCAGCCAATTGTACGCTTATTGTCGAAATGGCTCTATAAGCCGGGGGGGAGTTTTATTGCTGGCGTACTGAATGGCTTATTGCCCTGTGGTATGGTCTACATGGCACTCATGTCGTCCATAAATGCAGACAGCCCACAGCAAAGTTTCTTTTTTATGTTGTGTTTTGGCTTAGGAACTATCCCGCTATTGTTTGCGTTTTCTTTTCTGGGAAATTTCTCCAGATCTTTCAAAATCGGATTTTCGAAATGGGTTCCCTTTCTCTATTTCTTATTGGGAATTTGGTTTATACTCCGGGGTGCCAATTTAGACATTCCTTATTTAAGTCCATTCATTCATGTCGATGGTGCAATAAACTGTGTTTAACGACAAACAATATGTCGATGCTAAGTATTATATTTGGTAAAACCCTTAGCACACAATATGGAGGTACTTCATCATATTTTACAGATTGCATTAGAATATTATTGGATTCCCTTACTCATCCTTTATATTGGTGTAATCGGGACGATTTTGATCGAAAACCGTAATCCTTCCAAGACCATTGCCTGGATTATGGTCATTGTTTTCTTACCTGTCGTCGGTTTGCTCAGTTACTATTTCTTTGGTCAGAAGTTTAAGAAGGTCAAAAGAATGAAACGCGTGTATCGCGAGCAGTCCAAAAAGCTACTGGATGCCTGGCGTAAGGAATCCGAAATTATGGAGGAACATATTGATACGTTAAATGAGCGGATCGGTAGTTTGGCCATGGTGTACCGCTACCTTAAAAATCAGAAGATCTCTACATTCTCCCTCAACAACGATGTAACCCTGTTTATCAATGGGGAAGAAAAGTTTCCGGTACTTATTGATCGCCTTAAAGCTGCGCAGCATTCCATTCACATGGAATATTATATCTGGGAAATGGATGAAATAGGGCAGGAGATCTTGCATATTCTAGAAGAAAAAGCAAAAGCTGGGGTCACCGTACGTCTGATATTGGATAGTTTTGGTGCTCCTGATGTAATTAAATATTTACGGAGGCATAAACCCGATTTTGTGTTTCAAGCTTTTCTTCCAGTAACCTTTAGTTCCTTGGCGAATAGCAACTACCGAAATCACCGCAAGATAGCGGTGATCGATGGGAAAATAGGTTTTGTCGGCGGAATCAATATTTCAGATCGATATATCAATAATGGAAAAAATGAGGTTTATTGGCGGGATACAGCTATGATGGTTGTCGGCGCGGCTGTAAATACGTTGCAAATCCAGTTTTGGAACAGCTGGAACCAGACAGATGGGGAATCGTTTGAATTGGGCCGAGGTTATTTAAACCGATTTCCCCTTACCGATGAAGATGCGAGTGGAGTAGGATTTACAGCCAGTGATCCTGGATCGCCAGCGCCTTTCAATATGGAAGCAATTATTGCCGGTATCAACGAAGCAAAAGAATATGTACAGTTGTGTACGCCATATTTTATTCCCAGCGATCAATTGACGACCGCTTTAATGCTCGCGGTATCTTCAGGAGTCCGTGTGGACTTGATGTTGCCGGCCCAGTCTGATTCGTTTTTTGTACAGCACGCCTCATTCTCGTTTATAAAACCACTGTTGGAAAGAGGAGTCAACGTATACCTCTATACAAAGGGATTTCTGCATGCCAAAACCATCTGTATTGATGGGAAGCTTGCCTATATCGGTACGACAAACTTAGATATCAGAAGTTTTTACATCAATTTTGAAATCTCGGGAATTGTCTCGGATAAAGCGCTTTGCGACCGTCTTAATGCACAATTTTTAGCTGATATTGAGGTCTCAGATCTGATTACAATCCGAAAATGGATGCAACGAAGCCGCTGGAAAAGAGGAGTTGATTCCATCTGTAGGCTTTTGGCTCCATTGCTTTAAATTATCTTTAAAGAGTCGGTAATGACCCTATGGATAGGTATAATAAATGTTAAAAATACCCCAATGAGGTTGGTCTTTGCTCAAAATTGAATATATTTAGCTATTCATTTTTTATTCTAAGACTTTCAATGAAGCACATAAAACTATTGACTTTATCGATAGGACTGTTAGGAATGGGGACGACTTATGCCCAGACTACACCTACGTTGCCTATTAATACGATCGTAGAACGAGTTCAGAAATATTTTCAGGTCTACCCAGTTGAAAAGGTACATTTACATTTCGATAAACCATATTATGCGGTGGGGGATACCCTCTGGTTTTCGACCTATTTATCCCGCAATTTGGCCGAATATGAGCCGAGTAAAATAGCTTATGTGGAAGTACTGAACAGTCGTGATTCCCTGATTCAGACACTAAAAATTCCATTGGATAAAGGGGTAGGAAATGGGCAGATTGTACTTGATCCTCAATTTATGTCGCAGGACAATTATCGATTTAGAGGTTACACAAAATGGATGGCCAACTTTGATAATGCCTACTTCTTTAATAAAGTGGTGCCAATCGGTGATGTTATCAATAAGAAATTGATTACGAACATTGAATTTCAAAATAACATTGGTGGTAATAAAACCCAAGCTGTCATACAGTTCCGCGATCGTACGGGAAAACCGATGATCAATTCAAAAATCAATTGGGAGTTTGTCTCGGGATGGGAAACGTTCGACAAGGGTAAAGGTGAGACGGATGGTCTAGGGAAAGTAACGATAAATTTGTCTGCAAAGGAAAAAGCAAATTTGGAAAAAGGACAACTGAAGATTAGCATTCAGGAGAATAAAAATGAAAAACCTTTGTCTAGTTCTTTCTTGCTCAAAAATGCCTTGTGGGATGCAGACGTGCAATTCTTTCCTGAAGGGGGAGATATTATCGCCGGATTGGCAAAAAAAGTGGCATTTAAAGCTCTCGGATCCGATGGGAAGGGGCTAAAGGTAAAAGGAAGTATTTTAGATTCAAAGGGCAAGTCTGTAGCGGAGTTTGCGGACTTCGGAACTGGAATGGGCTATTTTTCTCTCCTGCCGCTCGCGGGGGAAAATTATCAAGCTGTTGTGAAGTTTGAGAATGGACAGGAACGCAAATACAAATTGCCGGCTGTTGTCAATGACAAGGCAAATGTTGTTTTTGTAAAACAGGATGCCACGAATGCTGAGTTTGCCGTGGTAACCAGTGAAGAGAATTTTTCAAAAAACCAGGGGCAATCCTATTATGTTTTGGTGCAGTCGAATGGTCATCTCTGTTTTGGCGCGCAGGTGAATTTAAAATCTTCATCAGCATTGGTCAATATTCCGAAAGAGCGTTTACCAAATGGTATTGTCCAGGTAACCTTATTGAGTCCGGACGGAAAGCCTATCAGTGAGCGCTTGGCATTTGTTCAAAGCGAAAAACTTTTAAATATTCAGGTTACCAGCGATAAGCAAAGTTATAAGGCTAAAGACTTGGTCAATCTTAAACTTGCTGTAGACAACAATGGGCAGAAGTTCCCGGGAAGCTATTCAGTCGCTGTAATAGACGAGTCCAAAGTTCCTTATAATGATCAGGCAGATCTATCGATTGTGAGCAACTTTTTGTTGACTTCGGACCTCAAAGGAAATGTAGAGAACCCAAATTCATATTTTGATGAAAAAAATCCCAACCGGGATAAGGCTTTAGATGCTTTATTAATGACGCAGGGCTATCGTCGATTTGACTACCCGACGCTTATATCGGAGAAATTGCCGCAGATCAGTTTTCTTCCTGAGCAAGGAATCGAATTGTCCGGTATACTCCGGATGAATACGGGACGTCCTTATCCAAATGGTGGGTTACTTTTATCGGTACCTTCCCGTAATATTAAGAAGGATGTTTATACGGATCAAAATGGACGATTCACATTTAAAGATCTTGTGTTCCCGGATTCGTCCAAAGTAACGGTTAATGCCCGATCGAATGACAATTACCGAAGCTTGGTTATTAATATGGACCAGAGCTTTTACCCTGAGATCGATAAGAATAATGGCTATAAGAGTTATTTTGTACCTAATATAGACCAGGCTTTTGCTCCTTATTTGGCGAATAGCCGAAAAGAATATCGAAAATCGATTCTCTTGGATGAGGTCGAAGTGACGGCTGTAGTGAAGAAAGTAATCACCAATAAAGATTTTCCTTCTATTTCGGGGCTGTCCATGCCGGAACACCGTATTGAACCCGAACGTTTGACCGGTTGTAACGTGTTGACCATGTGTCTTCAAACGGTATTGACGGGCATTACCTATGATCCACAGACATTGAAATATTATGTTTCTCGTGATTATAATGCGGGTGGGCGTACACCTGTTCAATTCTTTCTGAACGGTATGGCTATTGATGAGCCCGGATTGAATAGCATCAATGTCGCGGATATCGAAGGTATCGAAATCTTCTTACGTGATGAATTGGGTACTGTCTCCAGAATGTATCAAAATAATGGTGTTGTGTCAATCTATACGAAGAAAGTGGAAGCGAAGAAACCACGGATGTCATTGAGTGAGATTGAAAGCTTATTGCCTAAATCAAATGTAATCGATATGTATCCATTGGGGTATATTAAAGAGCGGAAGTTCTATGTTCCAAAATATGATACGCCGGAAAGAAAGGCCGCAAACGATTTGAGAACGACCATTTACTGGAATCCGAAAGTCTCGATCACAGAGACCGGGGAGGCTGCCATTCAGTTTTATAATGCCGACGGAAATGGAAATTACAAGGTAATCGTCGAGGGAATGGATCAAACCGGGAATATCGGCCGTAAGGTAATAAACTACGGTGTTCAGCCTTAAACCTTGTATATAGGGGTTGATCAAAAAAAGAACGCTGTTCTCAGTCAAAGAGAGCAGCGTTCTTTTTTTGTTAAAAAAAACACCTCCTTGATGGGCAAGGAGGTGCTAACTAACCAATTATAAACCTAAATTATGAAAAGTATTTTGTCGCTATTAATAGCGCTAATCTTCTTATTTATAAAGTATATTTCAAATCCTATGCCAAATAGTTTTTATAGCACTTTTGGCAGATTTTTAGTTGACTTTTTTGATCAGGCTATTTATTCAAGTGGAAATAACAGGGTCTACAACGTGGTTCATAAGCGTCTTTTTCACCTAAAAGTACGGTTTCCGTATTGTTGGTCAGGCGATAGGAATAATTCGCTGGAGCGCCACATTGCATGCAAACCGCATGTACTTTTGTAACGTGTTCGGCTACTGCCATTAGATTGGGAATTGGGCCAAATGGTTGCCCTTGAAAATCCATATCGAGCCCGGCAACAATTACCCGGATACCACTATTTGCCAATTTGACACACACCTCTGTCAAACCGTCATCAAAAAATTGTGCCTCATCGATTCCGACAACTTGGGTAGATGAACTCAAAAGTAGGATTGCTGAAGAATGATCAACGGGTGTTGACGGGATGCTATTACTATCGTGAGAAACGACCAACTTTTCATCGTATCGTTTGTCAACAGATGGTTTAAAGATTTCGACATTCAAACGTGCATATTGTGCTCGTTTTAGCCTGCGAATCAATTCTTCTGTCTTGCCTGAGAACATCGAGCCACAGACAATTTCAATGCTACCATATTGAGCGGGGCGCAAAGCCAAATTATGTTCGGAAAAAAGCATTTGATTAATTTAATTTTGTTGGAAGGTCTGCAAATAAGGTGATTTTTGTAAAATGACCTCCCATTATATTCTGTTTTTGACACCGCTAATATCAGAATTAAATATTAAATTTGGGTAGCAAAAAAGTGAACGTAAATCCAAATATTTCTAAATCAAAGGATTGAGTTTTCCACTTTTCGGTCGGTTGAAGGTATAAGTATTATAAATGATTAATTGGTGATTTCAAATAGAACTATGGGTACTAAAGAGGAAATTTTTAATAAGATAGGCGATTTATTACAGGATTTAAATGGACAGTATTTAAGCTTGTCAGAGCAGGGTAGTTTGTCCGAAATTAACGAATTAGTAACACTGGAAGCGAAAGCTCAGGCTGTAGCGGCTTACATAACTTTACTCAAGACCAAGGCTGTTCTTCAGGAAGGTCAATCGCAGCATGCTTTAAGTAATGCAGCCTTGGACAGTAAGAAGATTGCTTTCAACGATTATTTTACCCCACCTTCGACCATTAGAACATCGGCGCAGCAAGTTGTTGCTGAACAGCCCCAAAAAGAGGTTCAAGAAGCTCAACCAGTTGAAGATTTCAGCCGTGGAAATGAAGAAGCGATCGTGGAGGAAAAAGAGACCCCATTTGTCTTTGAAAGTGAACCTTTAAAATCGAAAGAGCCAGAAACTCCATTTGTTTCTGAAAGTGAACCTATACAATCGGAAGAGCCTAGTCCTGAAATTGTTGAACCTGTTGCACCTCAAGTTGCTGCAATTCCCCCTGTTTTTGCAGCTGCCCCTGTGGAGGAATTAGCTTATCAGGCAGAAGAGGAAGCTACTACGCAAGTCGAAGAACCGACTGTCTTCGTTACAGAAGTAATCGAAGAACCAAAAGAAGTCGTTATTGAGCAACCGCAAGAAGTGTTTATTCAGGAAGAAATCAATACCGTCATTGAGGAAGCTCCAGCGAGACCATTGACCTTAAATGAAATTATCTCTCAACAGAAACAAGCTGGCGTACAGAATCGTGTTTATCAGGTGAATCAATCTGGACATAGCGATAAACTCACGGATATTAAAGCAGGGATAAGCTTAAATGACAAACTCTTATTTATTAAGGATTTGTTTAATGGGTATAGTTTAGCGTATAGTGAGGCTGTCGAATTATTGAATAGGTTTACAAGCTACGCGGAAGCGGATGCATTTTTGCAGACAAATTATGCTATTAAAAATAAATGGGCAGATAAGCCGCATACCGTTGAAAAATTATACGACGTCCTGCGCAGAAGATATAACTAAAATTATAAAACATAAAAAACAGCTCTCGTTCTACCGGAGCTGTTTTTTTATGCCTATATTTTGGTTCTCTAGCTTAGTTGAAATTGTAGCCAATCGTTCCCTTCATGACCATAAACGAAATACTTTGGTTGAAGAATTTCGGCTAAGGATTCGAGTTCGCTCAAATAATTGTATCCGGGAATCTGTGCAAATTGTTCACTGGTCATAATAAAGACCTGATCGAGCTCGATAGCTTTGGATGAAGCGATAGCTGCCGTATTCAACAATTGTGGAATTTGGATAAATGTCTGTTCCCCATGGCCGATGACAATGATTTTATCGGCATCATTTTCTGTCGTAACTGGAATACCACCTGCAATTTTTATGGCTTCCTGCAGATAGGCAGAACGGTTTATTTCAAGGGGCTGTATTTGGTCCAGTACCAATACCTTGGGCCTGTCAGTGGCCGAAATAAACTTAAGCTTATGGATTAGAATACTTGTTTCGTCTTCAATTTTTTCAACCAGTTCAACTGTTTTATCGATGGCATCGAGATCAGTCCCGATACGTTTGATATAGGAGATCATATCATCGATGTCGACAAGTTGAGGGCGATCTGAAATCAATGTGTCGTAGGTTTCAGCTGGAATAGTTGCCGGATTTAGGTCCAACTGGTCCAAAATATGGGCGACTAGTTTTTCTTGATTGCTTTGCATGTTGCAAAAATACAAAACCTTCATGACTTCGAAGACACCAAGCGCAATGAAAGCGAACTGAAGGTTCTTTTTGGCCAATAAGATCAGACACTTTCAGAAAAAAAGGGAGGCATTGGCGAAAGTAAATTAGCAATAGTAGGTATGCGCAGATTTTTGTAAATTGGCCTGAAATAAATGATATAAATATGTTTGACAAATTATTTCAAGCCCAGCAAAAGGCGGAGGAAATCAAGAAAAGATTGGATTCAATTTCTGTGTCTGGTGAAGTGGAAGGTGGTTTAATCCGTGTGGTAGCGACAGCAAACAAAGAGATAAAAGAGGTTACCATCGATCCTGTATTTTTATCAAACGCAGATAAGGAAGAATTGGAGGAGTTGCTTGTGGTTGCTCTGAATAAGGCAATTGCTCAAGCTGAGAATATCAGCCAGGCTGAAATGCAGGCAGCAAGCAAGGATATGTTGGGTGGACTAGGAGGACTAGGCGGATTATTTAATCAATAGCGATATTATCATGAAAGCAACTTATTACGGACAATCATGTGTGGAGTTTGATTTTGACGGAACGAAGGTTCTTTTAGATCCATTTGTTACGTATAATCCACTTGCAAAAGAAATCGATGTAAATACAATTAAACCGGATTATATCTTTTTAAGTCATGGACATCAGGACCATGTGGCAGATATGGCGACGATTCAAAAAAACAGCGGTGCCACTGTTTTAGCGATTGTTGAAACTGCAGGCTGGGTGAGAAGACAGGGAGTACCTGATGATAAAGTTATCGAGTTTAACTTGGGCGGAACGGTTCAACTACCTTTTGGTTCGGTAAAGATGGTATATGCCGCACATACCAATAGTACACCTGATGGTCAATACGGTGGGTTTCCTGTAGGTTTTGTCTTTAATGTAAAAGGCAAGCGAATTTATTTTGCTGGAGACACTGCATTAACCATGGAAATGAAATTGCTGGCAGACATGAAGCTGGATTGGGCATTTTTGCCTATTGGTGGGCATTATACAATGGATGTGGATGATGCAATTAAAGCCGCTGAATTTGTGAATTGTGCTCGGGTAGTTGGTATCCATTACGATTCATTTCCGCCAATAACGATCGATAAACAACAAGCTTTGGATAAATTCCAAAATGAGGATATTTCATTGTCATTGCCGGAAATCGGTTCGACATTTGAGTTATAAACAATAAAAGAAAAAGCCGAGCTAGCTCGGCTTTTTCTTTTATTGTTTTCTTGATTTTATGCAGATCTGCGTTGTGTTCATTAAGATATGACAATCTTTTTAAGATCTTCCAGGCTGAAAAGAGGGATATCGATGATTTTATTCTTCAGGATTTGTTCTTTGTTTTCTTCAAAATAGAAGAGCTTCCATTCTCCATTTTTATATTCTAAACTACTGAGGTTTTCAATCCAGTCCCCTGAGTTCATATAGGTGCAGGTTCCTTTTCGTGTTATAACTTCTTTGATTTGAGGTTGATGGATGTGTCCACAAATAACGAAATCGTAATTTTTTTCAATCGCTAGTTCAGTAGCTGTATGTTCAAAATCCGATATATATTTGACGGCCTTTTTAACCGAATTTTTGATCTTTTTAGAAAGAGAATATTTCTCCTTACCCATTTTATCCAGACAGTAATTAATGATATTATTGAGCTGTATAAGTTTGTCATAACCCCATCCACCCAGCTTGGCCAACCATTTAGAATGATGAATGGATGCGTCGAAAACGTCCCCATGAAAGATCCATACTTTTTGATTATTGAGTGAGAGAAGTAGTTTATTGCTCAGCTTGATATTACCTAATTTTAGATCGGTAAATTTGCGCAACATTTCATCGTGGTTGCCCGTGATGTAATGCACTTCTGTACCCGAAGAGCTCATGTCAATGATTTTTTTGATGACTTTGAGATGTTCCTGTGGGAAATAACTTTTTTTAAATTGCCAAATGTCTACGATGTCTCCATTGAGTATCAGTATTTTGGGAGATACGGACTCTAGGTAAAGTAAAAGCTCTTTAGCTCTACTACCGTAGGTACCTAGGTGTAAATCTGAGATTACAAGTATATCAAGGCTTCTTTTCATTTGCAATAAATTTGTTTATTCATCTATGTCTACAAAGATGTTTCGACCTTTGTTGATTTTGTTGTTTGTCCCGCTGTTGAGGACTATATTTCACCTTTGACGGATTTGCCTGAAATGAATCGATCTATTTTACCGTTTTTGTGTTATTGTATGCCACGATTTTTCATTCAATAAATCTGTTATCTTCTTTTACAAAAAAAAGATACTTTTATTTTGTACCGATGAAATTCCTGTTATTAAATCATTAAAATGTCTTGTAAAACGGTATGAATTAGTTTATTGGAAATTAATATTAACGGGGGATTTTCATTGAGGAGAAGACCATAAGGTCAAGAGAGTGGGGGAAGAGCAACAAAAAAAGGTATCCAATTTTATTGAATACCTTTCTTATGTTAAAGATTATTTTTCTTTTTTATTTGGCAGTTGCTGCCGCTCTATCAATGTGGAATTGTACTAAATCGTCGATAGGAGAACGTAAGATCTTACCTACTTTCATTCCATATTGCTCAGCTTTTTCAGCTAATACATTTCTGAAATTATAACCTACCGAACCGATACAGTTGAAAGTATAGCTTTGATAATTAGGGTATTTGCTAACAAGATTTCTGAAAAATGCTTCAAAAGCTTCATCAACGATATTACGTGTATATTCGATATTTACATTGTTGTCATAGACAAATTTGCTAAAGCTAGCACAGAAACGATTTGGCATAGGTTTAGTATAAACCGCGTCCATAATTTCGTCTTTTGTCATTTTATACGTGTTATAGAATACTTCTTTAACATCTTTAGGCATCAAATTACGAACATAGTCTGCCAATAATTTTTTACCAATATAACTACCAGAACCTTCATCACCTAAAATGTAAGCACCTGAGTCGATGTTTAATGTGATTTCTTTGCCGTCATAGAGACAAGAGTTTGTTCCTGTTCCTAAGATCGCAGCAAATCCGGCTTGAGTTCCTAATAATGCTCTTGCTGCTGCAAGAAGATCGTGTCCTACTTCAACTTCAGCTGTAGTAAATACTTGTTTTAAGGCATCAACTACAATTTGTGCTTTTTCCTTGTTATGAACACCTGCACCATAATAGTTTACTTCTGAGATTTTTTCAAAAGGTAAATCTTGCGGTAGTCCTTTTTTTAGGGAGTTTACAATGTATTCACTATCAACAAAATAAGGGTTATATCCTTCTGTGTTGAAGTAGATTTTTTTATTCGAATCGTCTAACAAACACCAGTTTGTTTTTGTTGATCCCCCGTCAGCAATGATTATCATTATTGAGTAGTTTTAATTGTGTTTATCGTTATAAAATGAGTAATCAATTCATTAATCAATTCCCCGAAAATACATTTTTTAATTTTAAATATCATAATTTATCCGCGTATTTTTCAAAAAATAAATTTTTGTACTTTGGTGACCATATAAAAAAACTGGCTTAACGATGTTGTTAAGCCAGTTTTTGAGCTGTGTAATAAAATTGTTTAAATAGTGTACTATTTACAATTAGTGAGGGGTATTAATGCCCCCCTTCAGCCTCTATTTCGTCAATATTGATTCCTTGTTTTGTTAATATTCCCTTAACAAATATCGCAAAGAAAACAACATAACAGAATCCGATTAATGGTAGAATATACGAGTTATGGATGCCGATAATATCCGCTAATTTTCCTTGAATCGGAGGAAGAACACCACCACCAAGAATCATCATGACAAGAAATGCCGAACCTTGAGCGGTATATTTACCTAAACCTACAATCGATAAACTAAAAATCGAGGACCACATAATTGAACATGCAAGACCACCTGATAAGAAAGCGTAGATTGCAATAGTACCCGATGAGAATAGGCCAATTAACATCGCTATGATTCCAAATAATCCGAAAATAATCAATGTACGAGCAGGTTTTTCTTTACTTAGGTAGAATGCTACAATTTGAAGAAGAATACATACTACGTAATAGTAGAGATGTGACATTTCAAATCCTGCAAGCGTATTGACTCCGATGATAATGGAGAATGCAATCAGAGGAACGATAATCAATAATCCATTTTTAGCCGATTTACTCAAGTTAAAGGCTGTAATTGCACCGGCCCAACGACCAATCATCATACTCCCCCAATACATAGATACATAAGGTGTAATTTGCGATGATTGCAAATGACCAAATTCCTTCAATGTCAATAATTCCCCGAGGTTACTACCGATAGCAACTTCGATACCGACATAGATAAATAGGGCCAGCATTCCCAAAGCCAATTGTGGATATTTCATCGCACCCCAGCCTTCTGGATTTTTTTGTGCGCTCTTATTGGAGAACAATAAACCGCCGATCACAACGACCAATGCTCCGGCCAACCATAGCATACGTTGCATTTCGAGTGGTTTGGCCACTTCTTTAATGTGCAATTTGAGCTGGTCAATCTGAACCTGATCCGTTAAACTCGAAACCTGTTTATGCAACTGCTCTACCTGCAAGGCTAAATCGCTCTTATAGCTTAGAAAAACCGGTGTGAACATACCAAAAAGTAGTACGGTCATAATGATCAATGTACGTAAAGCTTTATTAGCCTTTTCCATGGGTTCATCACTAATGCCAGCAGGAACTTTTTTACTGAAATTAAATAATGCTGCAGCAAGGAGGAACAATAGACCAACACCTATGTAAAGATAAACAACCTTGTTTAAAGGAAGGTTAGCGATCTCGGAGTCAGAAATAGGCTCAAAAGTTCCAAATAAGGAAAATCCGATAACAAGAGGTCCTATTGTTGTACCAAATGAGTTGATACCACCACCTAGGTTCACACGGGAAGCACCCGTTTTCGGATCGCCCAATAAAACGGCAAATGGATTTGCTGCAGTCTGTTGTAATGAAAAACCAAGGGCTACAACGAATAGTCCCAACAACATACCAACATATAAGTTTACTTCGACAGCAACAATCATGGCTGCTGCACCCAAGGCCGAGAAAAGTAAACCGTAAACGATACTCTTTTTATATCCCCATTTTCCAACCAGGTCCTTTCCTCCGATTGAACTGAAAATAAATAGTAACAATGCACCAATATAATAGGCTGTATAAAAAGCAAAGTCTATTAACTGGGATTGAAACTGGTCTAAATGAAAGTAATTTTTGCAGAACGGTATAAAAACACTGTTCCCTGCCGCAATGAACCCCCAAAAGAAAAACACAATAATCAATGTGTAGAGTGCGGGGTAATTGGTTTTAGTTTGTTGCTGTTCCATATAAGGGATCTAAAAACTTAAATTTTGAAAGGTACGAACTTATGAAAAAAAATATAAAATTCAATCTAAAAATGTTGTTAAATCGTTTTACTAGCTACAATAGTAAATATTTTTTTTGAAATATTTTGAAATAACAAAATTTGTTTTTTTCTTTGTCTAGGTTCTCAATATTTAATCCACTTCGGGTTTAAAAGAAATCATTAAGTTCTTCATCACATTTAATCATGGAAACTTGTTTAAGTGTGTAATCAGAATTCAGAAAAAAGCTCAAAAAAAAATCCAAAAATCATACACAACACATTAATGGATATTAACGAATTAAACGCTAAACTCGTATCGGAATTGCGCGAGATTGCTAAGTTGATCGGTATCGCAGATGCTGATAAATTGCGTAAACAAGAATTAATCGAAAGAATTAGCAATACTGGTGGGGAAGAGGAAGCAGCTCCAGCGCCAGCTGAAAAAGCAGCTAAAGTAGAGGATGATAATCAGGAACATGCTGAACGTACACGTAAACGTGTGCGGACCGTAAAGACTGCGGAACCTGTCACGGTAAGAAAACGTGAAGTTTCTGAGCATGACGAAACCGCGGTTGCAACCGAAGACGCACCATCAGCAGATAAAGGTCCCCAACCTGAAAAAGCAACACAAACTCCTAAAGCAGAAAACACTTCTTCAAGTACAGATTTCGATAATGTGATCGTTAATGAGGGTGTATTGGAGATTATGCCTGATGGTTACGGCTTCTTACGTTCATCAGATTACAACTATTTGACTTCTCCTGATGATATTTATGTATCACAATCTCAGATCAAATTATTTGGTTTGAAAACGGGAGATACGGTACGTGGTTGTATCCGCCCACCTAAAGAGGGTGAAAAATACTTCCCTTTGGTACGGGTTGAGGCTATCAATGGGCAAAATCCTGCTGAGGTTCGTGATCGTGTGCCATTTGATTATTTGACACCATTGTTCCCCGATGAGCGTTTAAATTTGGATATGGGCGTTGGAAATTACTCTACGCGTATCATGGATTTATTTACGCCTATAGGTAAAGGTCAACGTGGATTAATCGTTGCTCAACCGAAAACGGGTAAAACAAACTTGTTGAAAGAGGTTGCAAATGCTATTGCAAAGAATCACCCAGAAGTTTATTTGATTATCTTATTAATTGATGAGCGTCCTGAGGAGGTTACTGATATGGCGAGAAGCGTGCGTGCTGAAGTTGTTTCTTCAACATTTGATGAGCCGGCTGACCGCCACGTGAAAATCGCTAATATTGTGCTTGAGAAAGCGAAACGTATGGTAGAGTGTGGACATGATGTCGTTATTTTGTTAGACTCAATCACAAGATTGGCACGTGCATATAACACAGTTGCGCCTGCGTCTGGTAAAATTTTGTCAGGTGGTGTGGACGCTAACGCTTTACATAAGCCAAAACGTTTCTTTGGTGCTGCCCGGAATATCGAAAACGGTGGTTCATTGACAATTTTAGCAACAGCATTAACAGATACAGGTTCTAAAATGGATGAAGTTATCTTTGAAGAATTCAAAGGTACAGGTAATATGGAATTACAGTTGGATCGTAAGTTGGCTAACAAACGTATCTTCCCTGCGATCGATATCACAGCTTCCAGTACACGTCGCGATGATCTATTGACTGACAAAGAAACATTACAACGTATTTGGGTACTTCGTAACCACTTATCTGATATGAATTCTACAGAGGCCATGGAATTTTTACAAGGTCAATTGCGCGGAACTAAATCAAATGAAGAATTTTTGATCAGTATGAATGGGTAATCCCATCAAATTTTGATATTTTAGCCATCATTTTAATCGAATGATGGCTTTTTTTATAAAATAGATCCTGTAAATGAAAAAACATATCCCAAATCTACTGACTTGCCTAAATTTATTTAGTGGCTGTATCGCTGTATTGATGGCATTGCAAGGCAATATTCAAGTGGTTACTATTTGTGTCTTCGCGTCCGGGATATTCGATTTTTTTGACGGAATGGTGGCAAGACTTCTTCATGTTAAATCACCAATCGGAAAAGAGCTTGATTCGTTGGCCGATATGGTCAGTTTCGGTTTTTTACCTGGGACAATCATGTTTACCCTATTGACAAAGGTATTTCCTGACGGCTCTCTGTTGCCTTATCTGGGCTATATCATTACTGTTTTCTCAGCCTTACGTTTAGCGAAGTTCAACCTGGATGAGCGTCAAACTTCTGATTTCATTGGTTTGAATACGCCAATGAATACATTTTATGTGCTTTCATTGCCTTATATCGCAGACAAGTACCCGCAATTAGTTTTAAATCCGATTGTATTAATCGTTAGTATTCTTCTAACCAGTTATCTTTTGGTGAGTGAAATTAGGTTGTTTTCGATGAAATTTAGTTCGATGGACTGGAAAACGAATAAGTTTCGCTTTATATTTTTGATCTTGACGTTGATCTTGTTTATTGTTGGTCAATTTATGGCTTTACCGATTATTTTAGTTTTATATTTCCTATTATCGGCATTGCATTTTAATAAAAAAAACGATCTGGTTTAGATCGTTTTTTCATATTGCTCCAATTCAAACAGGAGCTCTTTCATTTCGATATCTATAATATCAAAGGTGGCTTGAAGGCCCTCGAGAGACTCCTCATTTTTTGCATTGGTCTCTAATTCCTCAAATTTTTCTTTTAAGTGAAAGGCACCGATATAGTCCATTGTCGGTTTGATGTGATGGGCTGTATCACCAATCTTTTGAAGATCACCTTCAGCCAGCGCTTGTCGGAGCTTGTCGAGATCTACAGGTGTTTGAATAAGATACATGGATACAAATTGTTTGATTAATTCGTGGTTGTCAAACATGTTTTGGCGGATCAGTTCAATGTCGATATGGTTCATCGTCGCTAATTTTCTTTACAGGTAAGTCGTCTGTGCATTTATCCAATAAATATACGTTATTTTTTTTGTAAACGGGGTGGATATAGCCCGGAGCTATTTCTACCAATGGTTCGAGTGTGAACCTCCGCTCGGCGATATAAGGGTGTGGAATCTGCAGTGAGGGCAAGTCGATGATTTCCTGGTTAAAGTAGAGTATATCGATGTCAATTACTCTTTCACCCCATTTTTTTATACGGATACGTCCTAATTCCTGTTCGATATGTTGTGTTAGATCTAAGCACGCCAAAGGCTGTAACTCGGACGCTATTAAAACGACCTGATTCAAAAAGGCCGGTTGGTCTTCAACTCCCCAGGCCGCTGTTTCATAGATCGAAGAAACTTCAATAATTACTCCAACATGTGTCTCAAGTTGTTTTCTTGCTAGATCAAGCTGTTGAAAACGGTCTCCGAGGTTAGTGCCCAAAAGTATATAAATCTTATTCATAATGCTAAATTAAGCTTTTGTGGAACTTAGTTGTTTGAATTTCGGCTATTTCTTTAGATTTAGGGTATTCATGATCTTTGGATATGTAAGTTTCTTTCAGGCTAGGCATCTTAATTGCGCGAATAAAATGTGGTGTAGATGAAATAAAAGACTGGGTGAATAAAAAATATTGCATTACCTTTAGTGAAAAATAGGTCTTTCTATTGGAAGATATCTTATGGATCGGATTTAATTACAAAATATGAAATCATTTTTTAAGTACGTACTGGCAACAATTACGGGGATTGTGATCTCTTTTGTTGTGTTGTTTATTGTTTTGATGGGAATTATTGGGGCGATCATCAGCTCGGCGTCCTCTGATCAGGAGATTGTTGTTAAAAGCAACTCGGTCTTATACCTATCTTTTGATTATGATATTACAGAGAGAAGCGAAGCAAATCCTTTGGGTAGTCTCAATCTTCCAGGTTATTCCACTAAAAATATTGGACTAGACGATATTTTGGCGAGGATCAAGTATGCAGCTACGGATGGGAATATTAAAGGGATCTATTTAGATGCTAGTCATATCGGTGTTGGTTTTGCGAGCTTAAAGGAAGTAAGGGACGAACTTTTGGCCTTTAAGAAAACCGGGAAATTTGTTGTTGCTTATAATGCCGGGTATGACCAAAAGGCCTATTATGTAGCGAGCATCGCTGATAAAGTATATGTTAATCCACAAGGAACGATTGATTTTAGAGGTTTGGCAAGTTCTACGATGTTCTATAAGGACCTCTTGGATAAGGTTGGGGTAGAGATGCAGATTGTGAAGGTGGGTACATTTAAAAGTGCTGTTGAACCTTACTTTTTGAATAAAATGAGTGATCCCAATCGTTTGCAGGTAACATCATATTTGGGAAGTATATACAGTACTTTTATTAATGAAATAGCAGCGAGCAGAAATATTGCTGCGGATTCATTACGGGCTATAGCGAATGACTATCGTGTTCGGGATGCGGACGATGCGGTAAAATATAAACTTGCGGATGCCAAGTTGTATAAAGACGAACTTTTGTCAGACTTGAGAAAACGTTTGAAAATTTCGGAAAAAGATGAAATATCGTTTGTTTCTCTACTGGATTATAATAAAAAGATAAAAGACGATGCGAGTGGATCTGAAGTCGCGGTTCTTTATGCTGCAGGAGAAATTGTTGACGGTGAGGGTGCTGGACCTGGCCAAATCGGCGGTGATAAATTCTCCCGCGAACTACGAAAATTACGAGAAGATGATGCGGTTAAAGCTGTTGTTTTGCGTGTTAATTCACCAGGTGGATCTGCTTTGGCTTCAGATATTATTTGGCGGGAGGTTATCTTGACCAAGAAAGTGAAGCCTGTTATCGTTTCCATGGGAGATTTAGCTGCATCAGGAGGGTATTATATCTCAGCGGCAGCGGATTCGATATTTGCCGAACCAACCACGATTACAGGATCTATTGGTGTTTTTGGCGTGATTCCTAATTTCCAAAATCTGATGAACAATAAGATTGGAGTACATTATGATGGTGTAAAAACGGGTAAATTTGCCGATTTGATGACTTCTTTTGATCGCCCGTTGACAGCAGAAGAAAGGGATATCATCCAGCGGGAAGTTGATAAAGTATATGGTACATTTACGAAAGTTGTTGCAGATGGCCGTAAATTATCCATTGCTGATGTTGATAGTATTGGGCAGGGAAGAGTTTGGACCGGTACGCAAGGACTGAACAATAAATTGGTTGACCGTCTCGGAAACTTGGATGCCGCTATTCAGGCTGCCGCTAAAAAGGCCAACTTAAGCAAATACAAAGTGTCCCAGTATCCGGAGAAAGAGGATCCTTTTACCTCAATATTGAATAATTCAAAAGAAAAAGTCCAAGTTTGGGTTGCAAAAGAGCAAATGGGCGAATATTATCGTTATTTTGATGTCATGAAAAAAGCTACCGCACAGACGGGTGTGCAGGCGAGATTGCCTTATAGTGTTGAGATTCACTAGCAATTGATTCGCAAAGGGAGTCCAATCGTCGGATGGTTATAGATTATTATGATTTATGACGATAGAGGTAATTCTTACGTTGTGTGACGAGAAGTTCGATCCAAGGTAAGAATTGCCATTAATAAATAATTATTTCTAATGAAAGCAAATGCTTTTTTTTATATTTAGCTGTTCGTTTGACAAAACGACCTAATCCCAAATCAATAAAGTTACATAATGAAAACAGTAGACGATTTAAATTTTGCAGGTAAAAAAGCCTTGGTACGTGTGGATTTCAACGTGCCTTTGGATGAAAATTTCAATATTACGGATGATAATCGTATCCAGGGAGCGGCTCCAACAATAAAGAAGATTTTGAATGATGGTGGAAGCGTGATATTGATGTCCCACTTAGGAAGGCCAAAAGATGGTCCTACTGATAAGTATTCATTAAAACATATTGTTGCTCATCTTTCACAGGTTTTAGGTACTGATGTTCAGTTTGCCAATGACTGTATCGGTACAGAGGCTGTAGAAAAGGCTGCAGCTTTACAAGCTGGTCAGGTTTTATTGCTAGAAAACCTTCGCTTCTATAAAGAAGAAGAAAAGGGAGATGTTGAGTTTGCAGAAAAGTTGTCAAAATTAGGTGATATCTATGTAAACGATGCTTTCGGCACAGCGCACAGGGCTCATGCTTCGACAGCAATTGTTGCACAATTTTTCCCGGGAGCTAAATATAGCGGTTACTTGATGGCAGCAGAAGTTGGAAATGCAGAAAAAGTATTAAACAATCCGGTTAGACCCTTTACGGCTATTATGGGAGGTGCAAAAGTTTCTGATAAAATTCAGTTAATTGAGGCCTTATTGGATAAAGTTGATAATCTTTTGATTGGTGGAGGTATGGCTTATACATTCATCAAAGCTAGAGGGGGCGAAATTGGTCAATCATTGGTTGAAATCGATAAACTTGATTTGGCGAATGAGTTGGTGAAAAAAGCGAAGGAAAAAGGTGTAAACCTGGTTATTCCTACGGATGCTCAGATTGCAGATGCATTTTCAAACGATGCCAATGTATATGATGGACCAAATGATCAAATTCCGGCAGATTTGCAAGGTCTTGATATCGGGCAGGAGTCTGCTGCAAATTTCGCAGCAATCATCAAAAATTCTAAAACAGTTCTTTGGAATGGTCCGATGGGTGTTTTTGAATTTGATACCTTTGCGAAGGGTACCAAAGCTGTTGCTGATGCTGTTGTGGAAGCAACGAAGAATGGCGCATTCTCTTTGATAGGGGGTGGTGATTCAGCTGCTGCGGTAAGTAAATTTGGTATGACTGAGGATGTAAGTTACGTCAGTACAGGTGGTGGTGCGCTTTTGGAATACATGGAAGGAAAAGTTCTTCCGGGTGTGAAGGCACTTGAAGATTAATATAAATCAAATTTTTAGAAAAGGGACAACGTTATGTTGTCCCTTTTTCATTAAAAAAGATCTGTGTTATGTACTAAACTATTGATGTAATGTCAGATTAAATCAATTATCTGTTAAATGTTTGTGTAGTACTGGTGAGTTTTTATTGTATTTGCTAAATTTATCATGACATGGGTTATATATGCAGATATTGATGGATGCTAATAAGAGTAAAGAAAAAAGTAGTTCTGGTTTTTTTTCGGTACTGACGTATAATGTAGCGGGCTTGCCCGGGATTATTTCTTCTGCGATTACAGGCAGAAGTAGAAGTATTGCTGAAATTGGAAAGAAGATCAATCCTTTTGATATTGTTAATGTACAGGAGGATTTCAATTATAATAGAAGTTTATATTGGGGCGGGAATTTACATCCATATCGCACAAGAACCAAAGGGCGTGTTCCCTTTGGTGATGGTCTCAATACCTTGTCTCATTTTCCAATGACCGATGTTGTTCGCGTACCCTGGAAGAAACGTACGGGAGCAGATTTTCTAACACCGAAGGGCTTTACACTAGTTCAGATAGAAATCGTTCCTGAAGTCTGGTTGGATGTTTATAACGTTCATGCGAACGCACAGAATAGCAGGAAAGCTTCAAGTGCACGTCGGGATAATCTCAATCAGCTACGTGATTATATCGGAGAGCATTCGGGCGATAAGCCACTTATAGTAATGGGCGATTTTAATGCACATTATAGTTTTTGTGATGATAATCTGCATGATTTTATGGATTCCACAACATTGGTTGACAGCTGGGTTGAGCTCGAAAATGGAGGCTTAGTACCAGAGGTGCGACATGAGTTTAAACCTCCACATATGTTGTCTATCGGCAATCAGAGCGAATCTATCGATAAGATTCTTTACCGGAGCAGCAGTCACCTAAGTCTTACTGCCCGGGATTATAACATAGAAAATAATCTATTCACTAATATTAAAGGGCTGCCCTTATCGGATCATTATGCTTTGGCACTGAATTTTAACTGGGCGATTCATCCTTAATAGGTGTAGTTTAAACTGAATGTTGGAACTATACGTTGCGTTGTCGTGTTGTCATTGATATAGGTGCCTTTAACGACGAATTCGAAGTCTGGAAGTGGGTATCTGAAAGCATTGAAATCAAGCGATAGATAGGCCCCAAAACTTTTTGGTGAAATCTCCCTGTGTTTGTGTATGTTTTGATAATCGGCAAATATTCCACCTTTTACACGTTTAATATAAGCTAAGGATCCTAATCCAAGGTCGGGATAAGCTATGGGGAAGCGATAGTTGACCAATACCGTGTTTTTTATTTTTTCATATTTGTAGTAGCTAAATCCACTCACTAAAGGGATGTCGTTGATATATTGATAAATTCCTGATCCTGTTTGGGCGCTCAGTCTGATTTGAAAGCCGTGATTGCTCATGAATCCAGGTAGATAAAATACTGTTCGTGCCGATAGAATTTCACCTTTTGCATTGTTTTCGAAGGGGGTATGCCGATAGGTGACGCTAAAATTTTGCCCCCATCTTGGGTAGAGATCCATGCTGGCCATACGCGCATTGCGATTGAGGTAAAGCTGGTATGTTAATGGAAATGCAGTCTCGTAATTAAAGTTTTTGACATCTGTTCGGCTAAGATCATAGCGCCTTAGATAAGCTGTTGCCAGGTTGAACCCAGTGGAATAGACGTAGTCTCTTCTGTAAAAGGAGAGTGGGATGGAGATCTGTGACGATATATAATGCTCGCGCCAGTCGAAACGGATGCTACTGTCCGGTTTATTAGGGATGCTTGCTGCTGCGATTTGCCCTCTGTTTTCATAACGTAGTGAGAATTTTGGGAAGTACTTGTTGTAGGTCAGTTCTGCCGAATATACTCCTTTTCGGATGTCGGTGTCATATTCATATCCCAGTGCAATTTGTGTGGTGTTTAAGATGTTGTTTGATAACCAGAAGACTCCGGGTTTAAAATTGTCGAAGCTTTCAAAATTGCTGCTACTTAGCGAAAGACTATGGAAATTAAACGTTCTACCTAGTCCACGATAGGGGACAATTTGGTAGTGCTGACTAGTATCTACTGAGACTGAAGCGATATTTTTTACGCTGTCTTTGGTTAATGCCGTAGCGTAATAATGCGAAAAATAATCCGTTTCGGGAGCGATATCAAATGCTGTGTCTATGGGTGTTTGGGCGATCTTGTAGCCATTGTACTGGTAGTCGTTGAAGAATAATTGTCTTGTATCCTTGTCGTAAAATGGGTTGAACGCGCCAAACTGTGCCTTTGTCAAAAGCTGTTTTTTGCCAGATATGAGGTCGATGCTGTAAATGTTATCGATACCATTGAAGTTAGCTTTTGTGATGATCTTCATACCTGAAAGGTATTGCGGCCTTTCATATTGTTGGTTACCCCATGGTGTTAGGTTGGTGATTTTGTTATTGTTCAGGTCAATTTCACACAATGCGGTTCCATGTTGGGATAATCGTATACCTATTATTTTATCTCCTTGGGGGGTGAAAGCAGGGTGCTGGAGCTGTTCAGCATTGCCTATTTTAACCCGTTTGATGATACTGTTGTTTTTAAGGCTTATAAGCGTCAGATAGCTGTCGTTGGATAAATCTACCTCAACACAGGCGATGGTTTCGTCTAGTGGGCTAAAAATAGGTGAATAATATCTCGTCTGTTTGCTGAGCTGGTTAATTTTCCCTGTTTTGAGATTCATGATATTGATGACGCTGTATGTTCTCTTGTTGAAACGCGGATCTTTATGAAGCTCATCCCATACGATGTAATTGCTGTTTACGTCAAAATGTGGCGTCAACTGTATGCCGGTTTTGACGAGCCTATTTTCTGTTTTTGTTGCCACATTATAGGTATAAATTGCATTCGTCTTTTGTGGATTCTGTTTAATAAAATAGATCAGACCATTCTTGTGTTTCGGCAATAAATTACTGTTGTAATAGTTGTTGTTGTTTTTGTTTATTTCTGTGTACTTCTGGTATTGATAATTGCTTGTTTTTTTATTCCATATAGCGTCTAAATTTGCTATTGTTTTGTTGTATAAATAGGCACTATTTCCACCTATTTTTTTCTTTAAAACGCGATTAATATTGTAGGGGTATAGCGGTTTTTTGTTAAGCTCTGAAAAGAGGTCGGCTTCATAATTCGAGGGTAATTCTGATTTTAAAGTAGAGGTCATCAGATAGCCGATTGTATAGTAACTCGGGACAATATCTTTATAGGATCCCAGTAAATATTTATTAAAACTATAGTTGTGATTCGATTGAAAGTTTGCTTTGATTGGCATTTCAAAAGCGGGTAATCTTCCTCTTCCTCCCTCCGAATATATCGTTTCAGTTAGCGTTGCATCCCCTTCGAAATACCAAGAAGGGACGGTCAGTCCATAGTAGGCTAGGGCTAATTGTTCAAAAAATGGGGCGCGCAGTTTGCCTGTCAATTTGTCAAATTGACTTACGTGTCTTGACTCATGCAGGATCAAATTGGGTAGCCAGGTCTGATTGTCTGGCTCTGCTCCGGCGGTGCTGTACAGTTCAGATTTACGTGGAGACAGCTGTACAAAACCATTCGTTTGTAGATTCGTGTTATGGATAATGAATGGGATTTTCCGCGGTGTTATTTTGTAATTTCTAGAAGTTGTACGCAGCGATCGGTTAACCTGGTCAGCTAGGGTAGGGGCCTTGCTCTTCATTTCTTCAGGGAAAATAAGTTGAAAATTCTTCGTTTCGATCTTATACCATTTTTGGCTTAAAGGGGCTTGGCTGTCTTCAAAAAATTGAGCGGAACTTTTTTGTGAATATATTATTAATGACAATAATGATAATGTATTGATAATTATGTTTTTATGTCTCATTAATTTTTGTATATCGTGTGTTTGCTATTTTTTTTAGTTTTATTATTCCTATTTATGTGAACTTTAAGTTCTATTTAAAATTATTTTATCTTTGAATAATAGGTTTTTATGTTTTTTTATTTTACTTTTTTTTATGCTATTTTTTTATTTAAAATAATCTGATAATAAGGGGGCGTTCTGAAAAAATGCGCTATATTCAACAGGTTAAAGCATATGACGAATATACTTAAATAATTGGCGATTCTAAGACAGTGTCGGGAAAATTTGTTTGCTTTTTTTGTGTAAAAATCTGACGAATAGGGGGTGTTGTTTTCGGGGGCTGTTGGTGAGGTGGGTGTCGTCTGATTTATTTTATTCGATAAAAAAATGGATCGGTGATTAGACGATAAATTTAGTCGTCTTTCTTTTTTCTAGACCTGTTGAAGTTATTGGCGAGATCGGTTTTCTCTTTAATTTTTGTTGATGACAAAATGTCTTGTTTTTGATTTGGGCATTGAATGTTGCTCGGGGTATTTATCCCAATTACTGCGACAGACAGCAGGTTTTTATTATTTATTTTTTTATGCAGAATTTACTTTAAAAAAGCGATTTTTGTAACATATAAATTTTGTGTAGATGTAGGATTTTTAAATTGATAGGAGATATGGAAGAACTGGAAATGCAGGTGAATCAAATAGAGCAATTGATAGCAAGTGGAGACCTTGTTGGGCTGGAAGAATTTTTGAATGAATTAAATATTTCAGAAGTAGAGGAGCTGATTGATGAGTTGCCCGAACATGGTGCACTATTTATTGAATCATTAAATTTGAATCGCGCAGTTAACGTTTTTCGTATTCTGGATTTCCCTACTCAAAACAGGATTTTTAAGAAGCTTTCTAAAGCGAAAATTAGCGCGCTAATTAACGAGTTACCCCCCGACGATCGGACTTCTTTTTTTTCAGAAATGAAGGACGATATTAAGCATTTAATTTTACTATTGCCACCCAAAGATCGTGTTGAAGCATTGGCCTTGTTGGGCTATCCAGAAGACAGCGTTGGGCGTCTAATGACTCCGGATTATATTACCGTAAAAGAGCATTGGAGTATTGAACGAATATTGGGACATATTAGGCGTTATGGAAGAGATTCGGAGACGATAGATGTACTCTATGTGATTGATGGAAATGGGAAGCTGGTTGATGATATTCGGATTAAAGATGTGTTGATGGCGGAGCCAGATAGAGTCGTAGGAGAACTGATCGATCATCGTCTGATTTCGCTGAATGCTTACGATCCTCAGGAGGAAGCGATCAATATCTTCCGGATGAATAACCGAGTGGCCTTGCCTGTTGTCGACGAACAGGGGGTTATGTTGGGGATAGTGACTGTCGATGATATTCTTTGGGTAGCAAACGAGGAGTACACGGAAGATATGCAGCGTATCGGGGGAACGGAGGCTTTGGATGAGCCTTACCTGGATGTGTCTATTAAGAACTTGGTCAAGAAAAGAGCTGGTTGGCTTATTGTGCTTTTTTTGGGGCAACTTTTGACCGCTACAGTTATTGAGCACTTCGAGGAGCAAATGGCAAGTGCGATTATGTTGTTTGCGCTGATGCCTGTTATTATTTCCAGTGGTGGAAACAGCGGTTCGCAAGCGTCAACATTAATTATTCAAGCGATGGCCTTGGGGGAAGTTACTTTGGGGGACTGGTGGCGTGTGATGCGAAGAGAGATTCTGTCGGGCTTACTGCTGGGACTTATTTTGGGAGCGCTGGGTTTTATAAGGATTATGGCATGGCAGTCTTTTGCGCATAGCTATGGTGAGTATTGGGTGTTGGTTGCATTGGTTATTTCTTTGTCCTTGGTCGGTGTTGTCCTTTGGGGATCGTTGATGGGGTCTATGTTGCCTTTTGTGATGAAACGGCTTGGGGCCGACCCTGCGAGTTCTTCAGCGCCTTTTGTGTCAACATTAGTCGATGTAACAGGTTTGCTGATTTATTTTAGTGTAGCGACGCTTATTTTGAAAGGTGTGCTACTATAATCGTACTGAATTTACAATATTGCCCATTGATCAGCTAATAGCTATTGAAGGTAAAAGAAGGATAATGTTGGTTTAAGTGCTGAAAAGGGGATTTTGTGGAGCAGTATGAAAAATAAAAATAAATTATTCTAATTGGAATTTAGGAAGTTGTAAAAAATGTGCTCAAAAAATTTGTAGTATTCTAATAATCTTCCGATACTTGCATCACGGAAACGCGATAGGGTCTCCGGAAAAATTGAAAAACACTCCTGAATAGCTCAGCAGGTTAGAGCATCTGACTGTTAATCAGAGGGTCGCTGGTTCGAGCCCAGCTTCAGGAGCAATTTAATAACTTACATAACCGGGGTTTTTAAAATATTCAATTTTTCATTCCTGAATAGCTCAGCCGGTTAGAGCATCTGACTGTTAATCAGAGGGTCGCTGGTTCGAGCCCAGCTTCAGGAGCAACAATGCAAATATTTTATTTGCAAATAAAATTAAAATGTACTACTTTTGTACATTCTATGAGAAAGGAATTTCTCGAAAAATAAATTCCTGAATAGCTCAGCAGGTTAGAGCATCTGACTGTTAATCAGAGGGTCGCTGGTTCGAGCCCAGCTTCAGGAGCAATATTGAAACCGGCTTTACGCCGGTTTTTTTGTTTACCATGCTTATTAAAAAACTATGAGTTTAGTAATTATTGGTACGGTGGCTTTCGATACAATAGAAACACCGTTCGGTAAAACTGACAAAATTCTAGGTGGTGCCGGTACATTTGCTAGTCTGGCAGCATCATATCTATGTGATCAAATCAAATTGGTCAGTGTTGTTGGGGAGGATTTTGGAAATGACAATCTCGATCTTATCAGGAACCGTGGTATAGATGTTACGGGTGTCCAGGTGATTACTGGTGGGCAAACTTTTTCTTGGTCAGGCAGGTATCATAACGATATGAATAGCCGTGATACCTTGGCGACAGACTTAAATGTATTGGCTGATTTTGATCCAATTATTCCTGAAAGTTATCAGGATTGTGAGTATCTTCTCTTGGGTAATCTTACACCTCAAATACAATTAACAACGTTGGAGCGCTTGGAGCGCAAACCTAAGCTGGTTGTTCTGGATACGATGAACTACTGGATGAATGTCGCTATGGATGACCTAAGAAAGGTTCTTCTAAAGGTTGATGTGTTAGCCATAAATGATTCAGAAGCGAGACAGCTGTCAGGAGAGTATTCTCTGGTTAAAGCTGCAAAAGTCATTTTAGCAATGGGACCTAAATATTTAATTATCAAAAAAGGTGAACACGGTGCGCTTCTTTTTGGAGAGAATCAGATTTTTTCTGCTCCAGCGCTACCATTAGCAGATGTGTTTGATCCAACTGGCGCGGGGGATTCCTTTGCGGGCGGTTTCATTGGCTATCTTGCCAAAGTAAAAAGTATAAACTTTACAAATATGAAGAATGCGTTGATTTTTGGTTCTGCGCTAGCTTCATTCTGTGTAGAGAAATTTGGAACAGATCGTTTGGTTGATCTTACCGAAGAGGACATACAAAAGCGTTTGAATGCTTTTGTTGCCCTATCTCAGTTTAATTTATAATCATTGATCTTTCAGTTTTCCGACGATCTGAAATTTTGAAAATACAGATTCTGAATGAGGGGCTTCTTGGAGCTCCTCAGTTAGATCTTGTCCGGCCCAATGCTCGTAATGCATCCCGTTTTTCCACAGTCTGCTTTCTCCGACATCATAGATAAATCCGCGATAGGCAACCCAGATCTGTGGTTTGTCCTGACCATTACGTAAAGCCAATTGGCTTTTGCTGTATTCCGATAATTCTTCTGCCATTCGTAATTGTAAAAAGGCGAAGATAGAAAAACTAGGCTACTTTATATGCCGATAGTGATCTTTTCATTAATTTTCTAGCGACATGTATTCTTGTTTTTACCGTTCCGATAGGGATATTTAAATGTTCAGATATCTCGTGGTATTTAAACCCTTCAAAGTACAGTGAAAATGGGATGTAATATTCTTCGGAAAGACTAGATAAAGCTTCATGGATGTCTTCCATGACAAATTTGCTTTCTCCCTGATTTGAGGAGGCGGATAATAAGAGGTTAGAGTTAGAAATATCCTCGTCTTTCGTAATGAAAGAATTGGTTTTCACAATACGTCTATAGTTATTAATAAACGTGTTTTTCATGATGGTGTAAAGCCATCCTTTCAAATTGGTTCCTTCTTTGAAATTTTTAAAATAGGTCACAGCTTTCAGGATAGTGTCCTGAACGAGATCGTTGGCATCTTCGTAATCACTGGTGAAATTTCTGGCGTAGAGTTTTAATGAGTCCGATTGCTCAATAACCATTGTGTCAAATTCATTCTTTGTCATAGCTTAATGAATTATAACTGTTCTTTTTACAAAACAGTACGTTTATAAAATGCGGTTCATTAAGTATGAGGCAAATAATGCGCCAAAAATGGCAAAATTAGATTTGTTAATATAATTTTAAGATTATTTTAAGCAGAGCAAACGTTTGCGTAGACTAACTTTAAGTAAATAAAATTAGCTCAAAGTGATGTTTTGCTAAAGTGAAGCCTGTTTTTCTTTTACTTTCAGATTTAAAAAAAATATTTTTACTTTTTTTTAATCTTTACAGTAAATTAACTTCACGCTCCAGCTTAATGCCAAATTTGTTGGTTACATCACTTATAATTTGTTCCGATAGATTATAAATTTCCTGTCCTGTAGCGTTTTGTCTATTTATTAGTACAAGTGCCTGATTTTTCCATACACCTGCTTGTCCATATTCTTTTCCTTTCCAACCGCATTGTTCTATTAACCATCCAGCAGCCAATTTTGTTTCATTATTGGGCATTGGATAATGTGGTATTGTGGGGTACTCTTTCTGAAGAGGCTCAAAAGTCGATGCTGTAACTACGGGGTTCTTAAAGAAACTTCCGGCATTTCCCACTGTACTTGGGTCAGGGAGCTTTTCTACACGGATTTTGGAGACGATGGTTGCGATATCGGCAATACTTGGGTTCGCTATATTTTCTTTAGCGAGTTCGGCCTCTATTGCACCATAAGTTGTATTGATATGAGCTGTTCGGCTAAGCTTATAGGTTACCTGGGTAATGATAAACCGTCCTTTATGAGCTGTTTTAAAGATGCTGTCGCGGTAGGAGAAATTGCAATCTTCTTTTTTGAATGTGGCAAAGTTGCCGGTATGCGTATCGAAAGCCTGACATTCGTGAAAGACATACATTAACTCAGTACCATAGGCACCGATGTTTTGCACGGGTGAAGCCCCGACAGTACCGGGAATTAGCGCCATGTTTTCAATGCCAGCGTAATTATGTTCGATACAATACCAAACGAAGTCATTCCAGATTTCTCCAGCTTGCGCGGTGACATAAACATCATCGCCATCAATCTTCGACGCTATGCCCTTGCTGGTCATGCGAATAATGTAGCCGTCGAACGCTTTGGTGAAAAGGACATTGCTACCGGCACCAAGAACAAAAAAGTTCTCCTTAAAAATATCATTTTTAAAAATTTCGGTCAATGTTTCATTGTCATTCACTTCGATTAGAAAATTTGTCTTTTCTTCAATTCCAAACGTATTGAAAGCTTTTAAAGATATATTCGATTGAATGTTTAACTTCATATTGACTTTAGTTTTCAGAAATTCAAAAAAATCAGCTATCTTTAGCATGATAATCGGTAAAGATAGTATAAACCGTTTATTTAACGATAAAAAATATAAGTTTAATGGGTAATGCAGATGTAAAAAGAATCAAAATTCTAGAAGCTGCGACGAGGCGCTTTGCACATTTTGGAATGGCTAAGACAACGATGTCGGAAATAGCCAAAGATCTCAATTTCTCAAAAGCATTGCTGTATTATTATTTTCCGGATAAGAATAGCTTATATTCTGCAGTTTTCGAATACGTTATTGATAAAATGATCGAGGATATCGAGGATGTCATTGCGCAGGGAGGCGACTTTGAGGAGATCATGATGTATTCTATTGATATGCGGGTCAAGATTATCAATCAATATTATAATTTATTTGAATACACCATGAAGATGGTGAAAGAGCTTCCGGATGAGTTGGAGCAGGTGTTCAAAGAATCTTATCTACGTGAAGTAGAAATTATTGAGAAGATTCTCAATATTGGTATCGATGCTGGCGAGATACAGGTTGAAGATATCAATGAAACTGCGCGGATTCTTCTGTATTCACTATTCGGTATGCGTATGGGCATATTAAAGGATATGAAAAACATGTTGTTCCCGACAAAAGAAGAATTCGATCATATTCTCAGTTTACAGAAGAAAATGATGAAAATCTTCTTAAATGGTTTACGTTTTCAAGTCGTTAAATAAGTGTTGAGCGAATATGTCCGATAATCTGTTTGGCATGAATTCGTGAATTTTCAATAAACCAAAGGTGGGTATTTAAGCCACCACAAACGACGCCTGCCAAGTAAATTCCGGCTATATTTGTTTCCATTGTTTCTTCATTATGGCTAGGAATGCAAGGTGCCTCTTGGGGAATATCAATTCCGATCTTTTTCAAAAAATCAAAATTCGGGCGATAGCCGGTTAAAGCCAGTACAAAATCATTGTCGAGTTCGACGATACCGTTTGGTGTTTGGATATGTGCAGTAGTTGGAGTAACTTCTGTTAAGTGGCTATTATAATACACATCGATTTCACCAGCAGCAATTCGATTTTCAATATCAGGTTTTACCCAATATTTTACCCGACGGCTGATTTCGCTACCACGGATTACCAAAGAAACTTGCGCTCCTTTTCGGTAGGTTTCAAGCGCTGCATCAATGGATGAATTACTGGCGCCGACAACGATCACCTTCTGGCTGCTATAATAATGTGGATCATCGTAGTAATGCCTAACTTTGGGAAGTTCTTCGCCCGGGATATTGAGCAACATCGGTATGTCATAAAAACCTGTGGCGATGATGACTTTTTTGGTCAGGTACATGCTTTTGTTGCTACTGACCAGGAACTTCGTATCCTCTTTCTTAATTTCCAGTACTTCTTCAAAAAGATGGGTATCCAGTGCGAACTTTTGCTGTATACGTCGGTAATATTCCAAAGCCTCCATGCGTTTTGGCTTGGGGTTGGTTGTGACAAAGGGAATATCACCTATTTCTAATCTTTCGGAGGAAGAGAAGAAGGTCATATTTTGGGGGTAATTATACAGTGAGTTGACTAAACAGCCTTTTTCAAGAATAAGATAGTTTAAATTTGCTTCTTTGGCTTCTAAGGCGCAAGCTAAGCCAATTGGCCCGCCGCCAACTATAATCAGGTCGTACCGTGTTATCGTATCGCTCATGGTATAAATGTCGAGAATTTTAAAGAATAAATCAGCTTAAAGCCTTAGACAGTTCATTTTCTGACATTGCTGTGCTTTTAGCATGAAGGTCCTGAACTATTTTATGCAGGTCCTGCGCAATTTTATTGAGAAAGTTCAGCTGTTCGGTCAATAGCTGCCCATCAACCGAACTGACATCTGTATTATCAAATTGGTCGTTGGGAATTTCGATCGCCAAAGGAATAAATGCATTGACGCTATCGTCAGAATGTAGCAGTTGAATGGACTGCTCCAAAGAGCTTAATATTTTTCGGATCGTCCGGACATGGTCCTTATTGATATAATTATTGTCCATTTCGTCGAGATGGTTCATTAATGTCACCGAAAAAGAAGCTAAAATATGGTTGAATATGACGAATTTATTGACTTCCTTACTATATTTTTGACGTTTCTTGGGTTCGGTAAGCATGCGCTGGAACGTCGACCCCATATTGGCCGTTTCGACGTAGACTGCCTTGCGGGTTAGTTTGTAATCCGTGATGGAAGGCGCTTGGCCTGCAATTTCTTTCAATGCCTGAAAGATGTAATTGTAGTTGGCAATGAGTAGCTTTCGCATAGACTCCTTGACTTGCATGCTTTCCCAATTTGGAAAAATAATATAACTGGATAAGAATGCAATCATGCCCCCGATAAAGGTGTCCAATATGCGTTCTTTCGTGACGTCTAGGGTATTGGCGCTGACGAAGCTCAGCATAATTAATACATAGGGTGTCATAAAAAGTACCGCAATAACATAGTTGACGCGGAATAAACTATATGCCGTCAGAAAAAAGAATACCAAGAGAACAAATAGTATAGTTGGGTCATGGATGGTTAACAGGATGAGGGCTCCGATGAGGCCACCTATCGTTGTGCCGATGAGACGCTGGATATTTCTCTCCTTTGTGAGTCCGAAGCCAGGTTTTAGGATAACCATGATGGTGAGGAGGATCCAATATACATTATTGGTGATATTGGTGACCTCAAACACGTAATAGGTGACCGACATGACAATCGCCATACGGCAGGCATGTCGAAAGATGGTGGATTTTAGGGTAAGATTTTCGCGGAACTTCTTAAAATCAATTGCAGAGCTTTGAACAAAGCGTTTTGCGTCATCAATTTCCTTTCTTTTGACATCGTCAGGTTGTAGATGCGAGTAACCATAGATATTTTTGATCCGGCGAACCAGATCACGTAAATTGATCAATACCTTGCGTAAAGCAAATGTGCTGTATTGTTGATTTTTATCCAGTTGATCGATTTTAGTGTGAAGGCGACTGAGATCCGAGTCGAAATCGTACAGTGGTTTTGGCTGCGTATTTGTATTCAGCTGATAGGCTAAATTGTCAAGCTCATTGGTATATTTTAAAATCACATTTTTGAAATCTTCCAAGATTCCTGTAGGTCCAAAGCGTTCGCTGATGGTATTGTAATCATAGTGCGCCGCCATACTTTGCTCAAAGAGATCGACGATATCGTTGAAAACGAGGGTTAAATAACGTCCTACCTTTGTGGTGTCTTTTATCGATCGTTTACTTTGAAACAATACATCCCGTAGGTTTTCCTGATGCTGATTGACTTCAACTTGTTTGTCGATCAGTTTGAGGTAGTTTTTATCATTATCAATTTTAGCATCGTAAAAATTAGCTTTTAACCGGATGTAATCAGCAACATAGCGAATTGTCTCTGATAATTCCTGCTCGGCCAGTCGGTAGGGGCGTGCCTGCGTGATGGAAAGACTAATGGCGATATACCATAATCCACCTGAAGTATAGAAGCCTAAATAGTTGATGGCTTCAGCAAGGGGGTAGTGAATCTGTACATGGATCAACATCATCAGGATGCACATAAGACCTACGTTGGCGGCTCTTCCATTGAAAACCGCAAACATGGCGAATATAAAGCAGGCTACGCCGATAAAAATTGCTAATAGATATACATTTTGATTGACTATATTGGTTAAAATAAAAGTTAAAGTAGTCAATATCGCACCCGCAATCATTCCTTTCCTTCTATGGCTAGGCGCACCGGGGGTATCCGATAAGCCTACTAAGAGCGCGCCCAGAGAGACAATGGTTCCATTGGTAAATTGCCCTATGGTTGCAAAGATCAGGACAGGCACGATACATCCGATGGTAATTCGGAGTCCATCTGCAAAATATTGGCTATAGAAAAAACTTTTTATTTCTTGTGTCTGTTTCATAATGTGTATAGTACAAACTTAGATAAATTGCTTTTCATATTAAAAACAATTGTTCTGCTATGTTGGCTCTTTTTTGTACGGATGATAGCGATATAGCTGGTTGGTTTCTGTCTGATGAAAAAAGGTTCATTTTGTAGCCGGGCTTTATGAGCTACGGGATCGACACTGGTCGTTTCCATATTGTACTATGCTAATGTGTTAAAAATGAAAAATTACTAAAATTTGTTAGTATGTTTTTAAAATTTTAATTGTTTTTTTGATTAATTTATATTTTTTTATTTGTTTAGCTATAATATTGTTATATTTGGAGCCATAGGGTAATTTCAGAGACATTACAAAATTTCAAGAGTCACCTAAACTCTCTTGACCACTTTCAAAGATTTAAATATGAAGCAAAGTAAAAATGAAGCCGTCTTTCAGGACGAGGTATTGACACGCTTTGAGCTTTTCAAAAGTTTGTTTTTA
>NZ_CAXYKD010000028.1:0-48165 GCF_964277905.1 uncultured Sphingobacterium sp.
CCCAAAATGAGCAAGCTAGGCAATGATGAAGTATTTATACAGCATTTCATGCCCGACGCGAGCGACAGCAGAAACTATGCGATGCTCTATGACAAAAAGTTAAAAATGGCATATTGGGTAGCTTACCCATTATACAGCAGCATCCTCGGATCAGGCAATCGTACAGATGCTTGGGGATATGATCCACAAGTCTCAACTGCGTTTCAACCTAATCTATTTAATGGTTTCAAGCCAACAGGCTACGATAGAGGCCACCAATTGCCAAGTGCAGACCGCAACCTAAATACCACCCAAAATAAAACAACGTTTTATTTTACCAACATGACAGCACAAGCTTCACGTCTCAACCAAGGGATATGGGCAAACCTAGAAACGAAAGTCCGAACCTGGACGGCACAATGTGACACGATGTATGTCGTAACAGGAGCAATGCCTACCACAAGCACCAACACCGTGTTGGATTTTGCGCAAGATAACGACGGAAAAGATATCGCCAAACCCAAATATTACTTCAAAGCATTAGCCATGAAGAAAGGGTCCGAATATTATACTCTTGCCTATAAGATAAACAATGAAACCCCTCCTTCAGGAGTAACCTTCGAAAATTATAGATTAACCGTGAGCGATCTCGAAAAAGCAACCGGCTTCACATTTTTTCCTGATCTAAATGATACACAAAAAGGAAGTATAAATACCTCCATTTGGAAATAATTAATAAACGATTTAGTCATATCAATTCAGTTTAATTATGAAAGTAAACCAACTTTTATTCCTAGCGACTGCGGCAGCTGCCGTAACCAGCTCTTGCCAAAAGGCACCTGTTTCAGAACAAGAAATCACCAAAGCGGTGACTTTTTCGTCAACCATCTCCAATCAAGTGACCACAAAAGCTGCTGGCACAAATTGGGAAAGCAACGATGCAATCGGTGTTTTCATGAAAACCGGTAGCGGTCTAAGCAATGCATTGGCAAGCAACAAGCAGTATGTAACGACAAAAGGAGATGGTAATTTTAGCGCAAGCAACACTACGGAAGAAATCAATTATCCAGCAGATGGTTCCAATGTAGATTTTATTGCCTACTATCCTTACCAAACAGCAATCACAAACAACATTTATCCAGTTAATGTAGCTGATCAAACCCAACAAAATAAAATTGATCTATTATACGCGAATAACGTAACTGGAGCCAACAAGAATAAACCAAATGCGCAACTGCAATTTGGCCACAAACTCAGCAAAGTCGAATTGACTATTGCTGCTGGAACTGGTGTAAGCTCTTTAACTGGTCTTACCGTAACTTACAACGGATTTAATACTACAGCGAACTTCGACCTAGCAACAGGTACATTAGCTGCAGGTGCTAATCCAGCTGCCATCAAAGCAAAAACAACAGCAGGAACAACAACAACAGCGGCAGAGATTATCTTATTGCCTGTAGCTAGCGTTGCCGGTGCAAAAGTTGAATTCAAAATTGGTAACGAGATCTATACCTGGACTTTACCATCATCAACAACTTACGAAGCGGGTAAAAAATACAGCTACAATATCACTTTACAAGAGCAGGCTGGAAACAATGCTGCTATTGTGGCTTCTGGCAATATCACAGACTGGACCGATGTACCGTCGGGTTCATATGTGATCGGTAAAGACGAAGATAATGGTGGTACAACTGATCCTGTAGAACAAACATTGTATGAAGAGAATTTTGGTGAAACAACAGTCTCAAACATTAAGATTGCGTCATTCAACGGCTGGTCAAATACTTCTGTAACTTATGCAGATCAATTTGCTGTATCTGATATTCGCTACTTAAAAAGTGGAGAAAATCAAACAAATCACGTATGGCTACCTGCTAATAAGGAAGCTGAATTAGCGATCAGCAACATCAATACAGAAAAAGCTGCTAAATTGAAACTTACATTTGACATCGCAGCCAATGTATTCAATGCAGGTACGAAATTCGATGTAAAAGACTTGTCGATAGATCTAAATGGCCAAAAATTCAGCGCCATTTCCAAAGTATTGTCGAAAGACAATAATGATGCAAATATTTTTTACACGATAGAAGTTGATCTTTCGGCGGCAACATCAGTTCCTGCTAGCTCCAAATTAACATTCTCAACGACAGCAACAAATAATACAGTTGGTATCCGTATTGACAATATTTCTCTTAAGGGCCAAAAATAAAATACAATAAAAACATCCTCAAATGCAACACATCTAAAATGTGTTGCATTTGTCATCTAAATACATTTCACTATTTAACCTCAAGCTATGTATAAAAAATACATACTTTTTGCCCTCTTATCTGCTGCCAGTACACCTATATTTGCCCAAAGGGCCAATGTACAGGGTATTGTCCGCAACCAGGTGAGCAAAGAACCTTTCTCCAATGTACGTCTCGTCTTTGAGAAAAATCAAAAGTCGGTCGTCACCGATTCCAAAGGGAACTTCAGTCTACCGAAGTTAAACTCGGGCGAGGAAACCATCCTGATTACAGGCGGAAATATCCAGGAAACCAAAATTACCGTTCAGATCCCGGCCTCCGGCCTGCTCAAAATGGAAGATATCTACGTGCTTCCAAGTACCGACAACGACAACATGGTACAATTAAGCATGGCTGCCGATGATCTATTGGACGATGACAACGAATCTTTCGACCAAAACATTGCAGCCAAGATTATCCTTTCCAACGACGTGTACGTCAACAAAATTGGTTATCAGCTCTCTCAATTCCGTTTTCGCCTCCGCGGATACAACAACCGCTACGAACAAAAATACATCAACGGCGTACACTTCAACGACCAATTGCGCGGAGTCTTCAACTATGCTTCCATTGGTGCCATCAATGATTTGACCCGAAATGGAGACCAAGACAATGCTATGGACGCCTCGACCTTTACATTCGGCTCCATCGGCGGTTCCGAAAATATCAATATGCGCGCCAGCGCCTTCGCCAAAGGAGCAAAAGCAACAGCCACATACACCAACCGCAATTATTATAGCCGGGGTATGCTGAGCTATTCGACGGGACTAATGGACAATGGCTGGGCATTTACAGGCTTAATCGGTGGTCGTTATGCTGACAAAGGAAACATTGAAGGTACATTTTACAAAAACTTCTCCTACGCACTTTCCATCGAAAAACAATTCCAGCAAGGCAAACATAGTTTATCACTGGTCACCTTTGGTTCACCGGTAGAGCGTGGCCAACAATCTGGTTCTTTCCAGGAAGCCTATGATCTCCTCGACAACAACCTATACAACCCCAATTGGGGCTATCAAGACGGAAAAATCAGGAATTCGCGTGTCGTCACTGCTTATGACCCTACAGCAATCCTTTCACATATCTGGAAAATCGATCCAAATACAAAACTAACGACAGGTATATCGCTGCACTATGGCAAATACGCCAGTACTGCATTGAACTGGTACAGAGCAAAAGACCCAAGACCCGACTACTACCGCAATTTACCTAGCTACTATACACAGCAAGAGGATATTGACAAATATACCGAAGCATGGAAATCCAAAGCAGTATCTCAAGTCGACTGGGCCAGTTTATATAATCAAAACAAGGAAGCCGTAATGAATGGTGAACTTTCAGCGCTATATATGGTCGAAAAACGTCACAGCGACCTGCTGGAAAGTAGTTTCAATTCAACGTTAAACAAAACCATTAACGAACATTCCAAATTAACGGCCGGCATTGCAGTTAAAGGCTCACAATCACAGCAATATAAAACAGTGGACGACTTGCTAGGTGCTGAATATGTGTTGGACACCGATAAATACGCAGAACAGGATTTTGGACAAGGAGCTTTACCAGCCCAGAATAACCTGTTAAATCCAGATTTCAAAGCTCGTAAAGGTGATACCTTTGGTTACCGCTTCAATATCAATATGAAATCGGCAAATGCGTGGTTACAAAATGAATACAGCTATTCGAATATCGATTTCTTCTATGGGACACAACTTTCCTATACCAGTTTTGAACGGATTGGTTATATGAAAAATGGACGTTTCCCAAATGATTCTTATGGGAAAGGAGAGGAACATCATTTTATAGACTATGCATTTAAAGGGGGGATGACCTACAAATTCAACGGACGTCATTTGTTGAATGCGAAAATCAGTTACCAAACCAAGGCTCCTCTGGCCAATGATGCCTACATCTCACCACGTGTAAGTGATTTCACCTTAGCAGACTTAAAAAGTGCAAAGATCTTCTCAACAGATATTAGCTATATTTTCTCCTTGCCAAAGTTGAATGGACGCTTATCGGTATTTCAAACTAATTTCACCGATCTCATTAGCCGTCAAAGTTATTACAACGATGCTGCCCGCACCTTTATCAACCACGGTTTACAAGATATGGATCAGATTCATCGAGGGGTTGAGTTAGGCTTAACATACAAGATCGATAACAACTGGAGTATCGATCTTGCCGCTACAAAAGCCGAATACTACTATAGTAATAATCCAATGGGAGTGATGAACTCTGAAAATGGGTATATCAATGGTATTCCTGCCACTAATGTGAGTGAAACAGTATACCTCAATAATTATTATATTGGGGGAATGCCACAAACAACAGGAACATTTGGCCTCCGCTATTTTGTCGATTATTGGTTTTTTGGGGCCAATGTAAACTATGCGGGCGATATGTATTTAGCCAAAGCGCCCCTTCGCCAGTTAATGTCCAACTATTCGACGATCAGTCCCGATGATACAGAACTTTACGAGGCATATCAAAATTTAACGCATCAAGAGAAATTTAAGAACAGTGCGACTGTAGATCTTTCTATCGGAAAGATTCTATACCTAAAAGATCGTGGTAAATCAATCAACTTCAATTTGGCTGTCAATAACGTATTAAACAACAAAAACATCCGAACAGGCGGTTACGAAAATGCACGTCTTGACATTACTGCACCTAGTAAATTTAATTCGAAATATTATTATATGCAGGGAATCAACTGTTTTATGAATGTATCCTATAGATTTTAACTTCAATAATCATGAATAAAAAAAATATACAAGCTGTCTATACCACGATGTTATCGGTCATCTGTGTCGGACTTATCTTATTTACCAATGCCTGTAAGCGCGACTATGAGGAACCGCCATTGACTGAACCGATCTATAGTGGTCCAGGTGCTAACATAACAATAGGAGCATTAAAAGAAAAATATGCCAACATTACCGATCCAAAAGTAATCGATGAGGATCTGATCATTAAAGCACTGGTGACCGGAAACGATATTTCGGGTAATATCTACAAACAATTGTACATCCAGGATGAAACCGCAGCCATTAATATCGGCGTCGATCAAAATAGCGTTTATTCATCCTTCAGAGCTGGCCAAGAAGTTTACGTTAACCTAAAGGGTTTATCCATGGTCAAATATGGAGGTGAATTGCAAATTGGTTTTAGTGGAACCAATGCGAATCGTATCTCTTGGCTTGTTTTTCAAGAGCACGTACTACGAAATAAGTGGTCTGATGCAACAAACCTATCACCCTTGGAAGTTGATCTTTCTAAATTAGATGCTTCGATGGTCAACAAGTTGGTCATCATTAAAAATGTGCGTTTTAATAATGGTGGTGTCAATGCCTTCGCCGGTGGAACGGCGACTGTTAGTGAAGTAGTCAAAGATGCGAATGGCAAAACATTGGATGTGCGCAACAGCAACTTCTCCACATTTGCCAAAGAGATTCTACCAAAAGGAAAAGGAACATTAATAGGTATTTTAGGCCGTTACAATGGTGGTTGGCAGCTCTTCTTACGTGATAAAACAGATGTTGTTGACTTTGATGGAACCGACGCCGGAACAACACCAACGGACCCTGAAACTGGAGGAACAATCTTCAGCGAAACATTTGGTGATGGTACGTATCCAAGTGGCAACCGCCCAAAAATTGCGGACTTTACAGGGTTTGACATGAAGTCTCCAGTAACTTACACCGAAGAAAGCGGCTCGGCAGATATCCGCACAGCGACAGGAATCAGTGCCTCGGTATGGCTTCCGGCAAACAAAGATATAACACTGAAAATCGCCGGAATCCAAACGGCCAACAAAGCAGATCTTACGCTGAGCTACCAGCTCGTACCTAATATTTACAATGTTGGTGAAGCGACCAACCTCAATGCAATGAAGGTGAAGGTCAACGGAACAACTTATACGATTCCAAGCACACCTGTAGCGATCAACTCAACAGACGATCGCAACAAATACTATACAATCAGTATTCCGAATATCACAGCAGCAGCAACAAGTACCGTCGAATTTATAATGACTGGCGCTGACAATGCATTTGGCTTCCGCTTAGATAATATTAAAATCGTAAGCGCAACTGGCGGAAACGGTACAGACAATACGATTATCGTTACTAAATAAATAAAAGATGAACTATAAACACATCAGCTGTATTTTACTTCTCCTTTTATTTGCTGTACACCCGAGTTTCGCACAGAGTAATCGTCGGGTTTACCCCATCGCCTTCTACAATCTGGAGAACCTATACGATCCTGTAAAAGATTCCACGATCAATGACGATGAGTTTACGCCAAAGGGAGCCAATACATGGACAGAAGCGAAGTATCAGCAAAAAATAAAAAACATGGCACGAGCGATTCGTGCCATCGGTTCACCTAGTTCTAGTCTGGGTCCCATTGCTCTTGGTGTAGCCGAAATTGAGAACCGTCGGGTTTTGGAAGATCTTACACGAGATCCCCAGCTCCGTGAGCTGGGATTAAAGATCGTTCATCACGATTCTCCTGACCGTCGCGGTGTGGATGTCGGGTTCCTTTACAATCCTGAATTCTTCACTCCTTTTAATGACAAGGTTCATCCGTTCAACCTACCGGAAAACCCAGGCTTTAAGACGAGAGATCAACTCTTGGTATCCGGTACGATTGCTGGAGATACGGTACATATCATTGTCAATCACTGGCCTTCGCGTTATGGCAATAAATCTTCTGAACTCCGCGAATTTGCAGCCGGAATTACCAAAGGCATATGCGATTCGTTATATCGTGAGAACCCCGAGGCCAAGATTATTATTATGGGCGATTTAAATGATGATCCCAAAGATAAAAGTGTAAAGGAAGTATTGCAGGCCAAGAAAAATCCGCAGGATGTACCTGCTCAGGGCATGTATAATACCATGTGGAAGTTTTACGATAAGGGAATTGGCTCTCTAGGTTATCAGGGACAATGGAATCTCTTTGATCAGATCATCATTTCCAGACCTTTATTGGACAATAAAAACAAAGGCTTACGTTTTGTCAAAGCAGAAATCTTCAATCGGGACTTTTTGGTTCAACAGGAAGGCCGCAACAAAGGCTACCCACATCGAACATTTTCTGGGGGAGTATTTATCAATGGCTACTCAGATCACTTTCCAACATTGATCTATTTGGTAAAATAAGCTAAAAAACAACTTGTTTTGCTCATTACCTCGTAAGGTTAGAATATTCCGATAAGTAATAGAAGGAAGTTAACGAGAACAAACTCCCTTCAAAAAAAGGCGGGGAAATCTTAAATAGATTTCCCCGCCTTTATAATTAAAAAAATTCAATTTAATAACCAAAGGCCTTAAACTCGCCTAAATGTGTAAAATCATCACCTGCATCTTTTGGTTTTGTCATGGTCACCCGAATATAACGCCCATTAGTAATTTTAGGTAATATATAATATTGCCAATTGCTATTTGTTGGATCAAATGACAGATTTGAAGCTACTTTTGTGAAGGTGATTCCATCCAATGACGTTTCTAAATCATATTGAATAAAACCGTTACTTGCTCCAGATCTTCTGATCATTCCAATCTTAGAAATGAATCGTGCCTTGCCAAAATCAATTTTGAACCAATGCGGAAAAGGAACGGATGGATCATACTGTGAATGCCAGAAGGACGTTATATCGTTATCTATTAACGCTTGAGCGCCTCCCCCATCATCAATCTGAGAATCTGAAACAGTTGCAATCCAATTGGATCGATCGGTAAACTCAGCCAGAGCTCCCGGAGCTTGCTCGATAACTTTGCTTGCTTCAACTTTCAGTTCGGCATCAGCAATAGTAAGTTTAAATGAAATAGGTTTTGTTTCATCCAACAATTTATCAATAGTTATGGATTCTACAGCTGCTCCCTCCACATTCTTTGTTCTTTGTTCCCCTTCTACCGTGTAGGTAATTGTATATTTCAACGAGCGGTCAAGAGTCTTAGGAAAAGTGAATTTTACTCCACCATCGATTGGCTCGCTTTGTATATTATCAAGTTTATACTTTACTTCATAGGGCAAGGGCTTTAATACCGTAGTGGTCACTTTTGAAGATGTCCCATCTTTTGTAAAATACTGAATAGCGAAATCATAGGATTTATATTCACTCAAATGAATAATGACGGGTTCTTCAAACTTGGTAAGTTCTAATTTTTTCTCTGTGCCATCCGTATAAGTGATGGTCGCTTTTGTCACACGATCACTCAGCTGTGGAAAATAGATTTCAACATTTTGATTAAATGCAAAAATGTAGGTCAAACTAGAAGGGCGAGCAGTAGGACGTTTTTCACTAACGACGACTTCCTGTTCCGACTGCGAGGGAAATACGAGTTCCTCTTCTTTACATGCCTGAACAGCCAATAGCACACTACCAACCAAAAGGCATTTGCCAATTACTACTTTAAATTTTTTCTTCATTGTTCAGTATCCTTTAGGGCTTTAAGAATTCGATTTCATACTTATTAAGGAAAACCTGACCGTCCAAATTCCAGTCTTTATGTGCCTGTAATTCCAACCAATAGAAAATTTGGGTAAACATGTCAGCAGGTTGGATTAAAACCGTGTTATTCTGATCGACAAAAGGTAAGGTATTTCCTGAAAGGACAAGCCGTGAGGCCCCTTGTGCGGCAATACTGGGGTTTCCAGTCACCTTGTTCATAAATGAATTGTTTACCAGACCATCCATTGGCCAATAACCAACAAGATTAGGATTGTTCAATTCAGCATCTGGAATACCGACACGATTGGCATTTTTCTTCAATGTTGCTTCGTCCATAGCTTTGTTATAAATGTGCACATCACATAACTGCATATCTACGGCTAGGCCCGAAAAAATATAAGGGAAATAACCAAAAGTCAAGCCAGTAGCACTCGTAACATTATTAAGATTCATCGTCGTACTAGTCGCTTCCCCCGTTTTTAGACCATTGACATACACTTTGACTGTAGGCACATTATTTACCTTAGCGACTGTTGCCGCAATATGTGTCCATTCGCCGACAGATGAAACAGGTCCCATTCCTGGCTGTACATTCGTGCTACCATCCGCAACAAAAAATGTTAATGCACTGCCTGATTTAAAAAATGCCCATCCTGCTGTCGATCCTGTCCGAGAAGCATTCTTGCCTAGAAAAGGAGCATTACTGGCATAATCAAATTTACCGTCCACAGGATTCATTTTAATCTTTGCTTCAACTGTCAATTCACCTGTTTTAGCAACTTCGTAGATAGATTCATTTGCCAAAACTGGATTATTTCGACCACGAAAAGCATTAGGTCCATACCCACCAAAAGAAGTTTGACCGGCGTCATAAAAACCATAAAAACGCATAGATTTCATAATATCTGCTTTCAGTTCTAACTGTTTGAAATTATTATTCTGGAAAATAGCAAATATGTTCCGTTCGGCATACGAATCCCCGCCATACACTTTATCTGTTCCACCGTGATTACTTGTAACAATAACCAGCCAGTTTTCATAAGGATAATTCTTCCGTGCTTTTAAAGCCTTCATAATCTCCCCGATATAACCATCCACTTTCTTTACCGCATCAACATAGCCAGAATTTCCAGAAGAAAATCCTCCAGCTATACCTGCCTGCAAAACATCTTTAAATTGTACAACTGCCAGCCCTGGATTCTTTTTTCCCAGCAGGTCTACTACTTTATTTTTAACCTCTTCATCCGTTTTGACATCTGTTGCTTCGTCAGCGCTGACCAAAAGTTTAGTCGTAATTGCCTGATCACGGGCCACTACATACGTTTTCGTCGTCGGAGAAATTGTTGAAATTCGATATAAGATGGAAGGATAACCCGCAGCATTATGATGCGGGTCATTTTCGTCCGGTTTTGGAATATACGAATCATCTTCAATCTGATGCTTATCCTGTGTTACCCCAGACATCATTGACGTCCACGTGGCCGCATCCTTTGTATTCTCATTTGCAATTGCTTCAAATGAATATTTACTTGTTTTCAGCAACTCCGCAATATTCGTGGGCATGATCTTTTTCATCTCCAACCCCACAGCCCCATCAATGGAAATAAATAAGACTCTTCTCTTCACGGTCTGGTCTACCCCTTGATCGTAATCTTCATATACTGCCGCCGGATTTGCATACTTTGTACAGCTTGCTAAGGTGAATGCCGCTCCTAAAGCGATCAAAGCAAGTTTTTTCAGGCTATATTTTCTTTTCATATTACTCCGCTTAAATATCATAAAACACACCAATTTCGGCCAAGGCGACGTGAACAGCTCCACCTAGGTTTTGATCCGGGAACACAAACTTGACATACTGAGCTTCCACAATACTAGAGAATGCAAATTCGCGCATAGCGTTGCGCTGTGCTGTATTTTCGGCACTTTGAGCCAATGTATAAGTTCCCATTTCCTTCCAGTTCTTACTGTCACTGCTAATCAACACTTTCACTTTCGTTTGATAGGTAGCACCCTGACGATTTTGAATATAGAATCCCTTAAAAGCATTCATCTCATTCATGTTTAGCGTTAATTCAACAGGAAGGGTTGTTGGAATACTACAACCAGACCAGCAGGTATGCCAGTAAGTATCTGCTTTACCATCTGTTAATGCTGCAAAAGTCCCCAAACTTTCATTCGTCGCCGTTGCAACATTCGCTGTGAACGTAAAAAGATTGCTTGGCAATTTATATTTGGTCGGTAGCGGTGTATCGCCACCAGTAAATGTCAATGGGTTATACTCCCATAGTGTTGTTTTCAACGGGGGATACAGATTCCGAATTTCCCGCTTTGCCGAAGCACTGACAGGAATACCCCAAGCTATAAAGAAACGATTGAAGTCTGTCCCAGCAAAATGACAAAGCTGACGATAAAAATAATCTCGTTTCGCTTGTTCCAACGACGTCGAAAAATTCTCATTCCGAGCTTTTGCATAAATATAAGGGAAGAAATCCCAGCCTAATTCACCATTTTTCCCCTTTACTTTATCAAAAATCTGCAGAAATGGGGTCAAGCGTGCAAACACCACGTTATTTGGGGAACTGAGTCCATAACTAAGCGGTATATTTGAGAAATTCTTCGGCACGTTATCTTTTGCGAAAGCTAATCCTGCCGGTATTTCAGTTTTTAAAGCCGGATGAAATGAAAGCCGGTCAGTATTACCTCGTTTTCGCGCAGCATTGAAAATAAACAGGTTATTTGTCGTCTCGCCCAGATCACTCCAACTCCATGCAAACACTGCCTGATAATTGTGTCCAACCTCATGATATGTTCCCCAAGAAGTTCCCTTTTTAATAGTATTCGGATTAATCAGCTCATCAAGCCAGTATTCATCTTCCTGCATGACCCATGGACTACCGCTGTGCGCATAACCTGCAGACGGATGAATATCCATGACACCCCGCTCCCAAAACTCAGGGTAGCGGTTAATAATATCTGGAGCATTACGGCTCAATCCCATCCAATCGTAGTAATCTTCTTCATACGTTTTATCCCAAAGCTCCAGCGCCTCATCAATATGATCTGCCCGGCCCGACTGAATAAAACGGGAGACAAGCGAGCGCGGCACTGAAAAAGCCACGTGTTTGCCGATCAGATCCATCCAAGGGACATCACTGGCCATAACATCCTTTTGCCACTGTGCAATCGTACTTTTCCCTAGCACAAAATCCGTCGCTTTAACCGCGCCAGCAACTTTTAGTGCCACAGGTGATGGTATTGGTTTTTCATTGATAATCCAAATTGTTCCACCATATAAATTGCGGACATAGTTGACACCTGGAAAAAGCTCTTTACGGGTATAAATAAGGGCATCACGGCGAGGGGCATCTTTTCCCGCTATATTGTCCTGGTGTACCCCCAGCTGAACCGTAAGTCCCATTATTCCTTGGGGAACAGTTATCCGCACGACTTCTCCTGCCGGTGCATAGAGTCCGGTACTATAATAAGGTGCTGGCGTCGCCTGAACTTTAAACTCATTTCTGTCCACATATTGCTTATTCATCAATAATGTCACCGTTGTATCCATCACGCGTTTAACGCCATCACCTACAAGACCGGGATAAATCCGAGCACGTGTATACAAGCTCTTATCGGGTCTACCCATTGTGGTGTCTGTTAAAATCTCGGAAGCAGTGGAGTCCCCAAGCTGATAACCATCTTTAAAGTCATAGCCATATTTGCTGCAGGATGAGGCCAAAGAAATCATCCCTGCAAATACTCCCATTATATATATCTTATTCATATTGGTTAGTTCTAATGATTACTTTCTGATTTGCACATACGCTGGACTCCAGCTTTTTCCGTCCAAGTTCCATGCGCTTTCTACGGTTATTCCCAGCCATTGATAGACCATAAAAGGAACGTCAACCGCATTTGGAACTTGTCTAAAAAATGATCCTTCGATCGGAGGTTGAAAGAAAGGAACCAATTCATTGAAACTTGTCCATGAAACCGGCCCCTTAAGCGCTAGATCTCCAGCACCTTTTTTTGTTTTCTCCGTAAGCTTACTTGTATTCACATCGCCATAACCTGGCCAGTATCCCTGAAGATTACTCCAAAATGGAAAGGATTCATCAATATGTGTTACACCACCATAGCGTTTTACCTCATCATGAGTAAAGGCACGGTTATAAATTTGTAAATTACAAAGCGAAAGATCACAGCCCGTATTTCCATCACCTGGGCTGTATCCGATACGTAGTGGACTTGTGTTGTCAAAATTACTGTTAGCAACCACATTTTGCGAAACCTTACCTGTTATCGAATTTTTTGTACCGTCGGTATACGTATACACCGAATCTTGCGTACCGCTACGTTTAATCACAACAGTAAGTGCATGCCATTCACCATCATTGATATAGTCCCCAAAAGTCTGATTGGCAAAAGAACTATTGAAGCCCCAGCCTCCACTTTCTGAAAAAATATTCCAGCCGTTTCCGCTGAATCCTTGCAAACGCTTCGCAAGAAAAACTGCATAGTTATAAGTCGTATTGGGACTGTTGTGTTTTGCAAAAAAGGTAATCGTCCAATCTTCACTTGCACTTACGTTAAACTTGTTCGGATCAGTCAGCTGACCATATACCTGATTATTGGCGGCATAGGTGTAGCGTGTAGCATTGCCTACAAAAGGAATATCTTTTGCACTCGGCCGAGGGATAATTTTCCGCGTAAATTTAGGTGAGTATAACAATGTATAGGTACTCCGCTCACTATCTCCATATGCTGTAAAATCGCTCTCTGAGTTTTTAGTTTTGCCTCCTTTGCCTGACGTAACGATCACTAACCAGTTTTCATTGGAAATCGATTTTCGGCCTTTAATTGCATCCACCAATTGTTTAATTTGTTTATCTGCGTTTTGAACAGCACTGACATAACCAGCCGACTCACTTGTATAACCGCTCACAACCCCAGCTTGCTCAACTTTTGTAAGATGAACCACATTTAAGTCGGCAGAATCGGTCTGCATCCCCTTTAACGCATCGTTCACTACAGCATTATCATCAGCACCTATCTGTACAGTCGCATTTTTACCTAAGTAAGTACCATACGCTGACGATGAAGTATAAAAATTGGAACGATGCGCTTCATTTTTCAAGCGCTCAAAAATCGTTGGATATTGCGGATTTAATGTACTGATATCTCCAGATGTAACTCCTGTTTTATCACTGTTAACACCAGTCAATAGTGATGCCGCAACAGAAGTATTCGTTACTTTAAAATCCGTAGTCGGATCAGCTAAACTGCCATAGGTTACCAATCCATTGCGTGTCATGAGCGTCATGTTTTCAGGTTCGATATCCTGTACTACAGATCCAGACAACCCATCTACGATAACCAATAGAACCTTGTCCTTGCTTTCGGGACTATCTTTCGCCTCATTAAAATTCTGGAGCAAATTTGGAAAATCCTTATTACAGGCAACCAAAAGAAGAATTCCTCCGATTCCCCAAAGGGTATTTTTTATCATTTTTATATACTTATTCATATTCGGTTCCATAAAAGGTTAATCCTTGATTTCCATCTTAAAGACATTTCCAACACGGTCGGCCCCATATTGCCAAATACTTCCACCAATCAATAGTGCTGGAAAGCCCAACGAAGAAGTCGACTCTATAATTTTATTTGCACTGCCAGTAAAAGGAGACTGGTTATTATATTTTTGCAATAAGGTACCGTCCTTTTCCAATACCAAGAAGCTCGATCTCTTAATTGAATTATAGCTATCGAAGGTCCCCTGAGCTACAATCCGACCATTATTCAGCATCTGTGCAAAGCTGACCATTCCTGTGCCCATATCTCCCAGTACAAACTGATCATCTATACTACCATCCGGATTCATTACAGCAATCCCTTTTACTTTCCCATTCGCCCCCAAACCACTGAACACGCCCGCTATCAGAATTTTCTTTAATTTTGCATTATAACTTACGTCAAATACACGATCGACTGTTCCGCCTAAATTAAAGGAAGGATCTATACTGCCATCTGCTTTAATACAGACGATGCCATGTGCGGGCTGCCCATTAAAAGTTGTGAATGGCCCAGCAAGAATTACACGCTCATTGTCAATCAATTCCGCATCAAAAATCGCCGCATTTGCTCCTATATTATTTATCATATAACTTGAATCTAACGATCCATCCGCTTTCAAACGCATAATATGCTTCACTTTCGTAGCAATTGGACGTTTATTTGTGCGGGACGAATAGGTATAATCTATCTTATAATGATTGTCAAAATTCCCAACCGCAATGACGCGATTATCTGATACCCCAAAAACCTTAGAGACACTACCCGTAATCCCTGCATTAAAGGTACATACCGTATCGCGTCCATCCAGTGGATTTCCAGTTGTATTAATGACATCCACAATTTTAGAATCAACGGCTCCATCGGCATTAAGTCGCACAAGGCCAAAAACATTGGTTTTATTAAACTTATTGAAGAGGCCACTTAATAGAAACTTCCCATCGCTCATTTTAGTCACAGAGCTTACATATCCATTTGCGCCCTCGCCAAACGTCATTGAGGTTGAAGACTTTCCGTTACCATCAATAAAATGAATAGCATTCCGAAAAACCGTCTTATCTACCGCCTCATTTTCAAAATTGTTAAACGCACCGGTCACGATGTAACCGCCGGCGTTAGGCAAAATATCAGACACAATCGAGGAGAATCCATTCACCATACCGTAGTTGACATCTCTGGAAACATTCCCGTCGATCTCAAGCCGTGGTCCGTAAAATACCTGCCCATCGGCTTCGATCTTCGCGTCACCCGAAGAAATTTGCTCCGGGACCCTAATGGTTACCAAAGAATCTTTTGCACTGACGACTTCCATTTTCGTATTATTGACATAGAAGTTAAGTTTGCCAAGGTATGGTTCAATGCCTTTGACATAAAAGTCAACCAATTCGCCGGGTTTTGCCGTACCTGGCTCCGAATAGCTTTTATAAAATCCAATGCCAAGCGATCCTTTTCCTCCCGCATAAGGATCTGTACCCAGGGCAATATCCTTACTGCAGGAACTTATTGCAAGGCAGGACAGTAAACCCAGCTGGTATCCTATTTTTGTTTTTAATCGTTTCATCATAATTCAGTCAAATCAATTAATTTGGTAAAACGCCGATCGTGTATGCATCACCGGCAAAAAGAGATCCCACAAAACCTAAGGTATGTTTTGAAAATTGCAAAACATGCAATACACCATTGGTCGGTTGAATATCCGATGTGGCCACAGGTGCTGTAACAAATGGCGTAAAATATTCCTGTATATCACCCGGAGATGTTATTGAATAAGGGAAATTGAAATACAACTGGCGATAGCCTGCATATTTAATCACCTGATCGTTTGAACGAACATCGTTATATAATACCCCTATATTCATGTCTGAACCATCGTAATTTTTGTAAACCCCACCTGGATATGCTGCCAGATTGATCGTGTCAATCTGTGTAAAATCCTTCGATAAGTATTTTCCTTTGAGGATGTATTGTCCCAGGTATTTACGCCAGACCTGCGGTTTGATCTGCTCCAGTTTTTTTATTGTATCCTGACCTGAGATATATAATGTTCGGTTGAGTCGCCAAACAGCTTTTAGGATTGTTGGATCCGGAGGGGCAAAAAAGGTCACCTCTTCTTTTTTTAACACCTCATCCAGTTTAGAAATCTTCAAAGCCACCATCAATGTATCAAACAGATCGGGGCGGCTCTCCAAGTATTGCCATACTGTACCATCAAATTTTGGATTATGAACTCCTGTATCGATAAAATCATCTTTTTTACAAGCAGCGATCCCCAGTATCATCAATGCCAAAAACAGAGTTAGTTTCAATAAACTTTTCATCTTTCTTCCTTTCTTAATTCCAATAATTATTTAAACGCATATAAGGATTGTTATCCATTGCAGACTTATCAATAGGCCATGTCCATCCACCAGCATTAAATGCACCCACCGACATCGGTGCCATAGTATATTCTGTATTCATAACCTTTTTGGTCCGCACCAGGTCATAATAAAAATTTCCTTCGCCCAACAGCTCCCGAACACGTTCCCACCAGATTGCATCTTTGAGCTCATCCCCTGACAGCGAAATTTCAGAAGCATCGGCGCGTTTACGAATAACATTGACTACTGTACGCGCTTCCTCATCGCGATTTAATTCTGCTAAGGCTTCTGCACGCAAAAGGATTGGATCAGAATAGCGAAATATCATCTGATTATCATCCGGATTGTTGTCCTCTCCTTCTTCCATAAATACATTGGAGAATTTCAAACATTGGAAATCGCCGTTCGTCGAATAAATATCCTTATCAAACCAATAGGTTTTACGTAAGTCAGCTTCTGCGACAGGGTACATTTTTTCCATAAATTTCGGATCATAGTAAATATAGGATTTCGATGTTACCTTATTTGGAGCATGTAACACATAATCCGAATAAGAAGCTGATAAATGGAAGCTCTCCCCATAGTTAAAATTTTGTACAATTTCAAATAAACCTTCTTTGGTACGGCCTTTGAAAATTTCCTTGGTTCGTTTTAGATCTAGTAATTCGTAAGCCCCTCCGTTCTCCTCCATCAGTTCTTTTCCCAAAGCAGCTACTTTCTCATAATTGATGGATTTATCTTCGGTTGTAAATCCTGCAATCCACATATTAATATGCATATTCAATGCAAGGGCACTACCACGCATAGCTTTAACAGCAATTACAGAAGGATCATCGTAAGTCCAGGGAAGATCTTTATAGGTAGCATCAAGATCGGCTGAAATATTTTTCAGAACAGTCACCATGTTCGTTCGCGGCAATGGGTTGGTGTTCACATCCGTATAGTAAGGCACATCACCATAGAGACGCACCATAAAAAAGTAGGCCAAAGAGCGAAGAAAGATCGCCTCTGCCTTATAGGCGCTCTTTTGCCGCTCAGACAAAAACGGCATATCTTTATTATCCAACTGATAGCAAACAATATTTGCATTCTGGACCATTTTATAAAAAGTGTTCCATTTCGTTATTCTTGGAAAACCGAAATAAGTATAATTTCCTTCCATCGCGAAAAGTGTGGATAAATCGTTGCTTCGCAAATAACTAATATAATTTCTTCCCACTCCACTAGTAGCACTTGTTCGGTTAGTGGGCGCACAACGCAAGTCGCCAGAAGCGGGGAAGAAGATGTTCGTCATGGTTGCTTCCCGGAATGTAGAATAGATTCCGCCCATATATTGCTCGACATCCCCCTTATTGGTCCAGTAATTATTACCTGTTAATTTATCAATCTGTGTAATATTCAAGAAATCCTTACCACAGGAGCCTAGCATCAAACTAGCTCCAAGTAATGCTGTATATATAAACTTTCTTTTCATGAGATTTTCATATTAAAATTGTACACTGACCCCCAATGAATAGGTTCTTTTGCTCGGATAGCCATTGGATCCATCCCTTCCTACGCCAGTCACCAACTCCGGATCAGGTCCCGAATAATTGCTAAAGGTGAAGATATTACTTGCAGTAAAGTTGAGTCGTGCAGAAGTCAAACCATAACGCTTTAACCATATCCGGTTAAAATTGTAGCCTACTGTCGCTGAACTCAATTTCAACCATGAACCATCTTCCAAAAACATGGTCGAATTATAACGGTATGGGTTATAGAGAGACAAACGTGTAAAATCAGATACATTCGGGTAATCTGCATTATCACCTAACTGGCGCCATACATTGTAAGCATCCAATGGAACATAAGCGCCTGGAACATATTTCAAATCGCCCTCTTTAATCCCTGTTGGTCTATCGTAATTACGAAAACGGTCTGCCAAGGCAGTATTCAAAATATCCCGATCCAAGGTATAATTGATCTGCGTACGCAAAGACCAATTTTTATAACGCGTATATAAACTAAACCCGCCAGTTACTTTTGGCTGCGCATCACCAACGAATATTAAGTCATTCTCATCTAAAATGTAATCGCCATTCAGATCCGTAAAAATGGGATCCCCTGCACGGAAGTATTTCCCATCTGAAAGCGGGCCACCTGCGCGGTACCGTTGTCCCGTCAATGGATTCACTGGGACCTCATCATCCGATTTGTATACCCCCTTATAATCGTATAAAACGAAGGTAAGCGGATTTCTTCCCAATCTAAAAAGTTGTGGTAGATCGAATCCTGAGTCGTCTGCTTGTATTAATTGTCTAGCCCCATCAGGCAATGCCGTTGTAAAACCTCTATTCAAAGCAAATGTCGCTGTACCTGTAAAGTCCCAATCTTGATTCTGAAAACGCGGACGCACATTAATTGTCAATTCATGCCCCATATTAACCATTGCGGCTTCATTTGTGAGCACATTTTCAAAAGCATTATGGTTAGCGATCTTCTTCGAACGTAAGATTTTATCAGACTGCTTATAATAGGTCTCATAGGTAACGTATAAGGCACTGTTGAAAAAGCCTAGTTCAGCGGCCACAGACCATTGTGTTGTTGTCTGCGGAACGAGTCCTGTATTCGGGGCATTTTTTAGATCAAGGGAGGTTGTCGGCCTATTGTTATAACGGCCGTCATCGACCTTATACCATCCATATAGATCGGCCACTGTGCCCGTTGGGGAAATCGTACGACCTACCGATCCACGCAAGAAACCAGTGTCCCACCAATCCAAATCTTTCATAAAACTCTCTTTCTTGAAATTCCAGCGAAAACCGAGTGAAGGATTTGAGGACCATGGGGATGACCCTCCCGTAACGGAAGTACCATCCACACGGTAAGTCAGGTCAAGAATATATTTTGAATCGTAGTTGTAAGAGAAATTACCTGCATAGGCGATAGAACGGAAATTAGAAAGATTATTAAGTAAGCCCCCTAAAGTTTTACGTGTGTCATAACTAATGCCAGTTTGGAATTGATCGTTGGCAGTCCCTCTAAACTTATTCAGGTTTTCAGAAGATGATGAAATTTCCATTTCTGAGAATCCATAGACATTGATCATATGTTTTTCACCAAACGTTTTAACCCAAGACAATAGGTTACGGTTATACACCTTACTCTTGTTCTGATAATAACCATATACCTCTGAGCTATTTCCTAGTAATAATTCGGGAGTAAATCGATCTTTTGTTGCAGTTGTATAATTGTAATTAAGGGTAGAAGTTGCTCTTAAACCTTTAATAGGTTCATATTGCAATTCGACCTGAGCTACGTAATTTCCAGTTTTATTGTCATCGTTTACATTTAGTGCAGACAGTGCATCAATACTACCCGAATAAAGTGACGGAGCAGGGTACAATGAAGTTGTATTGGCGGACTTTCCAACCCCAGTTTGCATTGTTGCATTACCACTTCCCATTCGATTTTGTCCTAAATTGGCATTCACATTGGCCATCATCCGAAAGCGGTCATTGGGTTCATATTGCATATTGGACTGTACCGTATATCGCTTGAATCCTGTATTTGCGATGATACCATTTTCATCGTAATAATTCATATTCACTTTATAGTTAAACACACGCTCTCCACCCGAGATGTTCACATTATGTGTCTGATTATAGGTATTTCGATAGAAATAGGATTGCCAATCCGTCGAATTGTTGTAATACGGATTTAAACTATCTGCCAGCATCGGAGAATCATTAATCCGCTGAATCGCTGCTGCTAGCGTAGAATCATTCATTAAAATTTGCTCTATCCGAACCATACGTTCACCCCGACCTCCAATCACTTTACGTAAGGGAGGCACCGCACTCATAAATCCTTGAAATTGATATTGCACTAGTGGAATTTTTGAGTTTCCTCTTTTAGTCCGTACCTGAATAACGCCATATGCGCCCCGTGAGCCATAAAGCGCTGTGGCCTGTGCATCCTTCATTACCGTTATATCTTCGATATCTTCTGGTGGAATCATCGAGATGGGCGAAACGCCAGGGCCTGCTGTTTCAAAGCCATACTCGTATCCGGAGTTATCATCAATAGGGACACCGTCAATGACAAATAAAGGTGATGTTGGTGTCAAAAAGGTATTATCGCCGCTTCCAGACACATTAAAATTGGAAATACCGCGTACCGCGATCGATCCACGCATCCCAGGGCTACCTGTATTATTCTGGATATTCATCCCCGCGACTTTCCCTTGTAAAAGATCCACAAAATTACCCGAAGGAATATCTTGGATTTCCTTTCCTGAAATGGTCACAACGGAGCCCGTTAAGGTTTCGCGTTTCCGTTGCTGATACCCTACAACCACTGTTTCTTCAAGTTCATGTGTGGTCATCTGCATCACGATATTATACTCCTTTTTTGAATCGCCTACGGCCTGTCTAACCGTAGCATATCCCTGATAAGAAAATAACATAACACCTTGTGCGGGCACCGAAATAACGAAGCGTCCATCGTCACCTGTTTTGCCCAGATCCCTTTTGGGAGATTCCAGTTTAATGGATACTCCAGCCAAAGGCCTATTATCATTCCCTTTTACCGTTCCCTTTATCATCGTGGACTGTGCCATTGCCGAATTGGTTAGCACATAGGTAAAAAAGAGTATTAGTATACATAATTGTTTCATAATTCTTAAGCTAAATTAACCGGTCACTATCAATCAAATTTTGGCGCTTCATGTGGAAATCGGAACTGGATCTCCCAATCCCCCTCTTCATATATTGCAAATGGAATGGCAAAAGCACATAATTCCAGATAGCCAAGATTCCCTTTTCTTCTATACCCAAATACCAAATAGGCCGCGGTTCCGTTTCCAAGTGTATATTCTGTCTCGATACGAGCTAAAGGAATCGGGTAAGCAACATCGTAAACTACTTTCTTATCAACCATCCTAGAATTAAATCCATGAACCAGCTTCGGCCAATCGGTCTCACTAAACTTAGCGGGATCTATTGGATTATTTAATGAATCCAAAAAACTAATGGTCAGTGTCTTAGCCCCATTTCCCCTATTTTCAGTTTTATTCATATAAACTCGAATATCGGCGGGCCCCAATGGTCTTCCCGTTCGCGCGCCAATCATATTTGACACAATAGCATTGGTATAGGGATAAGAAGACGAACCTGTAATTGGATCCTCAATACTCGGTTCATAAGGCTGTTCACGGAACGGCTTTAATTTAAAATTACGCAAGTAACGTCGTCCGCCAGAGTTGCTAACTTCAATATCAAATACATAACCCGAATCCGGCTGTGCTTTAACAAAAGCCGAGCGGGCAGATTGCCCCCAAAAGTTGATATTGCCTGAATGCTCGAGAATTTCTAATAAGGGACGATATTCAATTTTTCTTTTCGCTTCAATCTCTGCGATACTTTTTTCAAGACCGGTATAAGCTTCTTTCCAAACTTTGACTGGGAACTTATCGTTAAACACGGTCGCGGGTTCCCCATCTAAATCACGTACATTGACAATCTTAAAGCTTAGCGGTTGTGAGGTATTCTGTCCAATGCTGACAATGTTGTTGTAAAAAGTATTTCTACCCAGCATTGGTGTGAACTCAGTTGTGTTGTATACGATATCCTCGCCTAATGAATCTTGATCGGTGGGTATATTTTTTTTACACGCTCCCAGGACCAATAATCCCAGACAAAACATCGCTATATTTTTTACGGAAGTATAAAATTTCATCTTCATGATGCTAGTTGTTTAAGAGTTTGGCCAATTTGCTGAATCCAAAATTGTGGCTCGGTGCCAAAATATGTAGCATACCATTGGTTGTTCGAATATTGACAATGGATGTATTACTTTCCTGCCAATACCTTTTAAATATAGAGTTGTTCATATCACTGAGTACAAGCTGCTGCTGCCCACCGCCAACGATTCCAGAGGCAGAAGTAACTTTATATTGTATGGTCATCCGATATTTATCGATAGAAAGCACCTCTTTTCCTTCAACAAAGTCCCGTAAAGCATCTGTATCATAGATTCCATCAAAAGCATAGTGATAGGTTAATGTGTCCAAAATAGTTTTTGGAATATCTTCCAAATACATCTTTGAGCGATTTGAGGCTTGACGTACGGCATTTAACGCTTCAATTGCATTCGTAAAACTGTTATTTGTCGAAGCAAAGAATGTTGTTTTTTCCGACGCATTACCAAGCTTTGCCCGCAAATCCGGCACACGTTCCAAGACCAATAACAGGGAGTCGTAGGTTGATCCTTGCTCCTCCAGAAATTGCAGGGTCGTACCATTGTACTCCGTATACTTCAGACTATAGTTTTCATAGTAGGTGTTCCCTTTTTTACAAGCGGTAAATCCAAGTAGGATGCATAGCAAAAAACATCCTATATAGTATATTCTTCTCATCATGGTTAGTGCTTTGGTTATTTCCAATAGGAATTTTGTTTCAACTTCGAATTTCGAGATAATACATCTGCTGATATCGGCCAAAAAATTCCACCATTTTCAATCAAAGTGTTCAGCGTAGGATTGTTTTTCTTGATTTTAGCAAAACGAATTTGATCATACCATCGCCATCCCTCTCCCATCAGTTCGCGACGACGTTCCAAGAATATCTCTCCTAACAAGTCTTTTGGCGATGATGAGATATAAGGCTTCAATCCGCGTTGTGCTTTGACTTGATTCAAGTATTTTATCGCTTCATCCCGTTGGTTAAGCACCGTCTTAGCTTCTGCATACAATAAGAAAATTTCCTCTAAACGCGTAAATACTAAGTTTGAACCAAATATTGAAAAATCAGAGTCTCCTGCACCATTTCGTATCACTTTAACCTTACTAAAAATGGGTATATCGCCGTTATAATTGGTAAAATAGTTGGTCCGAATCAGTCCTGAAACAGAGTCAATACCAAAACGCGTGTCATTGGGATCATCAAAGATGGCATTGATTGTATCACGGTTAACATAAATATCCGGCTTAGCCTTCGTTACAATCGGATACCCCAATGTCAACGATTCCAGATGACCTGTATTTGTTGCTTCTCCAAGCTCATAAGACGAGCGGATCGCCAAAATCTGAGCGCGCGTGCTAGGACCAAATAAACCGTCCGTCGGATTCACAAGTGAAGGTACATTTAACAAAGCCAGATTAGCCTTTGTGTAATTATCAATCACAAATTTTGAATAGACATCCGCATTGATATATTTTCCCTGCCAAGCGGCAATATGTGCCAGAATAGAATAGGCGGTGATTTTATTCACCAAAACTCCACTCCAAACAGATTCTGACTCGCCGTAATAAGTTTGCTGACCAACAGCATATCGATAAGGTAGATCCTCAGCCGCTTTAAGCAATTCCTCCTCAGCAAATGCTAGTACAGTAGATTCAGAAGATTGTGCCACTTCAGCAAAGCTCCCATTATCATAGGAATCCTTTAATAAAGGAACCTCGCCCCAGATGCGTACCATATAAAAGTACATCAGCGCTCGAATGCTACGGGCTTGGCCAATATCATATTTCAGATCCCGTTCGGTATAACGGCTATCTTTTTTCAAGACTTCCGGCGCACGCTCAATAAATAATGAGGCCGCATTAATTACCGCGTAAAAACGTCGCCAGTCCGTCAAGTCCTTTATAAGGGGATAAGAAGCTTTCAGTTTATTTTCCTGAACAACACGTAAATCAGCTCGCGAATAGGAATTAAAATCACCATAACGCATCTCACCATACACCCAGTGTCCATAATTATCGACCATAGCCGCACGCATCAGACCATAAATACCCATCAAATGTGCACGGGTGTCAGATACAGATGCCCATTCCCGCCCCTCAGCACCAACATTACTGGCTACTATATCTAATTTTTTATTGCAAGAGGAAAATAACATCGACATACTCAGCATGAGCACGAGGAATTTCCCCCATTGATTATATCTTTTCATATTAAACATTCAATTATTAAGGTTTACAGTTCCAATTTTATCCCTACACTGACCATCGGAGAAAGTGGTAATCCATATCCTGTATAGTAGCCATTGAAATCAATTAGTTCAGGATCCTTTCCCGAAAATTTAGAGATCGTCAATAGATTCATTCCCGAAACGTATACATAGGCTCGGCGCATTGATTGGAATTTCTTTTTAATACCGTTTAATTGAATCAGATCATAACCTAAGGTCAACGCTCTAAGCTTAAGAAATGAAGCATTTTCGAGAAATAAGTCCTGGTCAACACGGTACGCAACAAGCGGACTCCATGGATTATAAATCGGATATTTTGTAATATCCACATCTTGTTGCCAGTGGAATACTTCGCGAATACCATCCAGGGAATTGGTATTTTCCGTATTGATAAAATCATATTTGGATGCTGCGCGCTGATTTAGCGCTTTTTGACCTAAAGCAAAATACCATTGCATATTCAATTCAAACCCTTTAAATTTAAACTGATTAGTAAAACCGCCCACCAGTTTAGGCATAGCATTTCCTTTTAATACGCGGTCCTTCTCATCAATAACAAAGTCTCCATTCTGATCTTTCCAACGTGGGTCTCCAGCGGCAAAATCTACACCGTCAAATTGTAATTTATGGCCATTTTGAACGGGAATTTCTGCGTCTGTATTATAAATTCCTTCGTTTTCGTATAACCAAAATTGATCAACAGCCTGCCCAACACGCAATAAACGGTCTCCGACTTTCAGTTCCGTTTTTCCATTTGGCAATGCCGTTAGTTTATTTTGATTAAAATTTAGATTTAAGGATGATGTCCATTGGAAACCAGCAGGATCACTCAATATTTTCCCATCCAGATTCAGATCTACGCCTCTGTTTTGAACCGTAAGACCATTAATAATCTGACCTGAGTATCCATATTCTGCTGGGATAGGCATATTGACCAGTTGATTTACGTCCTTCTTTTGGTATAATGATGCTCTTACATCTAACCGTTTTTCCAATAAAGTCCCATCAATTGTCAGCTCAGCATGATCTGTATAGGGCCACTGAATATCATAGCCTACCCATCCTTCTGAATAAGGGCGAGAAGCGACTGCAAATCCATTATAAGAAACCAGAGACTTTTCCGACCCCCAATTTAAATCAGCCGTATAATTGGGACCAACAGCATATTTACTCGTAAAGACAGGTTTACCAATACGCGCCCAGGAAGCCTTTACACTTAGCTTATCAACAACCTTTGCTTCATCTTCTTTTACAAACTGATAATTAGCCGAGAATGCTGGGGTCATCAGCCATCGCGAGTCTGGCTGTACAGTTGACGAACCATCATAGCGCAATAACGCGTTAATATCCAAACGATCATTCCATTTGTAATGGCCCGACAAATACAATGAGTGTAATCTAAAATCCTCTCGGTTGGACCAGCGATTTACATAAAGTCCGCCGATTGGCGTAAGATAGCTCCCCTTTTGAGAGTCCCCCTCAACCACATTGACCTTAATAAAATCATTGGGGCCATCATATGCCCGTCCATAATGATAACGATACAGATCTTGGGTATAAGCAGAGCCTAGCTTAAAATCAAATTTATGTTTGTCTTCAAGTTTGAAATTGTAATCCAAACTATTATTGAACACTAAACGTTGATTAAAACCAAAATAACTAGACATGTAGTTATTTGTTTCCATCAATGATCCTGGAAAAAATGCTTCACGTTTACCCTCGGAATAATCTACGCCAAAGTTTGTATTGAACTTCAGGTTAGGTAATAGATAGAGATCCAAATTAACAGCCAAATTGAGCATATTGACCGTATTATTATCCAATGCCCCTTTATAGACAGCAAGATATTCACTATACTTATCCTTATTCGGAGAGATTGGAACAGACAAATCGGGCACATAAGCCGCCTCACCAAAGCGATCTCGTAAACTACGGTTGCGGTCCCGCAAACTGCGGCTGGCGTTGATGGTGGTACCAAAATTAAACCACTTATATGGTGCCATATTGACATTAAAAAGGGCATTATATCGTTCAATATTTGTCTTATCAGCTGCATTGGCATTTTTCATATAGCCGCCCATAAAAGCAAAATTCGCACGGTCCCCACCCCCTCTTATCCCTAGATTACCGCCGTAAATTGGTGTGTTTTTATAATACTCATCGTCCCAATTTGCAGGACCATAGTAATTTACATTAGTTTCATCACTCAGATAACCCGGATAGCTTAATTTATCGGATGTAGATCCATATTTATCGTAAAAGGCCGACCGAAATAAATTCTCATATTGCGCATTTACCGGAGTTACGACCGGTTTAGTTGCTAATCCGACATAACCGTCAAAACTGATTTCTCGTTTACCTTCCTTTCCGGGTTTGGTCAAAATCCAAATGGCCCCGTTTGCAGCTAAAGGGCCCAATTTAGCCAACAAGACAGGATCTTTGATTACTTCAACTGATTCAATCGTAGACAGTTCAATTCCCGCAAAATTATCTGTACCTGGCCCTAATCGGTTAAATTGATATTGTTGAATTGAATAGGTAAAATTGTTATCCCGTGCTATTGGTATGCCATTGACATACACTGCTGGTTGAACCCCTACAGCATCCTTCGCCGCAATCAGGGGACTTCCTAGCCCTCTAATGACCATATTCTTTGGCGTTCCAGGTTCACCAGTGGATTCCTGAACATAAAGTCCAGAGACCTGTCCTTTCAATAACTGAGGAATTCCCACAAGAGGCAGCGTCTCAACATTTCCCTTGCTGAGGCTATCCTTCACCTGTTGCTTCTGCAACAAGGCTTTGAGCCTTCCTCGCAAAAGTTGTTGATCCGCTTCACTGATTTGTGAAGTGTCTTGTTGCAACTTCCACCTATCCCAAGCTTTCGCATGGTTATTGTGAAACATGGGCACAAGAAATAAAAAACAAAATAGTCTTCTCATTCGATTTTGACTTTAGGCTATAAATTTTGAATTGGTATAAGCGTATCGGTAGCGCATATAATAGTATATGCTACGGCATTAAAATTCTAATTCTGGTACGGCAATAATTGCTTGTTAGTTTACCAAATGTATATAAGTGAAATTGAATATCACGACTCCAAAAACAACTCAAACGTTTGCGCATATTGAGCAAACGTTTGCATAACATCATAAAAGAGATAATAAATCCTACTTTTTCACTAGATTTAGCAGATGAAGCTTATACTATTTGATCTGGACGGAACACTGCTAGACACATTACAAGACCTCGGGGACAGCTGCAATGCTATTCTTGAACAACATGGATACCCAACGCATCCACTCGTTGCCTATAAGAAATTTGTAGGCAATGGCGTACAGAAACTTATCGAAAGGGCGTTACCCGAAGAAGCACGGACAGTAGAGACGATCACAGTCTTACTTGCAGCTTTTAAGACATATTATGAACAAAAACCTGTATCGCATACACGACCCTACACAGGGATTATACCGCTACTACAAGAACTGAAATCATTAGGCTATCTAATCTCGGTAGCATCAAATAAATACCATGAAGCGGTGATACCTTTGATGGCCGAATACTTTCCCGATATTTCATTTGATCTCGTTTTGGGGCATCGAACAGGTCGCCCCGCCAAGCCTGATCCCGATATTGTCTTCGACAGTATCCAAACACTCGGTGTTAGCAAACAAGATTGCTTTTATGTAGGCGATTCATCCGTGGATATGGATACCGCCAATAATGCAGGGGTAACAGCTATCGGTGTTACTTGGGGCTTTCGGGAAGAGAGCGAGTTAAGACAACACGGTGCACAGCATATTATCCACCATCCACAGGAACTGTTGGAAATTCTATAAAAGAAAAGCGGGACCTAAATCAACACTGATTTAAGTCCCGCCCTTTTAGATCACTCCCAATGGTCTGGAGTAGCGCTCCTATACATTTGAAATGCCGATAAGATCGCGAAAACCTTCGCGCGAACGCTAAAATTTACATTTTTGCATCCATTAATTGATCAGCCTGTACTTTTGGCCTACCAAGCTTCATTTTTACAACAAAAGCTTTATCTGTACTAAACGTTGCCGGAAGAACAACATCATAATATGTATTCTTATCAAGATCCAAACCAATATCGGAACGTTTAAGAGCTAATGATTGACCATTTTGCAATAAGACAGCCTCTACCGGAACCTCAGCTGAATTCTTGGGTACAGCAATGCGGACAATATTATTTACCGGTCGATTAAAGACAGTAAGATAGAGATTGTCCTCTTTTTTGGTAAAATAACCCAATTTAGATGGAGCAAGTCCTGCATGTCTTACACCATAAACAGCTTCACCATTGATTTTGATCCAGTCACCAATCTCTTTCGCCAATTTATCCTCTCCTGGATGCATCCGACCATTTCCATCCGGGCCAAAATTCAACACGAAATTCCCGTTCATCGACACACAATTCATCAACATATCGATCAAATCGTCGGATGTCTTTGTATAAATACCCGACCAATCTTTCATATAACCCCAACCATTTGGTGGTATCGTCATCACACAATCCCAGTCACGTCCCTCTAGCCATTCAAATTCTTTCGGCATCTTACGCTCCCAGCCTTGCTCATAATCCCCCAACATATCACCATTCGAGTCGAAATGCCGTTTTCCAAATTCATCGTTTCGAAAACGGCTACCGATGATTAAGCCCGGATGTTTCTCACGGAGTTCCTTTTCCAGTTTATAGGTAAAATCATAGGACTGAATCCAGGACTGATCCCAGGTACCATCGAACCAAAACCCTTTTATCTGCGGATAGTTTTGAAGCAGCTCCAACAATTGGTTACGGGTATACTCCAAAAACTTATTGAATTTTACCTTTTCTTCCGGTGTAGACGGCGCCTTACCCATATAGTTTGAATTATTCCATTCTAAGATCGAAAAATACAAAAACACATCTATCCCTTCAGCGGTGTAAGCGTCTACAACCTGCTTGACGATGTCTTTTTTATAAGGGCTTTTCTTAATGGTATAGTCTGTATACTTCGAAGGCCATAAGGCAAATCCATCGTGATGTTTGGTGGTAAAAATCAGGTATTTTGCACCCATTTCTTTAGCCTGCTTAGCCCATAGCTTTGCATCAAATCCTTTGGGATTAAATTGCTTGTATAAATTGTCATAGGTGTTTTTCCAGTCCTTTGGTGCAGTAGGTCCACTCCAGGTACGAATCCATTCGGAAGCGGCCGCACCTTTACGAGCGCTTACTCCTTCCCATTCATTTCCTGGGATAGCATAAAGGCCCCAATGGATAAACTGTCCTAAACCATATGTCCGAAAACGCTCCATCGCTTCATCGGTTCGATGTGCCGGTATTAAAGGCCCGTATTTTACGTCAATTCTTTGCTCCACCTTTTTGCGTGGCCCAGTCCATTGGGCAGAAACAGTTTTTCCGGCCAATAGCGCACCAGCCAAGAGCAAGGGCATCATCAATCTGTTATAGCTTATCATATTTTATCTAATTGTTTATTACCACGATTCTATATAGTCCAACTTATTCAAAGACAAACAACACAACTAGTCGGGACGATCAATATACTGTTTCTGTACTTTCTTCATGACGACCGGTTCAGGGTTACTGTCCTGAAATGGATCAAAGTAATAGAGTCCCTGTTCCCGATACAATGCTAAATGTTTCTTTAACACTTTAGTAAATTGGTCAAAATTGCGTTGCTTGCCAGATGTCCATGCTGCTTCCGCCAATGCCGCAATTCTCGGAAAGACGAGATAATCCAATCGATTGGTATTTGTCACGGTTTCAGTCCATAGATTGGCCTGGATACCCAATATCTGTTTTCTTCGACCACCTAAACTATCCAACTGTTCGCCTGCAAAATTGTAGACATCTTGAATAGGGTTAAACCCTTTGCCCCATTTCCGTCCATACCGATGGTTTTCCTGCTGCACAAAATCAAAATATAAAGGTAAACGCGGTGTAAGAATTGCCTGATATCCTTTATCCAAAATTTTGTTGAGCTGTTCGGGTTTATCATGGCGCCACCACATCATCACAGTCTGCGCTTTGTTCAGTTTTGCGTCTACCATCTCATCCCAAACAATGATTTTTCCATTTATTCGGGCAACGGAATCTGCCATACGTCGAATAAAATACTCTTCCACTTCCTTATTGGATTTCAGCCCTTCTGCCTTTTTTAACTCCTGCACCTTTAGATCATTATTCCAGGCATCACTACCAAAAGCAACCTCATCTCCGCCCAAATGAATGTAAGTCGAAGGAAAAAGCGCTTTTACTTCGCGCAACACATGGCTTAAAAATGAATATGTCGTATTTTTTGCTGGGTGAAAAGTAAAATCAGGGTGTTTTTCATTACCCCCGCCCGATAAAAACGGATACGCGCGGTTTGCCGCTGTTGCATGTCCAGGCATATCAATCTCAGGAATGACCTCAATATTACGTTCATCAGCATAAGCAATAATCTCACTGATATCATTTTGCGTATAATACTGTACTCCAGCATAGGGATCTAAATAATTGCCTATCCCACCTATTTGAGCCAGCCAGGGATAACGTTGTATACTAAGCCGCCACGCAGGCTCATCCGTCAAATGCCAATGAAACTTGTTCAATTTATAGAAAGCCATCCAGTCCAACAATGACTTCACTTTTTCCTTTCCGAAGAAGTGTCTCGACTCATCTAACATAAAACCGCGCCATGTAAATTGTGCTTTATCTGTAATTTCAACAGCATCCAACTCACGCTGACCACCGCTTTGAGCTGCAACGGACAACAATTGGTCTAAACTTGCAATTCCATTGACAAGTCCTGATTTATCTGAAGCGTAAATTCGAATATGAGTAGCATCGATCTGCAAACGATAGGCTTCATGTTCAAGTGTTTTATCCCAGCTTACCATAACCTGGGCTTCGTCGGCCCTGGTCGCAGCATAGGCCGAAATCCCGAAACGCCCAAGTAGGAGCTTCTTGAAATACAATATCGTGGGATCAAAATAAGGATCGCTTATAATGCCTATATTTCTACCTAGGATCAGTTTCCCCTTCCGCGCTTCCTGCTGCTGCGGACGTGGGATAATAGCAACCTGTGCCTCCACAAACTGTATCGTCAAGAATACCAAAAGAAATGTTCCTATTAATCTATGTTTCATCCGTTCTATAGTTATTTTCAACTGATCAGATTAAATCTGCTTGTGTAAAGTATTTGTTTCTAACGAGGTTCGATCCTACATTATTCAAACCTAGTTTGTGCTATAATCGGCTCACCACAGCCAGCATGCGATGTAAAAGGAATACGAAAATCCATCGTATGAACTGTTTATATCGGTTCTGCCCACAGTTTATCTTGTAATACAATGGTAAAGAATTTATTATGTATTACTGTAGTCCAAGTATAGTCAATCGTTTGCGCAAATCTCGAAAACGTTGTAGTGAATGGACGCAACAAAGCGAATAAAGAAAAAACAATTATTAATAGCGATATTTTGATCACTATTAATTAAAAACAAGATCGAATAGCAGTTCTACCGAGGCTAGTCCAATTAGTCATTATCATTTTGTTAGCTATATTTGAAGACACAAATACAACACCCTAAGTTAAAACCGTATGATAAAAAAGATCTTTTATACCTTAATCTTTATTGGAATACTGCTATTGAACGTACAAGCACGAACCGTAGTTCCATTTAATACCAGCTGGACTTTCAAAAAGGGACCTTTTTCTACTTCGACATTAGACTATAATCAACTGTTTGAAGGGAAATGGCAGCTTGTCAATTTACCGCACACCTGGAATGCAAACGATATGCAGGCCAAAGAGATTAAGTCTGGTAGTTTAGGAAAAAATGAGCGTTTTTATACCGGTGATGCTTATTATCGCAAATCTTTTGTTCCCGAAACAGCTTGGAAAGGCAAACGCATTTTCATTCGATTTGAAGGGGTCAATACCAACACAGAAGTATACGTAAACAATCAGCCCCTTCCTACCAAAGAAGGCAAAAATGATATTACCTACGACAATACGAAACGCAATGGAAATTATAACTTCGTGGGCAGACATCAGGGTGGTTATTCTGCATTTGTATTCGAACTGACCAATATGCTCCAATTTGGAAAAGAAAACGAGATTTTGGTGAAGGTAAACAATGAAGCTACTCCACAGGTCATTCCTGTTAACCATACCCTTTTCCCCATGTACGGCGGTATTTATAGACCAGTCGAGCTTATTGTAACCGACGACATCCATATTGCGGTGAATGATTTTGCAGCTAAAGGAATCTATATCACGCAAAAAAATGTCTCCAAGAAAACAGCCGATGTTGCTGTAAAAATAAAAATAGACAACAAATCCGGAAAAAAACAACCAATTGAGTTATTGACAACCGTTTTCGAAAAAGACGGATCAATTAAAGCCAAACAAAGCACACAGTACACGTTGTTACCGCAAGGTCGTCAAACCGTTACGCAACAAATCCTAGTCAAAAGTCCACATTTATGGCAAGGTTTAGATGATCCCTATCTCTATAAGGTGGTCACACAGATCAAAAAGAACAACCAGGTAATTGATGAGGTAACAGCACCTCTTGGTCTTCGTAAATTTGAATTACGAACCGGTGAAGGATTTTTTCTAAATGATATCAAATATCCACTATATGGTGTTTGCCGCCATCAGGATCGACTAGGTAAAGGATCGGCCCTAAGCAATGCAGACCACGACGAAGACTTAGCAATCATCAAAGAAATGGGAGCAACATCGATCCGATTGGCACATTACCAACAGTCTGAGTACTTCTATTCAAAATGCGATAGCATGGGCCTCGTTATCTGGGCCGAAATCCCGTTTGTCAATCGGGTAACCACCTTGGAAGACAACAACGCACAACAGCAACTGAAAGAACTGATCCGCCAGAACTTCAACCATCCTTCCATCTATATATGGGGCATGCACAATGAGGTATACTCTCCTTCTGCCTATACCGTCGAACTAACGACCAAATTAAATGACCTCGCTAAATCCGAAGATCCTGATCGCTATACCGTTTCTGTCAGCGGTTACAATGTTATCGACCATCCAGTTAACAATAACGCAGATGTACAGGGCATCAATCATTACTTTGGCTGGTACAATGGTGAACTGGAAGATAAATCAGATAAAGAGGATGATGTCGCCTCCTGGGCAAAACGTATCAGTGAAGAATTCAAGGACTACCGGATTATCTTTTCGGAATATGGTGCAGAAGCCATTCCCGAAGATCAAGCAGAAGAAGTTGGAAATTTTGGAAATCAATGGAGCAATCCATCGTTTTTCCCTGAAGAATATGCAACCAAATTTCATGAAGTACATTGGGGTGTGATATCCAAAAGTCCAATTTTCTTAGGTTCCTACGTCTGGAACACATTCGATTTTGCCACGCCCATTACTGCGCTGAATGTTAACCCCCGGAATTATAAAGGACTGGTTTCCTTTGACCGTAAACTGAAGAAGGATGGCTTTTATTGGTACAAAGCCAATTGGAGCAAAGAACCCGTGTTATATATTACACAGCGACGTATGATCAACAGAGGTAATGAAATCACGCCTATTACGGTTTATTCGAACCGAGGTGAGCCAACATTGATCATCAATGGGCAAACGATCAAAGGAGCCAAAATTGGTCAGACCAATGTACACTACATCTTCGAAAACGTAAAGCTAAAACCGGGAAAGAATACTGTGGAAGCAAAAGTAATCCAAAAAGACGGTAAGGTATTAACCGACACGATTGAATGGAACTATGACCCAGCGTTTAAACAAGGACCGTCAGGACCAACAAAATCGAAAACAGAGCATGTAGGTCTATAATCACGTTAGCAAAATAATAGACAAAAAAACAGGGGTAGCCTAAAAAGCTATCCCTGTTTTTTGTTTAAGAATGTATCCCCCCTCAGCTATAGTGATCATCATATCACTTTCCCTAATTTCAAAAAAGTATTAACCGATAAAAGCGGGTCGTTTACCGAGATTGTCTCGAGACTGGCCTAATGCCTCTCTTCAGGGCCATATTTGCTTCCTATCTTTGAGTCATCAAACAAGAAATAAAAAAATTAAAAAATAAACATCATGGCAACTAAAACAACATTCAGCATCAACAGTAAAACAATTACTAAAGTTTTTCAAGATCTTTTTGATTCCTTCAAAAGCTCACGTTTAAAAGTTTCATCCAAGAATGGACAAGAATACTTAAATATATCCTTGCTACTAGCTGTAATTATCGGAATTATTTTCCCTGTAGCTTTCATTGCACTGATTATTCTAAGCCTGATTGCACCTATTGAAATTGCAATCCTTCAAGAAGTAAAAGAAGAGAATGCAGATCAAAAGATGATTGAACTCAAATAAGTGAAAAATAAAGGGTAATACCCTTTATTTTTTCTCTATCTTATCAAAAGGTCTATTCGGAGACAAATTAAATGTAAAATTTCCTTTTGAATCCACACCGCCGGCACCTCTGACACGGGCTTTGATTTCGTATTTCGATTGCGGATTATAATTTGTTACTGTAAAATTGTAGTAAAAAGGTTTGATCTTGTTGGTTCCCCTAAATTTATCCGCAAGCGCATGATGTCCATCCTCTGCAATGACATGCCCGTCCTGTAGCAATTGTACGGCATCAATCTCCAGAAAATTCTTCCCCTCCACAAAGAAAAATCCAGCTTGCGCTCTACCATTATCGTAAATCTTCCTGCTCACATCAAAGGTTAGAAAACTATACGTTTCCTTGATATCATTAGGACCCCATGATCCCGCAATGTATCCCCCGGGACGATAATAATCAATACGCATGGAGTCTAACCTTGGAAGATTGGCATCCAATCGATGGCTAAACGCTGCATAATCTTTCGCAGACTTAGCAGACCATCCAATTTCAGCAACGGCAAGCAATCGCGGAAAATTCTGCACATTCAGGTCTTTAATATCCTGGGCCAACGCTGTCCACATATTTCCCTGAACACCGAGGACAAGCTGATCCTCAGCCGGACTAAGTCCTGCAGAAGGATCAAATTCATACACTCTTTTCAGCGAGTTTATCTGCGGATAGGCCAGATCCGTCATGGTACCATCATTTCGATCGGCTTGGGTAATATCAAAATAGAGATGCGATGCTGGTGTGGCCACGGCTTTAAACCCTTCTTTGGTTGCTTCCTTGATCGCTTCTTCACCAAGCCAGCTCATAATCGCTGTACTCTTTGGTAAGTTTTCAGCATCGGCCAAAATATCATTCCACCCGATCGGTTTTTTTCCTTTTTGAACAATGATAGCAGAAACACGTTGAACGAAATAGCTCTGAAGTGCTTTGACATCCTTAATCTGGTGCTGTTTCATAAAATCCTGCACATGCGCCTCTTTTTCCCACAAATCATGACGAACCTCATCCCCTCCAAAATGAATATAACTACCTGGGAAGAGATTAGCGACTTCAGTGAACACATTATTCAAGAATTCATACGTAAACTCTTTTGTCGGATCCAATGTATTGGGGGTAAATTGATTACCCCAATAGCCCCAAGATGACACAAAAGGAAAGATGTGATTCGGGTAGGAATTTTTGTTGACCCCAAGTTCAGGATAGGCTAATATGGTTGGCCATGAATGTCCAGGAACATCGATCTCGGGCACAATCGTAATATTGCGTTCCCGTGCATATTGGACAACTTCCTTGATCTGCTCCTGTGTATAAAATCCACTGCGTTCTGCAGGTTGCTTTTCTGTTCGATGAAATACCGTCGCATTTTCCATGGTCAATTTCGGATATTTCTTTATTTCGATCCTCCAGCCCTGGTCATCCGTCAAATGCCAATGAAACGTATTCATTTTGTATAATGCCATGACATCCAAATACTTTTTCACGGTTTTCACATCAAAGAAAGTCCGACTTACATCTTTCATATAACCGCGCCAATGATAACGAGGGTAATCTTTAATTTTCACTGCTGGAATATTCCAGCTTATTTCTTTGGTTGGGTTACTACCCTCGAAAGCTGTCGGTAAAAGTTGCCGCAGTGATTGCGTTGCATTGAAAAGCCCATCGGAGCTTTTTGCTATAATAACAACTCCCCGATCGGAAACCTCTAGCTGATAGCCTTCATCATTAGGTGTTGTCAATTTAGAGTCTAGTCTAAATTCAATACTATTGCTCGCCTGTTTCTTTATGTTCAGGGGATAATGCGTTACTTTTCTCAGCTGCTCAACAAACAAAGACACATCTTTCACATCGCAGTTCTTAAAACTTAAGGTAGTTTGTGGATTTAACAGAAACTGGCCTGCTCCCCTATTGATTTCCTGAGGCTTGGGGATAATATCAATCCCAGACTGCGCATGGAGCCCTTGCGCAAATAAAAGGGATAACGCTACTGAACAGAGGAGTGTTTTCATTAAAATTTAAGTTTTTATTTTTAAATAAACAGACAAAAAAAAGACCGTTTACGGGTTTCGTTATGCAAAATAAAAAATAAAAAATGATCCTTCTACCCCAACTTTCAATCAAACGATTGTGTAAGATTTTCAAAAAGTAGCTGACCGGCTACAGCAGCAAGTAGCGGATATGATTTTTTAGTATTAAATTTGACTTCCAGACAAAACAAAATAGGCTATAGTTAACTTATTGGGGTGAAAGAACAATAACGTGAAAAACAGTAAAAAATTATTTATTATCAGGACAGTTTTAATTGCTTTTCTGATTCTTTCCTTGGTTTATATCGGTTCGATATTTACCTATCAATATATTGAGTACCAAAAGACCGAAGCCCGTTTAAATAAAGCTTACAGTTCTAAAAATCAATTGACGAATCTTTTTTACGAACTCTTTTCCTCATATAATGCTGCCGGAAATGCCTTTCGCTCTTATACCGTTGACTTCAGTACCGAAAATTTAAAGAATTACAGCAATAGTTTGGATACGTTACGATTTTATATCGATTCCCTTTCTAAATTATCTTCCCAAAAGGGACTTACTTTCTCTACGAAGACATCCTTGGAACAAAATATCACCCTTTCCGACGAGTTTGCCCACATCAAACTGGCTGTTGACAACATGATTTTTTTAGCCAAAGACTCGCTGTCACTCTTAACGAAAACGAATAGAACAATCCGTCCAGGGAATAATCGGATACTCGCAGATTCTGTTGTCAATAAAATATTACGTGATACCGCACTCAATGTAAGTAAGAAGGATACCATTGTGCGAAAGAAAGAAAAACTCTTTACGCGTATTTTCAAAGCTAAAAACGACACCTTGGTTGCCGATAAACTAGAACAAAATTTCAACGTTAACCAAATCAAGGCAATACATAGCCAGATCCAAAGTTTGATCGAGCAAAATGAAATATTTCACCGGCAAGATTTCAGTAAGATTCGTCGTTCTTTTGCTGAGCTTCAACACAAGGAAAGACAGCTTCTACAATCTAATTACAACTTATTCAGCACGATTAGTACGGCCTTGCTTCGCATTAAGACCCATGAAGATGAGATACTAAGGGCTGCGGAAATTCAAGATTTCAAACTCTATAAAGAAAACTCTTCCATTTTCGGCAAACAGGTGATCGCTTCTATTATTCTCATGATTATTATGGTGACACTCTTGTTGTCCTACCATTACAACACACTTGTGTATGAGCGCAAGCTTACTGCCGCTAGAGATTATGCCTTGCGAACAGCGAAGGAGAAGGCCAGCATACTAGCCAATGTCAGTCATGATGTGCGCACACCGGTCAATTCTTTGGTCAGTGTTATTGATCTGTTGAAAAGCAATGCAGCAAACAATCGGGTCAACCCTATTTTATTAGATTCCATTACACAAGATATCCATGTGATCAATGATACCGTGGAAGATATTCTGAATCTGGGTAAGCTAGAGTCTGGTACACTAGAAATTAAGGCTGAGTATTTTTCGCCAACTCAATTGCTCGCGAACCTCATAAAAATGCAGCAGGCTCAAGCAGATAAAAAAGGGTTAAAACTCATCAGTTACATTGATATCGATCCAAACATCTTAATCAAAAGCGGAACGTATCGTGTACGCCAGATTGTTTCCAATCTCCTTAGCAACGCGATTAAATATACAGATAAAGGCCAAATAGAGGTGAAAGCCTTTATCAGCAGAGATCAGGGATCCAAATTACATATATTAGTTAACGACACAGGAAAAGGTATTTCGGCAAAAGATCAGGAGCATATTTTCGAACAGTACTATATGACCGATCAGAAATCCAAGAATAGTTTTGGATTAGGATTACATATTTCTAAACTCATGGCCGAACAGCTAAACGGAACGTTAAGCGTTAGCAGTCAACAAGGCAAGGGATCAACATTTACGTTAGTCGTTCCATTCACCGAAGAAAAGAAAAATAGGAAACAAATTACGAGCTTGGATCAGCTCTCAAAAGAGCTACACTTTGTCGTTATTGATGACAATCCGATCAATAATCTATTCGTAAAACAAGCATTGCAACATTTCGAAGATGTGAAGATCTATCAGGATTCAGCTACTGCAATAGCCTATCTGAAGGAAAATAGAACGGATATTATTATCACCGATCTCAAAATGCATGGACCTACCGGCTGGGATATCCTCAATACGGTCAAAGACAACAATAGCGTAAAGGGATGGAATAGCAAAGTTATTGCACTGACGTCAGACGAATCACAAGTAACCGTACAGATTCCCGAAGGACAGCTACATCAATTTGATGGCGTCATGACCAAACCTCTGGACAAGGCTATCCTTGCTCAAATCATCGCAAGGATTTCATAAGCTAAGCCGTATAAGTAAAAGAAATAAGGGACTGTCAAATGACAGTCCCTTATTTCTTTTACACAATATACCTACTAAAGTAACGGTGATCCGCAGGACATCGTTACGTACAGGATATGCTGTTATTTAAATACTTCAGCAAGTTTGGCATCCAACTGTTCGTCCGAACCGCCATTGCCTCCACCATAACGTCCGATAATGACGCCTTGCGGATCTATTAACACTTTTGTTGGTAGCGAACTGACACCATACCCCTTCGTTACATCTTTGCTAAGGTCAAAATTTGTTCCATCGAATTTTGCACCACGTAAAACATGTTTCCAAATGCCAATCTCATCTTGTTCAACCGCCTTGTGCCATTTTTCAGGTTTACTGTCATCATCTGCTATCCCTATGATTTCAAAACCTTTACTTTTATATTGCTGATACAACTTAATAAGATGTGGATTCCCTTTACGACAAGGCACACACCAGCTAGCCCAGAAATCCAATAAGACATACTTACCGCTGAAATCCGACAAACTTAGGGCGTTGCCATCGATATCTGTCGTGCTAAATACGGGTGCAGTCTTACCAACAGCACCACTTCGGCTTTCCTCTAGTTTTTCCGAAATGTCTTTTCCAAAACAACTATTTTGCACCTCTTTGGAAAAACCAGCAAATAACGTTTCAGTTTCTTCCAACGATAGGCTGTTCATGCTGAACATCAGCAAATAAGGACTCAAAAAGGACTGTGGATGGTTTTTAATAAAGGTCATATCAATCTGGGCCGCTCTTTCATTAAAAGGCTCAAATTGATTCTTGATGCTGGCAGCCTCTTCACTAAGTAGCTTTACTTTCTTTTCTAAAGCTTCTAGTTCTCGCTCAGCACGACTATACTCCTTATTTTTCGCAGCATAAGCCTTACTAATGGGCTCCATTCCTTTTCTGATAGCTGACTTTTCGAGTTCTAACTGCTTGTGTTCGGCATCCAATTTTGATCCTGTCAGCGTATAGTTTTTTAGATTATCATCTCGAAACTCCAATTTCATTTTGGTCGGCTCCAGGTACATTTGTGTATAATCACCCTCAGCTGCGCGCTCAGGATGTGACGATCTGGTCAAAAATACCAGGGTAGGCTCCATCAACGTGCCTTTAAATTGAAAATGGTTTTTGAGAACTGAGGCACTATCAGTTACTTGTTTACCTTGACCCTCCATATAAAAAAGGTAAAGCTTTTCGGTTGTCCCGTTTTTAAGTTCACCATCCAGAACAAACTTTTTCTGCGCCATTCCCATCATAGGAACTACCATAAGGGCGGCTATTTTTAGTATATGTTTCATTTGATTATTTCTTTATTTGTATGTTGCGCTAATTTTACAAGTCCACTAACTTTTACCACCCATATCCGGGATTTTGATCTCCAAACGTTGGATTTTTCTCATATTCTGAATAAGGTACAGGTAGGATATACTGCCATCTCGCTTTCATATTACCATTCAGTTGTTTAATCGTATCAAAAGGTAAACGTAACAAAGCCATCCAGTCCGAACCGTCCTCTGCAACGAGACTTCGCATAAGTTCTCTAAAAACTTCCGTAGTCAACTGCTCTCGCGTATTCATTGCATTTAATGCTGTAAAATCCGTAATACCAGCTTTCGATTTGACCATTTTAAGTAGGTCCCGGACTTCTGTCAAGCTGCCATTCGATTTGGCAAGAGCCTCAGCCTTCAGTAAATAAGCTTCGGTCAAACGAAATACAAACTTAGCTTCCGCTTGTCCGCCTGAATGTTTCTTAAAAACCTGACGTTTGGCTACTGTGCCAATCATCCAGTTGGCCCTTGGATCATTCTTTAAGAGATCCAATAAAAATGGTGTTGCATTATAATTATAATTAGCGCGGAAATAGTATTTTTCCATTTCTGCAATTTGGTTAGCAAAAGCTTTTGTACCAAGAATCACCTCTTTACTGACCAACCCTTTTGTAGAAAAAAGGTCCTCAACATGGGCTTCAAGGGCATATGGGGATTGTTCAATGAGTTGATTCGCCAATGTAATGACGGCGGTATAGTCAGCGGGAGCTTGTCGTAACATCAGAATCCTCATTTTCAGCAGCATGGCAGCCCATTTTGTTGCATAGTAGTTTGGATTATTCTCTGGCGCATTTGCTATTGCGTAATCAATATCGTCCAGGATAAACGCGTAACTATCGGCAACATTTTTACGAACAGTAGCTATTGTCGATACCGTAACAGGTTTTGTACGTATCATGACCCCGAATTTGCTGCTGCTGTCAAAAAATTCGCCATAGTATGCTAATAACTTAAAATTGGCATAGGCTCGTAAAAACCGGGTTTCTCCAAGTATCTCCGTACGTCTGCTTCCGCTAAATCTCTCTTCGCTCAATGCTTCAAGGCCCGCTATCACGCCGTTGGCAGCATTCGCAAGTTTATAATTTCCGCTCCATATCGGCAGGACTTCGCCATTATCCTTTGCGGTCATCGTATGCATTTCAGGGCGACTGGGCCCCTGATAATTTTCAATGAGACCTGCGAACTGGGCCGGAAGTATTTCATGCGCCGGTGCCCAGGTAGTGCCAGGTAGACCAGTTGTTCTGTTTTCAGTTACATTGACAAATAAATAATACACCCCATTTAATGCAATTTCTGCACTCTTTTGATCCACAATGACATTGTCGTCAACTTTTTCCTGTGTCGGTAACGCATTTAGCGTCTTGTCACAGGATGTATTCATTCCTATTAGCGCTGCTAACAGAAAATATAGTAGAAAGCTCTTTTTCATTCGTTTAATTTATTTTCTTAAATCAGCTCTATGTTTTAAAAACCAAACCGTAGTCCAAAGGAAAACATCCTATTCGCTGGATAGGCAGAGATATCGCGCCCACCACCAATGACTGACGTAGGATCATCAGAAACCTCGGGATCCATTCCCGGATAATGCGTAATTGTAAAGAGATTTGTAGCCGAAACATAGGCCGAGCCACTTCTCAACTTTAATCCATTCAGCAAAGATTTTCCAAAATTATAAGACAAGGTAATAGACTTAAGTTTGAGATAGGATGCATCGAACACATTGACGTCTGCTAATGGTCTAAACTGTGCCGTACCGTAAAGCAGCCTTGGTCTTGTCGCACTAGTATTATCCTCATTGTAGCGTCCCAATACGCTCACACCTCGATTTGCCAAATTATCAGCAGAGCCATTCGCAATATCCGCCTGATAGATCAAATCATTACCATAAGAAAATGTAAATAGTGTGGTCAGTCCGAAGTTTTTATAATTGAGTGTATTGGTGATACCGCCAAAAAAGTCCGGCGTTGCATTACCAATAATATCCTGTTTGTAAAAAGGTTCACCTTCCCCGATGCCATTGGGGTCTAGTTTATATTTCATATCCCCCACTCCGATGTAATACTCCATGTACTCTAGGAAAGGAAAACTTTCTTTATAAGCCTTAAGCTCATCCGCAGTTCGGATCAGGCCATCGGTTACATAACCATATAACAAACCTAACGATTCGCCTTCCTTAACAATACTTGTCCCTAGATTTAATCCATCACGATCATTGGGATTCGAAAACGGTCCACCATTAATATTTAAGACCTTATTCCTATTCTTCGAAATATTGAGGGCCAAATTCCAATTGAAATCTTGTTTTCTAATCAAGTCACCCCGAATATCAAACTCTAGCCCCCGATTACGAATTTTAGCAATATTAAGCACCACATTCGAATAGGCAGAGCTAGGCGCCGTTGTGATATTGAGCAATAAACCGTCCGTAATCTTTTCATAATATCCGATGGATCCCCTCAATCTTCCTTTGAAGAAAGCATAATCCAGACCGGCATCTTTCTGAGTGGTCGCCTCCCACTTAATTTTGTCATTACCTAACTGTGTCGGAATAAATGCATTTTTACCGGCATAACTTACTGGCGAGTATAAGGTTCTATAAAGATTACTTCCAATATTCTGTGTACCCGTTTTACCTGCGCTGACACGAATTTTCAGCTCGTCTATCCAAGGGACGCTTTTCATAAATTCCTCTTCCGAAATTTTCCATGCTACAGCACCTGAAGGAAAGTAGCCCGTCTGATTTGCAGGAGCAAATTTGGATGAACGATCAGAACGTCCTGTGAATGTAAAGAGATAACGGTCTTTCCACGTATAATTAGCACGCAAATAGAACGATAACAACGCATTCGTTTGTGCAGGGCTACTCCCCTTAACAGCTACTGGAATCGCAGCGGAATTTAAATTGTTCAGAAAATCATCATCCGGATAACCAGCGCCGGAAGCCGAGAAAAAATTCATCTTATAATTTTCCCATGATGTCCCAATCAATGCATTCAGACGATGGTCTTCATTAAATTGTTTGTCCCAGGTTAATGTGTTTTCAATGAATGTATTGATCGATTCGGTATGAGCCTGACTTCCTGTCCCCCCGTTTGAATCCCCAGCACCATAAAAGCCGCTCATCATCACATAGCTGGGCACATAATTCAATTGATTATAAGTGCTATAATTGATTGAGCCCACGGATCGCCATTTCAGCTCGGGCAAGATATCCCATTCTGCAGCTAAGGACCCCAGCAACATACCCGTCTTTCCCTGATTGATCCCCGAGGCCATTGCCAAAGGGTTTTGATAGCCCTGATATTCCGCGTGCAATAAGCCAAAGTTCGAAAAAGTACCATCAGCATTGTAAGGGGATTCTGTTGGCGGGGCAAACAGCGCCTGCGTATAGGCTCCATTTGTAATATGATTTGTCGTATAGCTATAATCAACATTGGTATTCATACGAAAGCGCGGGGCAATCGTCGCGTCCAAATTTATTTTACCCGACAGCCGATTAAAGTCTGTACCAATAATTGTTCCGCGTTGATTATTATAAGCTAAGGAGGTATAATACTTTGTATTCATGCCACCACCACGCACCGATAAATCAGCATTCTGAAGGATCCCTTTCCGTAAAACCAAGCCTAGCCAATCCGTATTATTATTTCCGAAAAACTTAGGATCGTTTTCAATGGCTGTAGGTGTCGCGCTTGGCGGAAGCCCCATGTTGCTCCTTGCTATATTGAGATTATGGGCTGCCTCCTTCATAATCATCTTATATTGATCTGCATTGAGTATCTTTTCCTTAAAAGGAGAAGTAAGCCCTGTGTAATAATTAAAGTCCAAAATTGGTTTACTATCTGCAAGACCTCTTTTTGTGGTAATAATAACCACGCCATTCGCTGCCTTGGACCCATATATGGCGGTCGCGGAAGCATCTTTAAGAATATCTATGCTTTCGATATCATTGATATTTAAGCCTGCCAAGCTATTGAGCCCCCTGTTAAAGGATCCCGATACCATACTGCCCATATCATCGCCGTAATAACTTTCCATCGGATTAACAACTTCTGCACTGCTCGACACATAGCGATTTTGCACATTGACAGGTATGCCATCAATAATATACAGTGGTTCATTTGTACCCAACAGGGAGGCACCTCCTCGGATTCTGATACGTGCTACAGCACCGGGCGAGCCATCCGATTGTACCACCTGTACGCCAGCAGCCTTACCAGACAAAGCCTGATCAATACTCGTAAAGGGTACATTCTTTATTTCAGATGGATTTACGGAAGCTACAGAACCTGTTAAATCACTACGTTTTGTTGTACCATATCCTACAACGACGACATCATTAATCACGTTATCCGCGACCGTCATTCTAATTAATACATTTCCTGCTTCAACCTTTTGTTCGACAGTACGGTATCCTATACTAGTGGCGATCAGTATATCCCCTTTTTTTGCTGCAATCCGAAACTCACCCTGCGACCCACTACTGGTCTGTATAGTCGCCTTTTCTTTTACACGAATTGTAGCACCCGCCAGCGGTTTACCATTTGCATCGACAACGATACCACTTACGCTTTGCTGCTGCGCAGCTGTTGGCTTTTTGGCTACCACGACAATCGACTTTCCTTCCATCAGGTAGTCGAGGTTCTGCCCTTCAAAAATTGTGTTGAGCGCTTCCTTTATCGTTGCTTTGTTGAGATCCACGTCGACAGATCCAGCCTTTTTGGCAAGTTCTCCCGTCAGGATATAGTCGTATCCAGTCTGCTTTTTAACCTCTTCTAAAATCTGCGATAGCTTACCTTGCCGATGTAGCGTAATAGACTGTCCGCTGGCCAAGCTAATTCCAGGAAAAAAAGATGGAACGATAAGGTACATTGCAAGTGCGCTCTTTCTGAGCATTCGCCCCATAGAGGGGCTTAATGGACTTTCAGTCCATAAATTAGGTAACTGTTCTTTCATAGTTATTTAGGTATAATGAGATTAGGTACTTACGTCTATTCAACAATCAGCGTTTTCTCTCCTTGACTGCTCATGGTAACGCGAAATGTGATATTTGAAGTTTTTTTCAAGAGTTCCAAAACATCGGCAAGACTATTTTTACGCGAGACGCTACCGTAGAATGTGACATCTGGATAGCTCTTTTCATATTTTATATCCACATTGTACCAGCGCGAGACCTTATCGAGCACGGTCCTCAAGGATTCATTCTCAAAGACAAAATCGCCATGGATCCAGTCGAGTTGAATCGTATTGTCGAAAGGTTCGACATCGACATCCTTTTTATTGCTATCCCAAATAGCCTGATATCCTGGCTTCAATTTGACGGTCCGATTCTCACGCTGATACTTTACCATAACACTGCCTTCCACAAGCGCTGTTTTGGTCAGCATTTCTCCAGCATAAGCCTGTATATTGAAAATAGTGCCCAATACCTCCACATCCTGCTCAACGGTATGGACGATAAATCGTTTCTTATGCCCATTTTCCATCAACTTAGATACATGAAAAAGCCCTTCTCCGATCAACTCTACCCGACGGATTTCCTGACTGGCCAAATCCTGAGAGAAGCGTAGCGTCGAACCCGCATTTAGGGTAACTTCTGTACCATCCGGTAATTTTAAGTTAATTGTACCACCTTTAGGCGTTTCGATCTGATTGATGACCGCTTGGTTCAAATTGCTGTTAGCCGCCACATACTCAACCTGGCCATCCCGGTTTTTTATCACATTACAATTACCAACGCGTAACATGGCTCCTGGTTTCAGTTGATCAAGATCGACTATTTGACCATCAGCAAGACGGATCAATGCCTGATCTCTTGCGGGCATTACTGTTTCTGCAGCTATCTGATGTTGGACTTCGGCTCCGATCTTCCCATACCAATGGTATACAGCCAATCCAGTTAAAAAGAAAACCAATAAACTCGCAGCAATCCAATAATGAACTATACGTCTTCTGATCGTTAACAAACTTCGGTGTGCAGTACCAATTCCAAGTTCCTCGTGGATGCTACCGAGTAATTTATCCCGAATATCTGCTTGATGATATTGTGGATTTTCCTCGAAAAACGTCTTATCTTCCGATTGTGCGTACCAATGGTCCAATTCATGCTGCTCTAAAGCATTTAGATTCCCTGAGAGAAACTTCTCAAAAAGCTCTTTTAATCGTTGATAGTTGTACATTTGGTTAGCCTGTTTATAGATAAGTCGTACGAAAGAGGCCGAGGTTCTATTCAAAAAGTATTTTTTTGAATATTTCTTTTAAAACCTACAATTGACTGCTAAAAGAACTTAGACGATGGATGTATTGATGAGATCGACGCTTATTTGGAGATAAAAATCGTGGCCAACAGACAAAATAGAAAGTCTGTTTTCATCTCTTTTCGTAAGATAAACAATGCTTTATGAATGTGTTTCTTTACAGTGCTTTCGGAGATATTCAATTGCTGCGCAATCTCTTGGTGAGACTGATGTTCAAAGCGGCTCAAGTGGAATACTTCCTTACATTTTTCAGGCAAAGTATTGATTATCCGAAGCAACTTTTCATTTGTTTCCTTAATTTCCAATAAGGCGTCGGGAGAAGGGACATCTTGGCTTGTAAAAGACTGCCAGGTATCCATTTTTTCTGTCTGACGCATCATCTTCCGATAACGGTCAATGACTTTATATTTTAGGGCGGCAAGAAGATATCCTTCTAAAGTCGTACGCACTTGAACACTTTCCCTGTTTCGATACAGATCCACAAATAACTGTTGTACTAGCTCCTGCGCCTCATCAGCATCCCCCAGCTTACTATACGCTGCATCCAGTAATCTATTCCAATAGCGATGATAGAGACAATCGAATGCGTGTCGGCTATTATCTTTCATTGCCAACAATAAGTCTTGATCACTTTGTCCCTCTTTGTTTTTCACGGTATGTTTCTCTATTAAAAACAAATGAACATAATTTTATATAATACTCCAAATGCGAATACAATTTGGGCATATCTTTTAAAAAATATAGGATTAAAAAATAGAGTTTTTTACGTAGCGTACTGAGACTAATTCATGCTATGGCCACTGTAAGGGAAGAGTTCAAATAAGCTAAGGGACTAAAAATCTGAAAAAGGGATATTCTCGTACCGGATATGCAGGATAGCGACGGTTGCGGAACAGCTTCCGATGGACCGGACTCACCGACGGTCCTGTGCTGCGATAACCGATAGGCGGAGGATATGCCATAGCCTGTACATGGAAATACGGAAGTACTTAAACGAAAGAAGCCCTTGACTGTTTCCAGCAAGGGCTTCCGTGAAAAAAGGCACCGACCTACTCTCCCACCTGTTACGGCAATACCATCGGCTCTGGCGGGCTTGACTGCTCTGTTCGGAATGGGAAGAGGTAGACACCGCCGATATAGGCACCTAAAAATCTTTATTGA
>NZ_CAXYKD010000029.1:0-309861 GCF_964277905.1 uncultured Sphingobacterium sp.
CCATCCATAAACAATTTATTCCGAATGTTAGATAGAAAAAAATTAATGAGCTGAATTTTATTCAAATTCAGCTTGTAAAATACGTACAATCTCACGAACAGTATCTTCTTCCAAATCGGTACGTCTAACCAGCTCTTCCTCGCTAAGAGACAACACCGATTTTGCAGAATCCAAACCAACACGTTTCAATTCATCAATAACCCAGCTTTCAATCTCATCGCTGAATTCTTCGATATCAACATCTTCATCAAACTCGTCATTTTCGCGATAAACATCAATTTCATAACCAGTCAATTTACCAGCCAACTTGATATTGTGTCCTCCACGACCAATTGCTAAAGAAACCTGATCCGATTTTAAATATACAGCCGCAGTCTTATTTTCTTCATCGATTTTGATTGAGCTAATCCTTGCTGGACTCAAAGCGCGAGCGATATACAATGAATGATTTGTTGTAAAATTAATCACGTCAATATTCTCGTTACGCAATTCACGAACGATACCATGAATACGGGATCCCTTCATACCAACACAAGCTCCTACAGGATCAATACGATCATCATAAGACTCAACGGCAACCTTCGCTCTTTCTCCTGGTTCACGAACGATTTTCTTAATCGTAATCAAACCATCAAAAATTTCAGGAACCTCAAGTTCAAATAAACGTTGTAAGAACGCAGGTGCGGTACGTGAAATGATAATCTTTGGATTATTATTCATCATATCCACTTTATGCACAACTGCGCGAATGCCATCTCCCTTTTTGAAATAGTCAGCTGGAATTTGTTCTGATTTAGGAAGAATTAATTCATTACCGTCCTCATCCAATACCAAGATTTCTTTTTTCCAAATCTGATAAACCTCACCAATGACCAACTCTCCTTCTCTATCTTTATATTTCTTAAAGACTTCGTCTTTTTCCAATTCCAAAACCTTAGATACAAGCGTCTGACGTGCAGCTAAAATTGCACGACGGCCAAAGCTTTCCAATGTGATCTGTTCAATAAAATCATCGCCTACTTCCAAATCTTCATCATGCTTTCTAGCTTCCGCCAATTCGATTTCAAGATCATCATCCTCTGAAAACTCATCTTCAACAACGACACGCGTCCTCCAAATCTCCAAATCTCCGTTATCTGGATTCACGATAACATCCACATTTTCATCCGTACCAAAACGACGACGGATCATACTACGAAAAACCTCTTCCAATACTGTAATAACAGTAGGTCTATCGATATTCTTAAACTCCTTAAACTCTTGAAAAGAGTCTATCAGATTGATGTTGCTGTTACTCATTATTATTAAAATGAAATTACCACTTTTGTTGCTTTTATTTGATCAAAAGGAAGTTCTTTTTCTACCTCTTGTGCTTTTTTACCTTTTTCTTTTATCTTCTGAAGAACATTGATCTTCATCTCGTCTACGGTCAATAATGTACCTTCAACTTTTGTATTATCGTTCAACTTTACCTGAACTGTACGACCAATATTCTTTTGGTACTGTCGGATATTAACAAAATTAGCATCAATACCTGGAGATGAAACCTCTAAACGGTAAGCGTCATCAATTACATTTTCCTCCTCCAAGTGGAAACCAACATGACGGCTCACCTGTGCGCAATCATCAATATTCACACCATTATCTCCGTCCAAAAGAATCTCAAGAATTTTATTTGGGCGCATCTTCACGCTGACGATAAACAAATCCTCGCGATCTGCAATTTTTTCCGCGATGAGTTCAATAACTCTCTTTTCTATATGCTGCATTGTTCTGTTTCTAGAAATGCTAAATTAATTGAATTAAAAAAAGGGGGCAATACGAGCCCCCTTCCTTTCAGATATGCAAATATAGCATTTTATAAAATAAAAAACAAAATTAGATAGATTGTTTTTATATTCGACACCCCTACATTCCCTATAAAAACAAGCTATCGATCGCTCCTCGGTCATAGAAATTATCTTCACAGTGCAACTATATCGTAAAAAAACGCAGACAATTCTCTACTATTTTGAACCATCTACCACCGCATTAATTGTTTTCTGCATTTGCGCCATCATACTCGTCAGCGTTTCCATTGTTGGCTCTGGCGTAGGCTCAGGCAATTGTGTACTGATAAAAGCCTTCGCTTTCCATACTTCAAGAATGTCCGCAGTCTCCACCCAATAAGGTTCATATGTTTTATTGTCTGAAACGAGCTTCAAACCCTTATCTTCTTTAAATTTAAAAGCGATACGCTTATAAACCACGCCATCTTCCTTAGACAATATAACATAGGTACTCCCCGGCTTGATATCATGCCAGTTCTCCACATACTCCGCTACAATAATGGACCCCGATGGCAAAGGTAACATCGAGTCTCCCTTTATTTCAAAAGCACGAAATGTCCCTTGACCAAACATAGGCAGCGAAAACTTAGGCAACTCAGCAACATATTCCGGATCACCATACCCATTTAAATACCCGGCACTAGCCTTAACCGGAACAAGTTCGATATTTTCACGATCATCCGCATCTACAGTCACACTAAGCACCCTTAAATTTGAGGCATTGCTTTTGGGAACCGGCTTCCATTTATCATCAATAACATCGTTTGCCAATTCATCCATAGTCAAACCATAGAATTCGGCAATCTTCTTTAATAACTCATATTTGGGCTCTGCTCGATCTTCCTCGTACGCGCCCACAGACGCACGCTTAATTTCCATAAGATCAGCAAATTGTTGCTGTGTGATTTTTTTCCCTTTTCGAAGGAACTTCAGATTGGACGAAATATTTGACATATTATTTTTTCAAAAAAATATTTTGCAAAAACTAATTTTATTAGTAATATTGTGCCAATAAAATTAGTAAATATATTTTAAACGTCCAAATAATTTAGCATTATGAACAATTTTATTGTATATATATCAACTGACAACAATCGTAAACACTTCAAAATCGGCCTCAGTTCCAACATCTTTAGTACAGTAATGGAATTACAGCAATCCAATAGTTTTATTTTCAACCAAGGCCCCAGTTTAAATCGAATAATCTACACAGAATCTTTCACGAATTCAGAGACCGCCAATAAGAGAATAAGCGAACTGCAACATTTTACAACCATGCAAGTCGAACGGCTCATTCGTAAATACAACCCTAACTGGAATAATCTTTTTCCACAGCAACACCAAGCGTTCGCCAAGAGAGATTCCAACCACGCAGCCTAGCATAAAAAAAGCCACCTTAGTTAAACTAGGCGGCCATCTTTATTTTTCAGATAGAATCCTCTTTAAGTAGTATCAGTTTTGACTACCAACCTCCTCCAACGAGGATGACCCTTCGCTACTCGTTCCACGATCAGCACCTTCAGTATGATTACGCTCAACAGGATGCTCCGCTCCCTCTTCCTCAGGTCCGATAAATCCCTCATCAGCAGGCTCTTCTACCTGTGTAGAATCACTCTGATCTGGCTCTGGATCACTATAACGCGGAGTTTCGCATTTGTAAGATTTGGTAATCTCAACAGTAGGACTAGGAAACTTACCTTGGGTATACCCCAACTGCTTATCTTTATAAACCGATTCCATATACACCCCAAATATTGGTAATGCTGTACGAGAACCTTCTCCCGAATGAGAATTTTTAAAGTGAATACTCCGTTCGTCACAGCCAACCCAAACACCTGTAACCAAATCTTTCGTTACCCCCATATACCAACCATCTACATATTCGGAAGACGTACCTGTCTTTCCGCCGATTTCATTTTCCTTATCAAATAAATCCCATTCCCATAATCCCTGGGATGTACCTCCAGGTTCTTCCATACCACCACGCAACATATACGTCATCAACCAGGCATCTTGCTTATCCACCACTTGTTTACGCTCCGCCTGAAAAGTAGCAATCACATTACCATCATGATCTTCGATCTTAGACACTAATAAAGGAGTGACACGCTCACCGTGATTCATCATCGTTGAGTACCCATTCACCATTTCAAAAACAGAAACATCATTAGGTCCTAACCCTACAGAGGCAACCGGATTTAATTTACTTGTGATACCACAACGATGTGCCGCATCAACAACTTTCGCAGGCGTAACCATATCAGTTAACTGAACCGTAACCGAATTGATGGAACGTGCCATTGCATGACGCAACGACATTTCACGATAGGAAAAATTCCAGTCTGCATTTTTAGGTTCCCATATCTCCACGGAATCCCCTTTATCAATCTTGATCGTAACAGGCTTGTCGGTAATCTTATCACATGGAGACATCCCTGACTCCAAGGCAGCCAAGTATACAAAAGGCTTAAATGTGGATCCTGCCTGTCGCTTCGCCTGCATCACGTGATCATACTTAAAATATTGATGGTTTATTCCACCCACCCAAGCTTTAATTTCACCCGAATACGGATCCATAGACATCATACCTGCATTTAACATCATGGCATAATATTTCAAAGAATCCATTGTAGACATATCCTTTTCGATCTTACTGCCATCCTTCCAGTTATAGACTTCGATCTTCTTCTTTTTATTCAGGAAGTAATTGATGCTATCAGGGGTATTTGCATATTTCTTACTCAAAAAAGCATAATAAGGAGTTTTCTTGGCCAAATTATCCAAGAAGTTGGGAATAACCTTTCCTGATAAATCACGCCAAGGCTCCTGCCCCTCCCAGGTGTTATTTAGACGTTGCTGTAATTCAACCATTTGTTTCGCCACAGCCTCTTCAGCATGCTTTTGAAGTTTAGAATTTATCGTCGTGTAAATTTTCAAACCATCTGTATAGATATCATAATTGTTATCCTCAGACCATTTTTCCAACCATTTAGCTACAGCAGCACGTAAGTAAGAATCGCCACCCGCATTAAGATCTTGACTATTTGTATTCAAAACAATCTTCTCCTTAACCAGACTATCATACTCCTCTTTTTTCAAAAAACCACCTTTATACATTTGACTTAAAACGGTGTTTTTTCGCACAAAAGCATTTTCGGGATTACGAATAGGATTATATAAAGTCGTACCTTTTAACATCCCAATCAAAACAGCAGCTTCGGTCTGATTCAATTGGTTGGCTCCTTTTGAAAAATAGCGCTTTGCAGCAGTTTCAATCCCATAGGCATTATTACTGAAGGATACCGTATTTAAATACATCTCCAATATCTGATTTTTGGAATAACGTTGCTCCAATTTATAAGCCGTCATCCACTCCTTAAACTTCGTGACCACCAAGCCCGCGACGGGAAGACGCGTCAACAATCCACCGGCCTTATTATAACGTGTACGATAAAGATTTTTAGCTAACTGTTGCGTAATTGTACTTGCACCCCGCTTATCCCCTTTTAATGTAGAGATAATACCTGACCCTAGACCAAAAAAATCAACACCATTATGACTATAAAAACGCACATCCTCAGTTGCTATCAACGCATTAGTAACAGACTTCGGAATGCTATCAAATGGAATTGGATTTCTGTCCTCGTCGAAATAACGCCCAATTAAAACACTATCTGCCGTGTATAATTCGGTAGAGATATTCACACTGGGCATAACGATATCCTTTTTTGTCGGAGAATAACCAAAGAGCCACAAAAAATTCAATTGTATAGCACACACCAATATAATGATAAAATATATTGCTATAAGGAGATAACGAAGAATCCTATTCTTAATACGTTTAAACATAAATGGAAATTTATCTTATATTCAACACATCCGACCAGCAAAAGGTTTTACGCCCGTCCAATATGCCTTTTTATCTATTTTCAGGGGCTAAATATACAACTAAATAAATCGCTGTAATCAACTATTTACATTTTTTAACAATAAAAAACACCCGCCAAACAACCGTAAAATACAACATAATTCGAAAGGATGGATTTTGGAAATTACAACGACGACTAAATAAGAACAGCGCGGTATGGAGAAAACAAGCCCAGTCTCAAATTTGTTTATAAATTCTCCCGCGTTCCACAAATATTATACCCATTTTTTATTTATTATCGATTTTATTTTAAAATAATAATGATATTTGTTTAAATTTAGATGTAAAAAAGTCAACTATTAGCATGTTAAAACAAACATTACAACAAAAGCTATTACAGAAATTGTCCCCGCAACAAATACAATTTATAAAATTGTTGCAGGTTCCGACTGTTTCATTAGATGCGAGAATCAAGGAAGAATTAGAAGAAAACCCTGCGTTAGAAGATGGTAGCTTGACTAATATGACCGATCCTATAGAAGAGTATCCCGATAAAGATCCAGACGATAATTTTGACAATGAAGATGGATTTGACTCAGAAGACTTTAGTTTAGAAGATTACATCCAGGAAGATGATTTCAAAGATTACGGCAACGGCTATGACTATGGAGACGATGATGACGACCGGAAAGAAATGCCCGTTGCTATTCAGCACTCCTTTTATGAGCAGTTACAACAACAATTAGACCTTTTAGCTTTAGATGACAAGCACTTTTTAATTGGCCAACAAATTATTGGCAGTCTGGATGATGACGGCTATTTACGCCGGCCCATCATCAATCTTGTCGACGATCTCGCTTTTGGCCAAAATGTAATGACCGATGAACAGGAAGTACTTGATATGCTAAAGGTAATTCAAGATTTTGAGCCTGCAGGAATTGGAGCACGAGACCTACAAGAGTGCCTATTGATCCAATTACAAAAAAAAGACACACAAAATCCCACAATCAAACTCGCGATTAAAGTCGTAGCGAATTACCTGGAAGAATTCACCAAAAAGCATTATGATAAATTAGAAAAATCTTTAGGTGTTTCATCAGAGGATTTAAAAAACGTCGTCAATGAGATCCTAAAACTTAATCCTAAACCAGGAGATTCTGGTGCAGTCGCGGGCAAACAGCTTCATATTATCCCGGATTTCCATATCAGCAATAATGATGGAACACTGCATTTGACTTTAAATGGCCGAAATGCGCCTGAGCTCCGCATAAGTCGTGATTACCAACACATGTTTGAACATTACGAGAAATCAGATCAAAAGGATAAAAAAATGAAAGAGGCTGTGCAATTCGTCAAACAAAAACTTGACTCAGCCAAATGGTTTATTGATGCAATAAAACAGCGTCAACAAACCTTACTAAAAACAATGAATGCAATCATGGAATACCAATATGATTATTTCCTCACGGGTGATGATCGTAAGTTAAAACCCATGATATTGAAAGACATCGCCGACAAAATCGATATGGATATATCAACTGTGTCGCGGGTAGCAAATTCAAAATACGTACAGACAGAATTCGGAACATTTCTCTTAAAATCATTTTTCTCTGAAGCTATCCAGACGGATTCCGGTGAAGAAGTATCCAATAAAGAGGTTAAGAAAATATTGGAGGAGTGCATCGCAAAAGAAAATAAACGGAAACCCTTGGCTGACGAGAAACTAACTGAGATCCTAAAAGAAAAAGGCTACAATATTGCGCGGCGAACGGTGGCAAAATATCGGGAAGCATTGAATATTCCTGTAGCAAGATTACGAAAAGAGCTCTAAGAGCTCTTTTTGTTTTTCCCACAGAACCAAATCCAAATTAAGAATAGTATCTTTGTGCTGTATTAAAATAAGCATTAAAGAATGAGCAAAGTAAAAGTTGGAGTTGTACAGATGAGCTGTACCGCAAGCAAACAAGAGAATCTCGAAAAAGCTATCGCTAAAGTAAAAGAAGCCGCTGCAAAAGGTGCGCAAATTGTGTGTCTGCAAGAACTATTTACCTCTTTATATTTCTGCGATGTGGAAGATTACGACAATTTCGCACTGGCTGAATCCATTCCCGGCCCATCGACGGACGCCCTATCGGCTGTTGCTAAAGAAGCAGGCGTCGTAATTATCGCTTCATTATTTGAAAAAAGAGCAGAAGGACTGTATCATAATACAACCGCTGTATTAGATGCAGATGGTTCCTATTTAGGAAAATATCGCAAAATGCACATTCCAGATGACCCTGCATTTTATGAAAAATTCTATTTTACCCCAGGAGATTTAGGCTACAAGGTATTCAAAACAAAATTTGGAAGAATAGGCATTTTAATTTGCTGGGATCAATGGTACCCTGAAGCATCTCGAATTACCGCATTGATGGGTGCCGAAATCTTATTCTACCCTACAGCTATTGGATGGGCAACAGATCAAGATGAAGAAACCAACAAAGATCAATACAATGCGTGGCAAACAATACAACGCTCCCATGCCGTTGCAAATGGTGTCCCTGTTGTATCCGTTAACCGTGTAGGATTTGAACAAAATGGTGCGATGAAATTCTGGGGTGGAAGCTTCGTTACGAACGGACAGGGCAAATTACTTTACCTTGCCTCACATGACAAAGAAGAAATTGAAGTCGTCGAATTGGACTTAAATGAATCGGACTATTTCAGAAAACATTGGCCATTTTTGAGAGACCGAAGAATCGAAACATACGCACCGATCACCAAACGTTTTATTGACGAAGACTAATATTGGATATTCTAGCCATTTCAGTTTCGAACGCACACAACTGTGCTGAAACGAACTGAAATGGCTTTTTTTAATCCCATTAAAATAAGTATGGAACAAAAAAATACATTCACACCGGACTATTTTGACAATTCCCCAAAACAACAGGGCTTCTCATTTCCCGCAGAATGGGCAAAACAAGAAGCCTTATGGTTGAGCTGGCCACATAAAGAGGAATCCTGGCCCGGGAAGATCGAAACAATATACAAACCCTATTGCGAATTTATTAAAGTCGTAGCAGCAGGGCAAAAAGTAAGGATTAACGTCGCTAACGAGGAAATGCAAAATTTTGCTATTACCGCGCTTAAAGAAGTAACAACAGATTTTAGCAATATCGAATTCTATTTTAATCCGACTAACGATGCTTGGTGTAGAGACCACGGTCCCGCTTTTATTATTAACCAGGCTACAAATCAAAAAGCAGTTGTCGACTGGGGCTATAATGCCTGGGGTGGAAAATACCCTCCTTTCGACCTGGATGACGTCGTTCCGACGCGTATTGCCAAAGAATTTAACCTTCCTTTATTTACCCCTGACATCGTCATGGAGGGCGGTTCAGTTGAGTTTAATGGCGCAGGAACAATCATGACAACAACCGCTTGTCTATTGAATAAAAACCGAAATCCACACCTGACAAAAGAACAAATAGAAACCTATTTGAAAGAATTTTACGGTCAGGAACAGGTTTTATGGCTTGGAGACGGTATCGTTGGAGACGATACAGATGGACACATTGATGATATCACACGTTTCATCAACGAAAACACCGTTTTAACGGTTGTAGAGGAAGATCCAACAGACGAGAACTATGAGATACTTCAAGAAAATCTAGCAACACTTCGCTCATTTAGACTCTTAAATGGAGAGCCTCTGCATATCATTGAGCTCCCAATGCCAGCACCGGTCATCTATGACGAAACAAGATTACCTGCTTCTTATGCTAATTTCTACATTGCAAACGATGTTGTTGTAGTACCGATCTTCAACGATAAAAATGACCAAAGAGCACTGGATATCATCCAAGGCTGTTTCCCTACACGTAAAGTCATAGGAATAAATTCCGTCGACATTATTTGGGGGCTGGGAAGTTTCCACTGTTTAAGCCAGCAAGAGCCGGCGTTGAGCTAAAAAAACTATCCATAAAGAAAATGTCCCCAAATAGTTAAACACTCTTTTGGGGACATTTTTTATGATAAAAATAAGCAGCTACGCTTTGATTTTTAGTTAAGCCGTGTTAAACAACAATAACATTTACCCCCGCTTTTTCTAACGATTCCACAAAGCTTGTATTTACTTTATCATCGGTAATTAATATATCAATTTTATCAAAACCACAAATCCGCCCGAAGCTTCGCCGTCCGAATTTAGACGAATCTGCTAGTACAACAACCTTTTGAGCCGTATCGATCATAATGCGATTTAATTGTGCCTCCTGCGCACTTGAGGTTGATACACCATATTCTAGGTCAATACCGTCCACACCCAAAAATAATTTACTGCAGTAAAAATCCTGCAATAAATTCTCTGCATACTTTCCAGTTACGGATGTTGAAGTCTTGCGAAGCGTTCCGCCCATCTGCATGATTTCAACCGAAGGATATTTGATCAATTCCATCGCAACATTCAATGCCGAAGTTACTACAGTGATATTTCCTTTAGGAATGATCTGCTTTGCCAGCGACTGCATGGTCGTTCCTGAAGCGATAATGATTGAATCATTTTCCTCAATCATTTCAGCCGCTTTTTTTCCGATCCGGCTTTTATCGTCCGAACGAAGCTTCTCTTTTTCAAATACTGTACGGTCAGTCGTATAAGGATTATATTGTGTTGCCCCGCCATGCGTTCTAAACAACAATCCACTATCTTCCAACAAGGTCAAATCTTTCCGAATGGTTACAGAGGAAACGCCCAATTCCTCACATAGATCAATTACCTGAACTACGCCGACCTCCTTTAATTGTTTTAAGATATATTGATGTCTTTCTACATTTGTCATGGCTCTATTTATAATAAGCTGTTAAAATACTAAATCTATTATCGGTTTGTTTAAAGGAATATGTCGATATCTTGAAAAAATCCATCGATATCAATAAATTTCAACAAATATGACTTTCTACTTAAATTTCCCTCAGTAGAATTGATGTTAAAATAATGAAATTATTTAATTTTTTCACGCTGACAATCATAAATTCATTTTTATTTTAAAAAGAAAAATGAATTAAAATTGCAAAGGATCAGGCAGGACAAATTGATAATCCAGTTCCTCTAGAAGTAATCTTCCGCTAACTATTTTTTGCGTCACATCCCCGGCTTCGAACGCAAGCGGCAAAGCATAACCATGTTTTTTTGCCGAAGCTAGAATAACATCCTTTTTCTTAGGATGTAAGGGAGCAACAACATTGTATACAGTATGCTTAAGCGCATTGCAAGATGCTGCCTCTAACAGTCTGATCACATCATCGATATGAACAAAATTAGCGGGTTGTTCGCCCGTCGTACAAATACGTTCGGAAAAATATTTGGCAAAAACACGATTTTTACCAAACAAACCTCCTAATCGATAAATTATAGTATCAGCCAATTCCAACATACTTGCTTCAGCAAGCAAGAGTTTTGATGAAAGTTTGGTTGTATCTGCATAGGATTCATCAAATACGCCATCTTTGTCCGGATAAATTCCAATAGAGCTCAGGAAGACTTGTTTCCTCCATGTCGTATGCGCATAAAATGATTTGATATTCGTAAATCTGTTTTCAAGGATCGCTACACTATTTTTCTGACTTGCCGGTATACTGTTTAATACGAAGTCAAATTGAGCAGGTAAATCTACCTGTGCTGGAAAATTTTCATAATCAAAGTCTAAAATAAACGAAAAAATACCATCGGCTTTAAGCCGATGGTATTTTTCAGATGTTGTTGTACTAGCCCAAACCTCATGGCCTTGATGCTTCATATGTATCGCAAAAGATTCTGCGAGCCAACCGCATCCCAAAATGAGTATCCTCATATTATGACAACACTATTTATTAATAAGCTTTTGCAAACAGTACACGTCGACTTGAAGGTTTCCCTGTAAAGATACAGATACCTTCCTCTTCCTTCGCATCCAAAGGAATACAACGAATTGTTGCCTTAGTTTCTTCTTTTACACGTTTTTCCGTTTCTGTTGTTCCATCCCAATGACAAGAGATAAAACCACCCTTACCTTCCAGTACTTCTTTAAACTCATCATAAGAATTCACTTCAGTAAAATGAGATGTCCTGAAATTTAACGCTTTTTGATATATATTTTCTTGTATTGTATCCAGCAATTGTACAATGGTACCAGCCAAGCCTTCCTGAGCAACCGTTTCTTTCGTTTGAGTATCACGACGCGCCAATTCTACCGTACCATTTTGCATATCTCTCGCTCCAACAGCTACACGTACAGGAACACCCTTTAACTCCCATTCTGCAAATTTAAAACCTGGACGTTGTGTATCCCGATCGTCGTATTTTACCGATATATCGTTCACACGCAATTCATTGGTCAACTGATTCACAAATGCATCGATTTGAGCTTTTTCTTCTTCAGTCTTAAAAATCGGAACGATGACAACTTGAATTGGTGCTAATTTTGGCGGCAATACCAATCCTTGATCATCTGAGTGAGCCATAATCAATGCGCCCATCAGACGTGTAGAAACACCCCAGGAAGTAGCCCAAACATGTTCCAATTTACCTTCTTTAGAAGTAAATTTCACGTCAAACGCCTTTGCAAAGTTTTGGCCAAGAAAATGAGAAGTTCCTGCTTGTAATGCCTTTCCATCCTGCATCAATGCTTCAATACAATACGTATCCAAGGCACCCGCAAAACGCTCGTTTTCTGTTTTTCTACCACGTACAACAGGCACAGCCAGTATCTTTTCAGCAAATTCAGCATACACATCAAGCATACGTTCTGTTTCTTCAATAGCCTCTTCTCTTGTTGCATGGGCTGTATGGCCCTCCTGCCATAAAAACTCGGCAGTACGCAAGAAAAGACGTGTACGCATTTCCCATCGTACAACGTTCGCCCATTGATTGACCAAAATTGGAAGATCACGATAAGATTCAATCCATCCACGATAAGTGTTCCAAATAATCGTTTCGGAAGTCGGACGCACGATCAACTCTTCCTCCAATTTCGCGTCTTCATCCACGACGATCTTACCTGTACCATCGTTTTTTAATCGATAATGAGTTACTACAGCACATTCGGTAGCAAAGCCTTCCACATGCGCCGCCTCTTTAGAAAAAAACGATTTGGGAATGAATAAAGGGAAATAAGCGTTGCTATGACCTGTTTCTTTAAATCTTTTATCTAAGATCGCTTGCATCCTTTCCCAGATAGCGTATCCGTAGGGTTTAATCACCATACAGCCTCGTACAGCTGAATTTTCAGCTAGATCAGCTTTAATCACAAGCTCGTTATACCATTGTGAATAATCTTCAGCACGACTTCTTATTCCTTTACTCATATGAAATTGATAAATTATTGTAACATTATTACGTTAAATCTCGTCTGTAATTCTAATACGAAAAGCGTTCAATAAAAAATATTTGTATTTTTGATTACTTCGATTAAACCCCCTTGAGAAATTTGCGTCTAAGATAGTAAATAAGGCTGTATAATCGAAAATAAGGATTTAGGATATTATGAAAAAAAATAGATTATTTATCGGAGCACTTGCCATAACAGGAGCGTTCATGCTTGGTTCCTGCGGTACAAGTAGGCAAATCTATGGCGACGATGTCTATGGCAATAATGGGCAAGCTAGACAAAAGGTTTATCAAAGCCCAGATTACTATTACACAGATGCAGATCAGGCCCAACCAAACGGGCAAGCGCAAGGCGGTTACTATGATGACGAATATTCTGATCAGGATTACAACAATGATTCCTATGAAGATCTTGAATATGCCAATCGTATCAACCGTTTCTATTACGCTAGTCCGGGCATGACGTATTTCGACCCATTTTTTGATCCATGGTATGGTTATGGTTTCGGCGGTTGGTACGGATACGGCCCATCGTTCGGAATGGGATGGGGATGGAACTCTGGATGGGGTTCATCTTGGTCTATCGGCCTCGGATGGGGTTGGGGATCTAGCTGGGGCTGGGGATCTCCTTGGTATGGCGGTTACAGACCTTGGGGTGGCTGGTATGGCGGCGGCTACTGGGGATCTGGTTGGTACGGAAACGGTTACTGGGGCGGTGGTTCCTGGGGTAACTCAAGACCACGGTATGCATCAAGTAGATCTGTATACAGAGACAACTATAACACGCGCAGTTCATCCTCAAGAACCCGAACTTCAGGTGGATATGACCGCAACAGCGTTGCTCGAAATTCTGGAGGATATGACCGTACCGGCGTAGCACGTGATTCTAGAGGAAGGATTACATCCGTTGCTAGCAGATCAAGAAATTCTGATGGCACAGTATCGTCACGGAGCTCTTCATACGATAGAACTGGAGGAAGAACAAGAACTTCGGACGGTGTGTCGAATAGAGCTTACTCAGACGGTATGCGTTCAAGAACGTCAGATAGAGTCAATGGTTCCTATCCAAACAACACACGGAGCACCTCTAGCGGATATTATAATAATGATTCCAGGTCACGAAACAGTTCAGGTGAGGTATCTCGTCCAATGAGCCGTTCGATGGAAACACGTTCCAGCAACCCAAGCTCAACGTCAAGACCTTCGTATACTCCGCCAACAAGAAGCTATGATAGTGGTTCATCATCACGCTCTAGTGGTGGTTTTTCTGGAGGTGGTAGTTCTAGATCTTCGGGAGGAGGCTTCTCCGGAGGCGGTAGCTCAAGATCAAGTGGAGGACGTACTCGATAGTTAAAAGCATTTAAACAGTAGCATACAGCATCTTGTGTGCTACTGATTATTATTGACGATATTTTAGCATATGACAATCAAAAAATTACTTTTTGGAACTGCATTCGTTTTAGGTGCAGCAGGGACTACTCAAGCGCAATATACGAAAGATGTACTTTTATTCTCCCAAGGGGACAATGGCGGAACAGCTCGTTTTAAAGCCATGGGAAATGCTTCAACTGCCTTAGGTGGAGATATAAGTTCAATTACGAGTAACCCTGCAGGTTTGGGTTACTTCAATCAGTCTGATGTATCAGTAACTGGTAGGTACCTTAACAATAAAAACAAAACCGACTATTTTGGTCAAAACTCAAACAGCAGCAAGAATAATTTCAACTTAGATAATGCTGGAATCGTTTTTCACCTCCCAACTTACCGCAATGGAGGTAACCTGGATAGGGGCTGGTTGAATTTTAATGTTGGTATTGCTTACAACCGCAATTATGTCTATAACAACCTGCTAGAGTATCGAGGAGTAAATAATACAAGTTCGATATCAGATGCTTATTCAGACCGTCTTTCGGACGTCGGAGGAACACAAGGTTGGGGCCAGGAAGTCTATAACAACTCTTTATTATTCGACGTAGACCCCAAAAATGCAGGCGCCTATATCCCGATTACTGTCGGCGGAACTTTTGATGGAAAAAATGGCTTTAATCAAGTAAATTCCATCCTAGAAAAAGGTAGTAAATCCGAATCTGTATTGTCATTTGGAGCCAATTATAGTAACAAATTGTATTTAGGAGCCTCTTTAGGTTTCACCGCATTTAGCTACGACAATTCCAGCTGGTTTACAGAATATGGTCAAACAATGACGGTCGACCAATTAAAAGCCATCAACAAAGATTCAGAATTTTTAAAACCAACCAATGCCCAAAAGTATGCCATGTTGGATAAAGATTATGAATTATATGATGATTATGCGCAAGCCACTGATGGTACCGGTGTCGACTTTAAACTTGGGGTAATCTATAAATTTACGCCAACGTTTAGCATGGGATTCACCGCTAAGTCACCTACATTTATGAGCATCCGGGATGAATCATATAGTAATTCTGAGTTCCGTTACTTCAGACCAAATGAAGACAAATCATTTAAAGAGTATAGAACCAGTGATGACGCAGGACACAGTTACTTGGAATATAATATGAATACCCCCTATAAATTGTCTCTTGGGGCGAGCCAATTATTTTCAAGAGGACTAATAACCGCTGATGTCGAATGGGTAGATTATGCAGCTATGCGTTTTAAAGATGTAGGAAACTACAGTAAAACGTTAGAAAAGAACATGAACCAAAACATCAAAGATACTTACCAAGGTGCATTTAATGCCCGAATTGGTGGTGAAGTAATGTTTGACAATGTATTCAGCGGAAGAGCTGGTTTCAACTACAGTGGTAATCCCTATAAAAATGCAGACTATACGAATTATACAGCATCTTTAGGTATTGGTGCTAAACTTGGCCGTGGCATGTATGTTGATCTGACTGGTGCGTATAATGCAGTCAACTACAAAGAAAGCCCATATTTGATTAATGAGAACTACTGGAATAATGCTAGTCCAGTAGCAGACATAAAAAATCAACGGACTAATGTTGTACTAACAATTGGTTCAAAATTTTAAACTATATTTTTCTCAAAAAAGTCCAGCGATGTCTGGACTTTTTTTTGAGAAAAAATAGCAGAAAACAAACATAAAACACGATAAAATTAGTTTATGCGTGATTATACTTGTATATAAAGGTAACTTTATCTAAGTTTGTCCCCTTGGATTGAAAATTACATGGCTAATCACACAATTTCAAAAGCATTCAATTTCATTTTTACATACCCCATTTGGCGGATAGAAATCGATGCGGAGAATAAATTGATCGCTGTGGAGACCAGAAACCCAGACGATACCCTACCCTATTTTAATGTAGTCACTTTTGAAGGAACTTACGTATTACAAGACTTCAAGGCAATAGCCAAAGAGTGGGTCCTAGCTGGAATTCAATGCAAAAAATTAATACTTAAGAAGATTGCCAATAATTCACCTATCGACGCAGGCATACAGGTAATCGATTGCTACAACCCACAGCTACAAGAAACCTGGTTCAACTACATATTCATCGGTATGGTTGATCAAGGTGTACTTATTAGACCAAAAGTAATAGCAGAAGGCTTCCAATTATTTTTGAACCTCCAATCGATGTCGATTGAAAGCAAAAATGAAATTCCCTTTAAACCTTATGCCAGCGAGCTCGTCTATCCTATTATCTACAATGGTGAAATTCCCCTTTTTTTGAAGGACTTCCCAATTGATGGTGAAATCTGGATAAATACGGTGAATGACTACTTTATTTGGGCTTTCTATGAAAAAGACAGAAACAATCGTTATCAAATCAGGCTAGTGCAATCCACAAGAGAAAAATTGACAGAGTCTATTATTGCAGTTTCCGAGCTGGAACTAAAGCTCTTCAACATTTATTTTCTTATTCACGAACAAATATTCCTTTTGACAGATAATAAACGGGAGTTTGTTTCGTATTTAGTATAATTGCAAAATATATGAAAGTTTTATTCGAATTAAAAACATATAAAAAGATAGCTATTCTATCCATCGCGATATTAGCTATTCAACAAGTTGAAGCAAAGAATTCAACTTCTTTACGTACTGATTTTATCCCTGATTCAGTAGGAACTGAAGCAATCAATGGGGAAGAATATGTGTTGTTCAAAATTGAAAAAGGAGACAATTATTACCAGTTAAGTAAAAAGTATAAAACAACGGTGGGCCAATTGACCCAAATAAATGGTAATGGAACATTAAGCCTGGGGCAAATTGTTAAGATTCCAACAGGTCGAAAAGCGAAATCAACAGTAAGCAACGACCGTGGAAATACGGCAGTGCAAAACCCGCGTAATCCGCAACAGCAAGAAGGTTTTACGGAATATATCGTTGGAGAGAAAGAGACACTTTATGCCATATCTAAAAGATTCAGTATTTCTGTTGAAGATATCAAAAAAGCGAACAATTTAAAAAATAACGTTATTGGCGGTGGAATGAAGCTTATGATCCCCAACCAGCCCCTACCTCCTGAACGGCCAAAATTAGTTGAACCTAAAGGAATCGAAATTGTAACACCTGATTCTACAGACAATGACGATAAAGAAGAAAATCAAATTTCAACAAACCGCTACGGAATTCGTGAAAAGTCCGAACGTGGTATCGGTGTGTGGATTGATGGACTTTCATCCCAGGGTACAAGCAACCTTGCTCTTCATAAGAGCGCTCCAGTAGGTACTATTCTAAAAATTACCAACCCAATGACCAAAAGTGTTACTTACGCTAAAGTGGTCGGTAAATTTAATGATAATGCCGAAAACCAAAATGCAATTGTCGTGTTGTCAAAGTCTGCCGCCGCAAGCATAGGCGCACTTGACAAACGCTTCCAGGTCGAAATTGCGTATGGATTACCTCTAGAAAATTAACAGAATAAAATAGCTTTTATAGCATAGTAAGAATGAATAACAAACCGTATGTCATAGGAATTGCCGGAAGTAGTGGCTCTGGAAAGACTTTTTTTTTAAATAGTTTTTTAAAACATTTTAAGCCTAATGAGGTAACCTTAATTTCCCAAGATGATTATTACATCCCTGCCAATACTAAAACCCAGGAGGAAAATAGGCTCTATAACTTCGATATTCCGACATCAATCGACAGAGATGCTTTTTATAAAGATATCAAGGCACTCTTTAACGGTGAGACAATATATAAAGAAGAGTATACATTTAACAACCCTTCATTAACACCCAAAATACTAGAGATTAAACCGGCACCCATTTTAATTATTGAGGGCCTATTCATTTTCTATTATACGGAAATTAATAATTTAATCAATCATAAGATATTTTTAAGCGCTGATCAGGATATCGCATTAAGAAGACGTCTACACCGCGATCTAGTTGAACGGGGCTACTTTGAAGATGATGTCATGTACAAATGGATAAACCATGTACTACCATCCTACAACGAGTACCTACTTCCCTATCAGGATACGTGCGATCAGGTGATATTTAACAATACCGATGAACCAGAACCAATCTGGGATATCACCAACCAAATTTCTGAAGAGCTAAAATTAAAGCTCAATTTGGTATAAAATTAAAACAATGTAGAAAGGAGAATCTCGTAAACAGATTCTCCTTTCTATTTAAAGTACTTGATTTATTGATATCAAGATTTTAAATACCTATCTTTGCGCCACGAAACAAATCCATCATAATGAACCATCCTGTAAAGATTAAAAATGCATTGGTTTCAGTCTATTATAAAGACGGCCTTGCTCCTTTAGTTGAATTATTAAACAAATACGGTGTTACCTTCTATTCCACTGGTGGAACAGAAACATTTATCAAAGATTTAGGTATAGATGTTGTTCCAGTTGAAGACCTCACCAGCTACCCTTCTATTTTAGGAGGCCGTGTAAAAACATTGCATCCAAAAGTATTTGGCGGTATTTTGGCACGCCGCCCGCTTGAGTCGGATCAACAACAGCTTGCTCAGTATGAAATACCTGAGATCGATTTGGTTATTGTGGATTTGTACCCTTTTGAAGAAACTGTTGCTTCCGGTGCATCGGAACAAGATATTATCGAGAAAATAGATATCGGTGGAATTTCACTGATCCGGGCTGCCGCTAAAAACTTTAACGATGTCGTTATTATCTCTTCCAAAAATGATTACAAAGAATTGGAAGAAATACTAGCAAACCAAGAAGGTAATACGTCATTGGAACAACGTAAAGAATTTGCTAAACGTGCATTCAATACATCCTCTCATTACGATACAGCAATCTTCAACTATTTCAATCAAGAAAATCCACTTCAGGTTTTTAAACAATCTGAGCAAAAAGCGCAGGTGTTGCGCTATGGTGAAAACCCACACCAAAAGGGCGTTTTCTTCGGCGATTTAGATAAGATGTTTGATAAATTAAACGGTAAAGAGCTATCTTACAACAATCTGGTTGACGTTGATGCTGCCGTTGCTTTGATTGATGAGTTCACAGAACCTACATTCGCGATCTTAAAACACACCAATGCTTGTGGAGTTGCCTCCCGTTCAACAATCAAACAAGCTTGGTTAGATGCTTTAGCATGTGATCCTGTTTCAGCTTTCGGTGGAGTCTTAATAACGAATGGTCAAGTTGATGCTGCAACAGCTGAAGAGATCAATAAATTATTCTTCGAGGTGTTGATTGCACCTTCTTATTCTGAAGAAGCGATCGCTATACTTACCGCAAAGAAAAACAGAATTATTTTGGTTCGTAAAGAGGTTACATTGCCAGAACAACAGTTCAAAACTTTATTGAACGGCGTCATTCTTCAAGATAAAGACAATACGATTGAAGGACCTGAACAAATGGTTACAGTAACACAAGTACAGCCAACTGCAGAACAACTGGAGGATCTTTATTTTGCGAACAAAATTGTAAAACACACCAAGTCAAATACAATTGTATTTGCTAAAAATGGCACTTTGTTAGCTTCAGGTGTAGGGCAAACTTCACGTGTAGATGCATTGAAACAAGCTATTGAGAAGGCCATTTCTTTCGGTTTTGACCTTAAAGGCTGTGCAATGGCATCGGATGCCTTCTTCCCTTTCCCTGATTGTGTGGAAATTGCTTCAGAAGCCGGTATCGCGGCGGTATTGCAACCTGGTGGTTCAATCAAAGATCAATTGTCGATTGATATGGCCAATGAGAAAGGAATCTCCATGGTAACAACAGGTGTTAGACACTTTAAGCACTAGTTGAACTTCAATAATAAATAAAAAAAGCTACTTTTCTAAAGTAGCTTTTTTTATTTATCTCGCTTCTACAGGAAACTTTGAACGCTTATACTGTTCCATCTCAGCGCTAAGTTTGCGAATCGCATAACCAACAATGGCCACATCATCTATCCACCCGCCCACAAGAATAAAATCAGGAATCGCATCAATCGGCGAAACCACATAAAGTATCGTTCCAATAATAATCGATAAATTCCATTTATCCATTTTATACTTCCCCGTAATTGTGTCCTTACACATTGCAATTAATACGTTGAAGTCGTCCATATAGCCCCCTAGATTCCTCGCTTTTGCCTCCGCCTGTACAAATTCAGATTCCGTAATTTTACGATGCCTAAACTGCTCAAACATTCCCTTCGCAATTCTTTTGATTCTATTGTTCATACTTCAAAATTAGGATTACTAATTTAACAATCCAAATCCTCGTGCTCAACGAAACTCACGTCAAAATCGGATTGCTTATCAATCATAAGCAAATCCTTTCCCTCAAACTGATTAAATTTTGCATAGGAACCATATTCATCTGCCGCCGATCCGATTAACCACCATCTTTAAAAACTGGCTTGCAAAGGCTATTGGAATAAAAAACGAGATCTGATTATAGATTTTTATTATTTTTACAAATCGCTGTAGCAAAGTGTCAGTCATCTCCGTATAATAGACAACACAAGCGCAATGTGAGTCACAAAAACAGATTTTAATATTACACGGTTATGAAAAACTATAGATTATTTAATTTTATTGCTATTGCTTTAGCGGCCTTCTTTCTAACAAGCTGTCTAAAAGATAACGATGACCAGCCAATTCCTGCTGCATTGCTTACCATGGTCAATGGATACACTGATGCGAATGCAGTTATATATTTCGCAGACGGAGGTTCGCTTCAAAACCCCAATTATCCACTGGGATTCAAGAGTTATGCTCAAATTGGCTTATTTACAGGAGCACGTAAAATTACAGTTTCCGCTGAATATAACACTAAATTAACGGATACAACTGTAACAATCAAAGACAGCACCATATATACATCCTTTTTATTTGGAACGAAATCCAAACCCGTACAGGTGATCACTACAGATCGAATCAATAAAGACATCAAAAATACAGAGTCTGGTTTACGCTTCTTTAATCTTGCTGAAGGTACGGATTTAGTTAGCCTTAAAATAGGCGATCAGACTTCCCCATCAGAATGGACAAATAGAGCACAAGAAACACAGAATTCGGCAAGTGCCCATCAGGGCTTTATCGCTCAAAAAAGTGGCACATTCACTGTAACAGCTCGTGATAAAGCGGGGAAAACAATCGCAACACGCAGCGACATTAAGTTGGTTCAAGGCTATTATTATTCATTGATACTCATAGGCAAAGCTAATGATGAAAAGAAACCATTATACATTGGTTTAGTAGCGCAAGCCGCAAATTAAAATACCCATATCTATATACTTTATAACGACGGCCGTCATGTAAACATGATGGCCGTTGTTTTTCATTTTATACGATACTGTAGATCTTAATGATTCTCTTTAGCTGCTACTTTAGTAATCACATAAATATCCTCATTATCTTTTTTCATCTTATACTTCTCACGAGCAATACGTTGCACTTCTTGCGGATTTGATCGAATATCGTTAATTGTCTTAATGATGGCGGCATTCTCCTTCAGATAGAAGGAGCGTTCACTTTCCAAATTTGCTTTCTGCTTTTGATAACTATACTGCGTGGCAAAGTCATTTCGATCAAAAAATAACATCCACACGAGAAAAGCCAAAGCGGCTAACAAATACTTATTTCTTATTAAAGACCACAATCGTTGCATAAGACAAAAATACTATTTAGCTTTTATACTTTTCTTCAAAAGTTGAACATCTTTAATTAAAGATATGGAATAATATGTTCAAAGTCATCATATACCTAGAATAATCTTATCTTTAACAGTTCAAAAACGATCATTTCAATGAAATACTCATCGTTAAGACGAAACGCAGTTTTAACGATAAAAAGATATTCCAAATGATCATTAAAGAATAAATCGTTGACATATGAAATACTATCTTATTGCAGGTGAAACTTCAGGGGACTTACATGGTGCCAATCTTATTAAAGCATTAAAAATTGAAGACCCCAATGCGACTTTCCAAATAGTCGGGGGAAATCTAATGCAAGCAGAGGCCGAAAAAAAAGCATTGATACATACTTCAGAAATGGCTTTTATGGGCTTTATAGAAGTTTTAAAAAATCTGCCAAAGATATCTAGGAATCTCAAACTTGTTAAAAATGATCTCTTAAAAGAAAAACCAGACACCGTCATTCTAATAGATTTCCCGGGCTTCAATTTGAAAATTGCTGATTTTGCAAAAAAACATGGAATCAAAACATGCTACTATATTTCCCCAAAAGTGTGGGCCTGGAATCAAGGTCGCGTAAAGAAAATCAAACGGATTGTCGACCATATGTTTTGTATTTTGCCTTTTGAGGTAGATTTTTATAAAAAGTGGCGCATGCCCGTTGATTACGTTGGAAACCCGCTTTTGGATGCGATTTCAACCTATAATTTCAATCCCCAATTTAGAGCACAAAATGGACTTTCAGAAAAACCACTGATCGCCCTTTTACCGGGAAGCCGGGAAATGGAAATTTCCAAGCTTCTCCCTATCATGGCCGAACTTCCGTTTTTCTTTCCTGTTCATCAATTTGTCATCGCCGGTGCTCCTAATTTTGATGAAGCCTACTACAAGCAGTTTTTTAAAGGTATTGATATTCCCGTGATCTTCGATCAAACCTACGATATTCTCAATAACGCAGAAGCCGCAGTCGTTACAAGTGGAACGGCTACTCTTGAAACAGGTATTCTGAAGGTACCTCAGGTTGTCGTTTATAAGGCTAACCAAATATCTGTATGGATAGCCAAATTAGTCATCAAGGTTAAATTTATCTCTCTAGTGAATCTAATTAATAATTTCTTATCAGTGAGGGAATTGATTCAAGACGACTGCACGGCATACGATATTTCATATGAAGTAGGTGAACTTATCAATAATAAAGCTCATCGCGCAAGTGTGATGGAAAACTACGATATTTTGGCCGAGAAATTAGGTTCTCCTGGCGCATCAGAGAAAACTGCCAAATTAATTGTAAAATATCTCGCTAAAATTTAAACTCTTTTACCTTTTATTTGTCAAACTACTAGTTAGTTACAATTAATTAAAAGTTTTATGAAATTTAAATTTATTCTAGGCTTTTTTCTTTGCTTTGCAATGACCTTCACTGGGAAAGCACAAGAAACACAACATATTTCTAAACTGGAAATTGGCAAAAAGGCAAAAAAAAATATCGATAATAGAGACTCAACTGTCGTCATGCACATCGATACTTTAATCATGAAAGACAATGCGACCCTTTCGTTCTATGGCAAGAAAAATGTCAAGCTAACGATTGGTTACGCTGAAATTGGAAATAAGGCAACCATCTATGGAACCGATGGAAAGAATAACGGTGCAAACTTTGACATCAATGCTAATTTTCAAAAATTAGGTTCCCTTTATATCATTGCAAAAGGAGATGACGCTTTTAATGGTACCAAAACTTTTCCCAATGGGAACGGAGGAAAAATTAAAGTCACTTTAACAGATGGCAGTCTCAAACCGCAAACAACAAACAAAAAAGCGGCGAACTATATCTATGGAGACGTAGCTGCAGGTGGCCGCGCTGTCAATGCAAACACAGACTTGAGAAACATCTATGATCGGATTAAAACTGCTCCCACCGGATTGAGAGGGTTACCTCAAGGACAGATTTATTCTGGCAGTGCCGGAACTGAGGGTACATTTGAACTAATTTCAACACAATAACGAAATCCTTAACCCATAAAAAAGGCGTATTAGAAAATAATACGCCTTTTTTATGGGTTCATTATTATCTACATCCTCTTCTTTTAAGCTCATAGGCCAATACCAACCGCGTCATCCGATCGTACCGTGCTATTCCTTCCTGTTGATTGTTATGTTTCAGGTATTGATTATAAAACAATCCCATCACATCGTCGACCCAACCCGTGTATTGACTCCAAAAATACCTTTCTTTTTCCACGTCTTTCAATACTTTCGCGCTTAATCTTCCCTTGTAATCCTTTCCTAAATCAGGATACATACCCTGCAGTTCACGTAACATATAAAGCGTGGTCTGTAGATAAGCCGAGTATCGGTAGAAGGACTGCGGATGTTGCTGTAAGCGAACAAAAGCTATAAAATTCGCCTCGTCTTCAAAACCAATTCCCTGTTGATGCGCAAGTTCATGCACTGTAGTAAAAGGTAAAAAGGTTACTGGCATTGCTTTATTAACCTGTGCTTCATGAGTAAATGGATTAAAATAGCCCGAGACACCAAAAAAAGAGACTATCCTGCTATTTATTGGTGATTTTGCCCTAATTTGACCCCTTGACAAGAAATCAGCAAAAGCCGTATCCTGTTGTACCCATGTACTCAAATCCGTTTGAATAGTTTCTTTATGCTCTTCCCATTGGGATGGATCTACATGCTCCCGCAAGTTATTTGTACTATCCAGAAACGCATTCAAAACCACGAGATAATCGGCTAACTTTAAGCTATCAACTTGCAAATTGGCATTGGTACTGATTGGTTCACGATAATAGTTCAGGCCCCAAGATAGGTAAAAGAAAAAATAGAGACCCAATAACAAATTTATGATAAGTAGAACCGGACGAAAGGAATTCTTCCATCTTCCTTTCCATAAATTTCCGATCAATTTAGCAATTGAATAAAGTAGCAACCCAACTACTATAGCATAAAATAGATCACCTAAACTAAAAGGAACATAACCAAAAATAAATCTTGGCACATGGCTATAGAAACGGTAAAAGCCGCGCGCATAAAACACCTCAATCCATTGGCTATGTTTCTCAATCAGGGAGAAAATAAAAATTCCAATCAGCAGTAACAGCAGTGTGAAAACAGCTATTTTATTGCGCTTTTCCATTCAAATAATGATATAAAACGATTAGCTTTCGTTCTCAAAATAGACCTTGTAATAATTCATGCCTTTATCCTCATCATAACCCTTCTCAAGATATTCACGTTTACCATGAACATAGATATGAAAATTCTTATCCAGCTTTAAAACAGACTTGTAAGAAGATTCCATTTTTTTTACCGCTTTATCTGCTATTTCAAAACTTGCCTGAAATGGAGAGTCAAATTCATCTTCAAAACCAGCTTTAAAGTCCTGAAATAAAGCAATCGCCTGCGGGTTGCCCAAGACTTCCTCCTCAAACTCTTCCTGGACAAAAGTTTCCTTTTCCTTAAAGTAATTCATGGATTTGTTCATCAGATCAATCTTGTCCGCTTTCTCCAATTCAAACGTTTCGTCTAATTTTTCCTGAACAAAGTTCTTATACACTTTCAGGTAATTCCCCGTTTGATTGAAATTATCGTTACGCACGCGAAGCTGCAGAAACTCATCTTTCCAATATACAGCCTCCTGTTGACGGTTTGTCTGATCGAGAACCAGCACCTTATACCCCTCTTCTTCTTCCACATTGACAATAATACAGCCCTTGTCCAGTTTATTGATATTGATCGCCTCCTGCTCATATTCCAACATAAAAGCACCTTGCTCCGGATATACTTTCAGATAAGTCTCTTTATTCTCAGATTTGAATATACCAATCGCATCATGTTCTTCCCCTTCGATCTGCACATTTTTTAAGGCAACTACATACACCTCTCCAGCTTTAATTTTAGGATGATTGGATACCTCATAAAGGTGTTTTGAAATTTGTTGGGAAAAATCATGAAATGGAAGCTGCTCCTTAAAATACTGTCTTGCAAAATAGAAAATCTCATTCAGCTCCAACTCTCCATTGGGATGATATAAACGATATACTTCATTCACCTTTGCAAAAGGGCTCATAAAATACTGCATCAGGAGTCCAGGTAACACGTCATCTCCTTCAAGAGATACCGGGGCATCCGACAAAATATAAAATTCATCTTGCGCTTTATTGCCTACACGATGAATAGATAACGCTTCAAAAGTTGCATCTTGGTGAAAAAACATATTTCTTATCTTATAAATTATATATATCTATTGCTATTCTAAAAGTCTGACAATGTGCATTGACAATATCTTTAATTTCAGGAGAATAACCTCCGCCCATACTTACTTGAACAGGGATATTTTGTTTATGGCACATTTGAAAGACCAATTCATCTCTTCGATGACAGGTACTGCTGCTTAAGTTCAATTTACCCAGCTTATCTGTTTCCAAAATATCGACCCCAGCCTGGTAGAAAACGAAATCAGGCTCAAATTCCCGAAATACATCAGCCAAACTTTCTTCCAATAAAGTGAGATATTCCATATCCGTAATATGATCTGCTAAGCCAATATCCAAATGGGAACGCTGTTTGACAAAGGGATAGTTTTTCTCACCATGCATTGAAAAGGTAAACACCTGGTTATGCCCTTCAAAAATATGGGCGGTACCATTTCCTTGGTGCACATCCAGGTCAATGATGAGAATACGGCTAGCATATTTATACTTCAATAAGTAGCCGGCGGCAGTCGCTTGATCATTCATCAGACAGAAGCCTTCACCAAAATCATAACCGGCATGATGTGTCCCCCCTGCAATGGTAAAAGCAACACCATACTCACGTGCATATTTAGCACTACGGATCGTCCCATCTAGGATATATCGCTCCCGATCAACAAGGCTTTGACTTAATGGAAAACCTATTCTACGGACCATCCTGGAATCCAAAGTAAGCTCAAACAACTGCTTTACATACACTGGATCATGGACCAAACAGCATGTCTCAAAGCTCGCGAGCTCAGGACTGAAAAAACTTGACTCATCTGCCAGACCCTCATGTTTTAACTGTAAAGGAATCAACTCGTATTTCAGCATCGGAAATCGATGCCCCTCTTTGACGGGGTGGACAAATTCTTGACGAAAAGCTATCTTAAGCACCTTAAAATCTTCTATTACTCATGCGAAGATAAGAAAAAGATCTTTTGGAGTTATATGAGAAAAAGGGCATCTTTGAGAAGAAACAAAACAGCAAGCCAATGTTATGTTGCCATAACAGCATACTTGCATTCAATCATAAATTTATATTCTTCAAAATAAATGGAAACAACTAATTTGCCCCAATTGTCTGCCATGGAACAACGTGTACTAGGCTCACTAATCGAAAAATCAAAAGTAACTCCAGAATATTATCCAATGACAATCAACAGCTTACAAGCTGCTTGCAACCAAAAGACTTCCCGCAAACCGGTTGTACAATATACGGAAGAAGATATTATTGCGACATTGGATATATTAAAGAAAAAGGGCTTAATCTCGACAGTTGTTGGCGGTGGATCTCGCGTAACAAAGTACAAACACAATTTTGCCATACAATTTCCACTGGTTCCCTCTGAATTAACCATTGTCTGTTTATTGCTACTCAGAGGACCGCTGACCGCCGGCGAAATTAATTCAAACTCCGGAAGACTTTATGAATTTGAATCGTTGGGCGAAATCAATGAACAATTGGAAAAATTGGCACAAGAAGGCTATCTTAAGTCCTTACCTAAACAAATGGGACATAAAGAAGTCCGCTACATCCATTTATTAGGAGAAATCAATCTGGAGACCTATGAAAATAATGGTCCGGTGAGCAGTTCCTCGAACGACCAGATCTTACTCGATCGAATTGGACAATTGGAACAGGAAGTTGCAACATTGAAACAGCAATTTCAGGATCTCTGGGATGAATTACATTAATTGCTCATGTCGCAAACAATAGATTCAAAAAACGAAATATCCAAAGCAACCTTGTGGCTGATGACCATCGCCACAGGCTTAGTTGTCGCCAATAATTATTACAATCAACCACTATTGGGCTTGATTGCCAAAGACCTACATATTGACGAGGCTATGGTCAGTAATTCGGCCATGTTAACGCAGATCGGATATGCCTTTGGCCTGTTACTGATCGTTCCTTTAGGGGATATGTTTAAAAGAAAGAAAATGATCTTGATCGATTTCTTTTTCATTATTTTTTCTTTGGTAGGCATGGCCATGTCCACTTCTATCCTATCTATCTTGCTATTCAGCTTTCTGATAGGTTTCACGTCTGTTATTCCACAGGTTTTTGTGCCCATGGCAGCCGAACTTGCGAGCAAAGAAAAGCAGGCTTCAGCGATAGGTATGGTTATGTCGGGTCTGCTGATCGGTATATTACTCTCTAGGGTTGTAAGCGGGTTTGTCGGCTCCTACTTTGGCTGGCGCGAAATGTATTGGATAGCGTCAGCAATTATGGTCATAACAGCCATCACCATCGCATTCAAGCTACCAGAGGTACTGCCTAATTTTAAAGGTTCTTATCAGGAATTGATGCGATCAGTCTGGAACTTTGCCAGGAAACAACCTGTATTACAGTTGGCTGCATTTCGTGGAGCCATGGGATTTGGGGCTTTTTCTGCATTTTTTACAACGCTTGTTTTCCATCTTGAAGCCCCACCTTTCTTTGATGGCCCGGCAACTGCTGGAGCCTTTGGCCTCGTCGGTGCCTGTGGGGCGCTTGCCGCTGCTTTCGTCAATAAACTAACCATTTATATAGGCAAAGCAAAAATCATCTTGTACGCGATCCTATTGATGTTAATCAGCTGGTTATTATTCGCCCTCTTCGGCAATTACTATTGGGGCCTGATCCTTGGTGTTATTCTCATCGATCTTGGCCTACAGTCGATGCATATCCTGAATCAAAGCGATTTCTATGCGCTAAACCTCGGTGCCAACAACCGACTAAATACCGTATATATGGTCAGCTATTTTATTGGTGGATCAACAGGCACTTTTTTTGCTGCACAAACATGGCAACACTTCCAATGGCCCGGTGTTATTTTCGTAGGCACATGTTATACGCTGTTGGCGTTGTTGGCTCATCTATTATTTGATTATAAATTAAGAAAAAACTGATATGAAATTCGGCCAAGTAGAACATCCCGAGGAAATCGATTTTACCCTTCCTCCTACTACACCAGAAACCTTAACCTTATTACAGCACTTCAAAATAGACAAGCCTTTTGAGGTATATGTAGGCTGTGCAAAATGGAATAAACAAGATTTAAAAGGCTTTTATCCCAGAGGGACAAAAGACGAACTTGCTTATTACTCCACACAGTTTAACAGCATTGAACTCAATGCTACATTCTACAATTCACCTGGCATAGACCAGGTAGAGACCTGGAAAAAGAAAACACCTGCTAACTTCAAGTTCTTCCCAAAAATACCACAATCCATCAGCCATTTCAGCAGACTACTGAATACGGGTGATAAAGTAAAATTATTTACGGACTCCATTGTTCATTTCGATGAAAAACTGGGAATGGCTTTTCTTCAGATGCACGACAATTATAATCCAAAGGACATGGCCCGTTTAAAACTATTTCTTCATGACTGGCCAAAAGAAGTCCCGCTAGCGTTGGAAGTCCGAAATAAAGATTGGTTTTCCAAACCCGAAGTAACAAAAGAACTCTATGCACTGTTGGAGGAAACCAATGTGACCAATGTACTGGTCGATACTGCAGGTCGGAGAGATATGCTCCATATGCGCTTGACCACGCCGACTGCTTTCGTACGGTATGTAGGTGCAAATCATGCATCAGACTATGATCGACTGGATCAATGGATTGATGTTCTGAAACTATGGCGGGAAAACGGGTTGCAAAAATTGTATTTCTTTATCCACCAGAATATTGAGGTGGAATCACCGTTACTGGCGACACATTTTATCAAAAAACTGAATACAACATTCGACTTGGATCTAACCTATCCCAACAAAAACACAGGAAATACCTTATTCTAAGACAGGTTATCAGATCCGGTCCCCGATGCACCAATAGAAAAAAAATTGCCCACAAAAAAAGCCGAAGTAGAAGATACTTCGGCTTTTTTTATTAAAAATCAAACTTTAACTTATTTTTTAGCGTATTTAAAGTTTTTACCGATGAAACGGGCATTACCACCCAATTCTTCTTCGATACGCAACAATTGATTGTATTTAGCCATACGGTCAGAACGTGAAGCAGAACCAGTTTTGATCTGTCCACAGTTCAATGCTACAGCTAAGTCAGCGATAGTCGCATCTTCAGTTTCGCCCGAACGGTGTGACATCACAGAAGTATAGCCAGAATTTTGAGCTAAAGTAACCGCATTGATCGTTTCAGTCAATGAACCAATTTGATTTACTTTTACTAAAATTGAATTTGCTGTATGGGTATCAATTCCTTGTTGAAGACGTTTTGTATTTGTAACAAAAAGATCATCACCTACTAATTGAACATGGTCACCGATTTTATCAGTCAATGTTTTCCATCCAGCCCAATCATCTTCAGCCATACCATCTTCGATAGAAATAATAGGGTATTTAGCTGTTAATTCAGCCAAATAGCTTGCTTGTTCTTCACTAGAACGTACAGCACCTTTATCACCTTCAAACTTCGTATAATCGTATTTACCGTCTTTGTAGAACTCAGAAGAAGCACAATCCAACGCTAAACAAACATCTTGACCTGGTTTGTAACCAGCGATTTCAATCGCTTTCAAAACTGTTTCGATAGCATCCTCAGTACCTTCAAAAGTTGGCGCAAAACCACCTTCATCACCTACTGCAGTTGAAAGACCTCTGTCATGTAAGATTTTTTTCAAGGTATGGAAAACCTCAGTACCCCAACGCAAAGCCTCAGAAAATGAAGGCGCACCCACAGGCATGATCATAAATTCCTGAAATGCGATAGGTGCATCAGAGTGTGAACCACCATTGATGATATTCATCATAGGGATAGGCAACGTGTTCGCATTTACACCACCGATATAACGGTATAATGGTTGACGTGACTCCTGAGCAGCAGCTTTCGCTACAGCTAAAGAAACTCCTAAAATAGCATTTGCACCCAGGTTTCCTTTATTTTCGCTACCGTCTAAATCAATCATGATTTTATCGATGGCATTTTGCTCGAAAACATCTACACCTTCTAGTGCTTTTGCAATTGTAGTGTTTACATTCTCAACCGCTTTCAAAACACCTTTTCCTAGATATTTTGATTTGTCACCATCACGCAATTCTACTGCTTCGTGAATACCAGTTGAAGCACCTGAAGGAACAGCTGCACGACCAACAAAACCATTTTGTGTAGTAACATCTACCTCAATTGTAGGGTTACCGCGCGAATCCAAAATTTGACGCGCATGAACATCGATAATTAAACTCATCTCTTTATTAGACTATAATTTATTTTCATTACTTAGTGTAGATAAGACACACTCTTGTCTACAGACATTTTTCACAATCAAATATAATAAAAAATGTATTTATTCCCCTATTTATTATGAATTAAATATGCCCCATCGGCATAACTGTTCAAATAAATACAATAAAAAACCCTTCAAGATCTGAAGGGTTTTTTATATAATATTGTACAATTTAGTTTTTGATCATCGCTACAAAATCATCAAACAAATAGCGTGAGTCATGTGGACCCGGTGATGATTCTGGGTGATATTGCACCGAAAATGCCTTCTGTCCTTTGATACGGATACCTTCAATAGACTGATCGTTCAAATTAACGTGTGTAATTTCGACGTTTTCAGAATTTTGGATATCTTCAGCCACAACCCCAAAACCGTGGTTCTGCGAAGTGATTTCACAACGGTTGGCGATAATATTCTTCACCGGGTGATTGATACCACGGTGTCCGTTATGCAATTTGCTTGTGCGGATACCATTTGCCAATGCTAAGATCTGGTGACCTAAACAAATACCAAACATCGGTTTATTTGCATTCAAAATAGCTTTTACCGTATCGATTGCATAATCCATCGGTGCTGGATCGCCAGGACCATTGGAAATGAAATAACCATCCGGATTCCATTTCTCCATTTCCTCAAATGTTGTTTTCGCAGGAAAAACCTTTGTATATACATCACGAGCCTCAAAATTGCGCAAGATATTTTTCTTGATGCCCAAGTCCAAAACCGCTACACGTAACGAAGCATTTTCATTACCGAAGAAATAAGGCTCAGCTGTTGTTACTTTTGAAGACAGCTCAAGTCCATCCATTGAAGGAACTTCAGCCAATTGACGCTTTAATTCCTCAACATCCAATGTTTCTGAAGAAATAATCGCATTCATCGCACCTTTATCACGGATATGTCGCACCAATGAACGGGTATCCACATCAGAAATACCAACTAAATTACCCTCTTCAAAGTAGCTTTGGATAGATTCATCAGCCATTTTACGGCTATAGTTGATGTTGTAGTTCTTACAAACTAGTCCCGCAATCTGAATTTGATTTGATTCGGTATCATCCTCATCAATACCATAGTTACCAATATGAGCATTGGTGGTTACCATGATTTGTCCAAAATAAGATGGATCTGTGAAAATCTCTTGATAACCAGTTGTTCCTGTATTGAAACAGATTTCCCCAGTAGTCGTACCAATTTTACCAGCGGCTTTACCGTGATAAACTGTACCATCTTCTAAAACTAAAATTGCAGGCAATTTGCTGTAGTTGGTCATTATCGATGTAATATTATAAAATGTGTATCCTTACTTTTATGAATTTTAAAGCGTTCTTGATTGGATATAAAAAAAGCCCTCAAATGGGCTAAATATCAATTAACAATGCATCATCACGATTGACAAACCGTTTCCTAAGGCACCTACCAATAAAGACTCTACTTTAATTTTCACGGGAGACAAAGTTACGACATATCACTTAAAAGTGAAAACATTTTTTATTTTTTTATTCTTCAACTAATTCTTTCTTCCAAAACGTTGCAAAGTCTCTCAAAATCAGACCTGTCAATAACGGGACAAGCATATAAATCAATGGATTCTCTAGCCAGGCTTCTCGAAACTCCAAGCGCAACAAAGCAATCAAAGCGGTAGTAAGACCACATCCCGGGCAATCATAGCCACTTGCAGCCTTCCAAAGGCAAGGAACAAGAATATGGATATCCGTGAAAAGATATAAGCCTATAGCAATCCCGAAATACCCCAATACCAACGAATAGATCCAATGATATTTAAGGTATTTCAGCAGGATATAAATCATTAACTATTGTTTATAGGACTCTTAATGTAATTGCCATCTGCATCCTTATATTTTCCGACAAGAATCATTATCAAATCGATCAGATACCAGATACCACAACCGCCCAAGGTAAGCAGCTGAATAACAGCGGTACCAATTTGCCCCAAATAGAACCGATGTGCTCCAAAAGGGCCTAGAAAAAAGCAAAATAACAATGCCGGCAACCATCTGTCATCCTGAAACGTGTTATTTTGTTGCTGAAAGGGTTGGTTGGCATAAAATATAGGCTGTCTTACGCCACAATAGGGACAAACCTCGGCCTTGATATTGATCAACTTGCCACATTCTACGCAATACTTTTCGTCTGCTGTTTTCATTTAGATTTAATTTGGTAATGGGGCTAAAAACCAGCCTTCCATCAGGAATAAAATAATAGCATGAAATTAACAAAAAAACTTATAAAATGTTCTTTTTTTAGCAACATAAAGCATTTAATAGAAACAGAAAAGGCGCTCCATACCGATGAAGCGCCTTTTCTGTTTATGTATTCAACTTTTAAGAGTTGATTGCTTTCCAGATCATATCTTTCAATGGCAATATATTTTTACCTGTCACCGAAGAAATGAAAATATAGGGTACATCTTCCGGTAGCTCCTGCTCCATTTCCTTCTCCAGCTCCTCATCGAGCATATCAGACTTGGTAATAGCAAGCAATTTGGGTTTATCTGCCAATTCTGGATTATACGCTGTCAGTTCATTCAATAGAATCGCGTACTCCTCACGGATCGTCCGATCGGTATCGGCAGGCACCATAAACAGCAAAACTGAATTTCGTTCAATATGCCGCAAGAAACGATACCCTAATCCCTTTCCTTCTGAAGCGCCTTCGATAATACCCGGAATATCGGCCATAACAAAGGAACGGTTATCCCGGTAGCTCACCATACCCAAATTAGGTACCAGTGTTGTAAAGGGGTAATTTGCGATTTCTGGTTTCGCAGCAGAGACCACTGACAACAACGTTGATTTACCAGCATTCGGGAATCCAACCAGTCCAACATCAGCAAGAACCTTCAATTCGAGAATCATCCACTGCTCTTTACCTGGAAGACCAGGTTGCGAAAACCGCGGTGTCTGCTGCGTTGGCGACTTAAAATGCCAATTACCCAGCCCGCCTTTTCCTCCCGGAACCAATATCCTGGTTTCACCGTCTTCTGTGATATCGAACAACACCTCTCCCGTCTCTGCATCCTTCGCAATCGTACCCAATGGCACTTCCAAGATCTCATCACGTCCAGTTGCCCCAGTACGCAAAGAACTGCCGCCAGACTCACCGTTTGACGCAATAATATGCTTACGATATTTTAAATGGAGTAACGTCCAGAGATTAGTCGTTCCTTTCAGTATAATATGCCCTCCACGACCGCCGTCACCACCATCGGGTCCACCGGTAGCTGTGTGCTTGTCACGGTGCAAATGAGCCGAACCTGCCCCACCATGTCCAGAACGACAACACACTTTCACATAATCAACAAAATTCGAACCTTGCGCCATTACAATTTATTACAGTCTAAAAAGTACTTATCTTAATTAATAATTATCGATGATATCTGTTAAACTTTTAAAGATAGAATCAATATCACCGATACCATTCACTTTAGAAAGTTTACCTTGTGCCTCATAATACGGCAACACATGAATCGTCTTTGTGAAATATTCATCAATACGCTTCACCAATTTATCAGCATCATCATCCGCACGACCAGAAATTTCCTTACGTTTAGCGATGCGTGCTTTCAATTCATCCTCATTCACATCCAGTGCGATTACTACTGAGATTGACGTATTGATACCTTCTAAAAAAGCATCCAACGCCTCAGCTTGCGCAACAGTACGAGGAAATCCATCAAAAATAAATCCTTTTGCATCCGGATTTTTCTTTACTTCCTCTTCCAGCATTGCTATCGTAATCGAATCTGGCACTAAATTTCCCTCAGCAATAATCTGGCTCACTTGTTGACCAAGTGGCGTTTGACCTTTAATATGTGCTCTAAAAATATCACCAGTTGAAACATGAACCAATTGATATTTTTCAATAAGCTTTGCAGATTGGGTTCCCTTACCTGCACCCGGAGGGCCAAATATTACAAGGTTTAGCATAGTTTTATTTAAGAAATTAAAACGAGTTAAAAAATAAAAGCCTAATCACAGATGATGACTAGGCTTTTCAGTTGTGCGCTCCAAGGGAGTCGAACCCCTAACCTTCTGATCCGTAGTCAGATGCTCTATCCAATTGAGCTAGGAGCGCAATAAACCATTACGTTTAGAACTCTGTCCCATGTGTTTTGGTGACGCAAATATAGTCAGAATTCGTTTTTTTACAAATTTTTTTTCAAAAAGAAGTTCCCTCCTTCCATCGACTACCTTGCAATAATTCTTCTAAAAACAAAAAGCCAATCAAATTGACTGGCTTTTATCTGTGCACTCCAAGGGAGTCGAACCCCTAACCTTCTGATCCGTAGTCAGACGCTCTATCCAATTGAGCTAGGAATGCCTCTTTTAACAATACAAAAACTGTATTTGTGCGCACCAAGGGAGTCGAACCCCTAACCTTCTGATTCGTAGTCAGATGCTCTATCCAATTGAGCTAGGAGCGCTAGGCAACCAAAACAAATCCGTTATCCTTTTCCGTTTTGGTGATGCAAATATCGTTATATTTATCGATTTAACAAACATTTTTTCTCTTTTTTAAACTTTATACAACAACATTTCTTTTATCTCGTTGATAATATTATATTTAAAATATCAACTTTTTTTTTCAGACACGGACAAATGTTAGCATTCATGAGCAAAAGAGAATTAAAACTCAGTAAAATTCGCATCGGAGATATCAGCATCTCCTACTATATTCGCCCAAGCAAATTATACCCCTCTCCGAAAACAGTCATTTTCATCCATGGTTTTCCCTTCAACAAAAACACCTGGAAACAACAACTCCTGCAACTCGACGAAGATTATACAGGCATCGCCATTGATGTTCGAGGACATGGCCTAAGTACCAATGGACATGGTTTTTTCTCCGTCGATGTTTTTGCCAAAGATCTTGTGGAGTTTATTCGTAAACTCGACCTCAATCATGTCATCCTTTGTGGAATCTCTATGGGTGGCTACATCGCCCTCAGGACCTATGAATTGATCGGACAGCAGCTCAAAGGACTTATCCTCTGCGACACGAATTCCCTTTCCGACGACAACAAAGGCAAACAAAAGCGTTTTGATTCCATTCAGGCTTTATTAAAATATGGCAGAAGACCATTTGCCATTGGCTTTATCGCAAATGTGTTTCACGATAAAACAATCCGTGAAAACCCCGAAGCTGTTGAACTCATCAAAAGCTGTATTCGCAGAAATGAAGTCGCCAGCATTTGCGCGACACAACTCGCTCTTGCTTCGCGAACAGATACAACCCATTCGTTGAAGACAATTATTATTCCGACACTGATCATAAAAGGTAAACACGACAAGTTGATGAGCGAAGAGCAAACAAATATCCTGATCGAAAATATACCCGACGTCCGCTATATGGAGTTTGAAGAATCCGGGCACCTGCCGAATCTCGAGGAACCCGAAAAATTCAATGCCGTGCTCAATGATTTCCTGCGAAATATACCGTTATAGCAATCGCCTTGGTCGTCAAGTGCAGCATCGGATATAAAACAATAAAAAAAGCCACATCAGTGGCTTTTATTTCTTTTTTTCATTAAGATCTCGTTCCACGGATACTAGAACGAAAAATCATCTTTTGATCGAACATCCGCTTCCTCAGCGTATGCATCGTCAAAGTTAGGCTCATAACGTTTCTCGATTACTTCCTGATTAGACTTGATGTAATTAACCACATCAGTCAAACCATCAGCGAATTTCTCAAAATCTTCTTTATATAAGAAAATCTTATGCTTAATAAACTGGCCATCCTCAAAGCGCTTCTTGCTTTCTGTGATAGTAATGTAGTAATCGTTCGATCGAGTTGCTTTTACATCAAAAAAATAAGTACGCTTACCTGCTCTCACCTTTTTTGAAAAAACTTCTTCACGTTCTTTGTTTTCAAAATCTCCCATTGGTTGTTATTTAAGTTTAAAGTAATCTTAATCTTTGATAAATATATAATAATTCATTTTAATACACCAAATAATATTAAAAAAAAAGACAATTACGCGTAAAAATGGTAGTTCACTTCTATTTATAGCCGAGATAAAAAATAAACAACAAGATTTTTTACCGACGAAATCATTACATTTACCGAAAATATAAGTTGTATTACCTAAAGCAAATATGTAGAATATATTTGTGCCTCTATCTTTGAGTCATAAATAGTAAAAACATTATGGAAAAAGAACCCATCATACCAAACAGCAATAATAGCCGCAATATTGTAGGAGCGATTGTGATCATCGTAGGTATATTCTTATTATTGAATAACCTAAATTTAGGAAGCTGGTTTCCGGATTGGTTATTTGGCTGGCAAACGATATTAATCATCATTGGATTGGTCATTGGTATAAATTCCCAATTTCAGAAAAAATCGGCCATTATCCTATTGATCATAGGCGGAGCAAGCCTTATTTCAAGAATGATGCGCACAGACTTTGGTTCCGTAACCGTCCCGATCATCATCATTTCTCTCGGGATTTACTTTATCATGAGCAAAAGGAAACCTCCGATGGTTCCCCCAACTTACCCTAATCCGCCGCAAGGCTCTTACGACTGGGATAAGCGAGTCAACGTACCTACGGAAGGCGTTACTGACAGCGGTGTTACTGACCAGGAATCCAGACCATTTAACGAACAATACGGTTCAAGCCAACAAGCCTCGCCTAATCAGCAGGCTTTTGGCGACAAAGATAAAGATTCCTTTCACCAGTCATTTGAGGACAACCTCAATCTGAATACCATCTTTGCAGGCCAAAAGAAAGTAATCTATTCCAAACATTTTAGAGGGGGCAATATGACCAATGTATTTGGAAGTGTAGAGCTGGATCTAACAAAAGCTGATATTCAGCAGCCTATTGTGATCGATACATTCCAATTGTTCGGCAGCGCACGTATTATTATACCTCCGCATTGGACGGTATTTAGCAACGTCGCCTCAATCTTGGGCTCTGTCGATGACCGCCGGTTCCAAACGATTTATAACCCCGATACAGATAAAAAAATCTATATAACAGGCACCTGTATTTTAGGTAATTTAACCATAAAAAATGCTTAATAGATGAAAAGTAAGCTGTTCCTCAGTGTTAAAAGTCGATTAATTGGCATTATCTGTATATCCGTATTTATCGGATATCTTGCATTACAATACCTATTGATGCTTCGTTCTGGTTTTGACCAACAACTCGCATTCAAAGATTCATTTATAAACAGTATTGTGATGATGTTTTGCTGTTATGGCATGTCATCAGCGCTTAATTTCTATACCCCACAACCCCGGGAGATTTGGAAGGTACTCATCATCGGTTTAATCATGGGCGCAATAAGCATCGCATTAAGCCGGTTCTTGATGAGTTACTTTATCCAATCGACCTTTACCCCTTTGCTGGATTTAACATTACCCTATCGGGGCATCGTTAACTTCCTCATTTTGACTTCTGTTGCCATTATCAATATCGTCTGGAATATTCAGGAAGACAACATCAACAATATCAAACGGAAACAGGAATCGGAAAATTTACTTCGGGAGGCCGAACTGTATAATCTAAGACAACAGTTACAGCCGCATTTCCTATTCAATAGCCTCAACTCCATTATAGCACTTATTGGTGCCAATCCGGATGAAGCCCGAAACATGACATTTCAGTTATCGGACTTTTTAAGAGGAACATTAAGAAAAGAAAACAATCAAATTATCACACTTGAAGAAGAGCTCGATCACCTTCAACTTTATCTCGATATTGAAAAAGTTCGTTTCGGTCATCGACTAAATACATCCATCTCTTCCTCAGAAGAAATTTTCAACAATAGATTACCAGCCATGATTATTCAGCCACTGGTAGAAAATGCAATTAAACACGGCTTATATAATGTAACGGATCAAGTAGAAATTAAAATAAAATGCCATTCCAATGATGGTCAGCTGCTGATTCAGATTACCAACCCCTTCGACACCGAAGAAAAGTCAAAACCGAAAAAAGGAACTGGATTTGGACTATCGAGCATTCAACGCCGATTATATCTCCTGTATGGAAGAAATGATCTACTGGAAACTCAAATTCAGGACAACATATTTATCAGCACCCTAAAAATACCTCAATATGATTAAAGTCGTTATTATCGATGATGAACCCCTTGCACGCTCCATTATTGCGGGTTACCTAAAAAATGAAGCCGATATATCCATCATGGCAGAATGCGGTGATGGCTTTGAAGCTGTTAAGGCTATCCATGCGCACGAGCCGGATTTAATTTTTCTAGACGTACAAATGCCCAAATTGACCGGATTTGAAATGCTTGAACTCGTTGACGATCCTCCTGCAGTCATCTTTACAACCGCTTTTGACGAATACGCCTTGAAAGCTTTCGAAAAGAACGCCCTGGATTACCTATTAAAACCAGTATCACCAACACGTTTCAAAAAAGCTTTGGAAAAATTCAGGGCAAGCTACTCCGCACCGGAGAAAAAAGTCCAACCCAACTACGAAGTACTAACAGCACAAGACGAAACAAAAATCGACCGTATCGTTGTAAAAACAGGTACGCAGATTAAGATTATTCCGATTGATACCGTCAAATATCTGGAGTCTTACGATGACTATGTTAAAATTCATACCAAAGATGGCATGTACCTAAAAAATAAAACAATGGCATTTTTTGAAAAGTCTTTGGATCCGAATCAATTTGTCCGCATACACCGGTCTTTTATCATTAAGGTAGATCAGTTGGCCAAATTGGAACCTTATGAAAAGGATTCTTATATTGCTGCACTGACATCGGGAGAAAAGCTCAATATCAGTAAATCAGGCTATGCACGATTAAAACAATTGATTGGAATTTAAACATTCCGTAGATTTGTGCCCATCAATAGTTATGAAACATTTTATTACAATAGTATTGCTGGGCATCACATCTTACTCCTTTGCCCAAACGAATCCTGAGGAACAGATCAACAGAGGAGTTTACAATAGGCTGGAATTTTTTATCAATTCCCAGATGACAGACTCCGCCTATAATTTGGCCAGTGATTCTTTCAAACAGCAAATTAGCCTAGCCAAATTCACCCAAGTACTGCAGGAGCTCTATCCCTTAGGAAGAGTAAAAAGCTCAACGATAAAAGAATTTGAAAAAGGGCTTGCAACTTATCAGATGGACTTCGACAGCAGATCGTATGAGGTTCTTTTTGCGACGGACACAAGCTTAAAATTCAACACATTAAAGTTCACTCCTTTGGCAATAAAGCCTCAAGTGGAAAAAACTATTGTGGTACCTGCCACACAGAAATCAGTCGATAACGACGACCTTTTTGTCGATTCGGTTGCAAATGCTTATTTGAAACAACAAAATACGCAATCACTTGCGATTGGCATTCTAAAAAATGGACAAACCAAAACCTATTTCTATGGTGAGACGGCCAAAGGCAACCAAACTCCGCCTACAAAAACGTCTGTTTATGAGATCGGTTCACTGAGCAAAGTTTTTACCGCTATACTTTTGTCAAATCTTGTCGAAGAAGGAACGATAACGTTAGATCAGCCTATCGCGCTATTTCTCCCTGATACACTCAAGAAAAATGGAGAACTTTCAAAAATAACGTTTCAAATGCTGGCCAATCATACTTCTGGCTTACCTAGACTTCCTGACAATCTTGACAAAGTAAAAGGATTTAACGAAAACGACCCCTACAAAACATACGACAAAAAAGCACTTTATAATTACCTCGCAAGCTTTAAAAACAAAAAAAATCCAGGTGAAGAATACGAGTACAGCAACCTTGGTTACGCTGTATTAGGAGACATTATATGCAGTATCTATAAAAAAAGTTATGATCAGCTTGTAAAAGACATCATCTGTAAACCACTTGAAATGAGTAATACCTTTCAAGTATTAGACCCTAAGAGAAAAGATACTTTTAAAGTATATAATAAAGAAGGCCAGGAAGTGATTCCTTGGTCATTTGACGCTTTCGGTCCAGCTGGCGGATTAAAATCGACACTCGAGGATCTGCTTAAATTTGCGAATGCGCAATTCAAAATGCCGCAGACTCCCTTGGAAAATGCGATGGCAAATACCCGGTTATTTACATTTTTTCTCCCCCCAGACACAGATCTTGGACTCGCATGGCATATGAATTTGATTGACGACCTAACGGTTTATTGGCACAATGGCGGAACTGCAGGAAGCAGCTCCTATCTAGCCTTGTCGCCCGACAAAAAAAGTGGTGTGATCATCTTGTCCAATTCAGCCATCTCTGCCGATGACAAGGGTAAAGCTATCTTGGATTATTTACTCCGTAAAAAGTAAAGTTCAAAATATCAGAAATAATGAGCCATATTGAAACAACAATATGGCTTTTTTTGTTGTAATAGCGATGAGTGATCATTAATTTTGAAGATAGGATAAAACAAATGGATTCGGAGGAATCAACCAACAACAAGCTAAACAGCATCTATTTACATGAAGATATTTATCACTAAAAAAATTCCACAAAAAGGCATAGATCTATTAAAATCTGCTGGACACGACATTTCTATACACGATTCAAGTACCCCCCTATCCGAACTAGAGCTTATCAAAGCCAGCCAACAGGCCGATTACGTCCTTAACGGTGGGATGCAACAGTTTGATGCTAATTTTTTCCAAAACTGCCCCAACCTAAAAGCCCTATCTCTCATGAGCGTCGGCTATGACAATGTGGATATCTCAGCCGCTACACAGCATGGAATACCCGTAAGCAATACACCGGGCATCCTTTCGGGAGCAACAGCAGACGTTGCTTTCCTCTTGATGCTATCGGTATCGCGGAAAGCATTTTTCAACCACAAAAGAATTTTGCAGGGCGAATGGAAAGGTTTTGATCCCACGGCAAACCTAGGCATCGAGCTCAACAACAAAACACTGGGCATCTATGGACTGGGACGAATTGGTTTTGAATTCGCCAGAAAAGCCAAAGCAGCGTATAACATGGAGATTATTTATTACAATCGTAGCCGTAATGAGGAAGCCGAACAAATTCTTGGTGCACGATATGTTAATTTCGACGATCTGCTCACGCGGAGCGATGTACTTTCAATCCATGCAGCTTTGACTGCGGAGACTAAAAACAGGTTTGACAAAAATACATTTACGCGCATGAAAAACTCCGCTATATTGGTTAATACTGCTAGGGGCGGATTGGTCAATGAATTGGATCTAATAGAAGCCCTGCAGACTGGCCAATTATGGGGCGCCGGGCTTGATGTAACAGACCCGGAGCCGATGGATCCAAAAAACCCACTTTTAACGATGGAAAATGTTTGTATCCTGCCACACATCGGCTCTGCCACCGTAGAAACAAGGGATAATATGGCACTTATGGCCGCCAGCAACTTACTGGCAGCAATCAAAGGCGAAAAAATGCCACAAATTATCAATAAAGAAGTATATCAATGAAACGAAGATTTTTTCAGCTTTTAAATAGCTTAAATAAAGCCATCTTACCAAAATATGGTAAGATGGATCCGTTAAAATTAAAAAAGTACCAGCAGGCTATCATTGCCTACAGGTACTTTGTCCTTATACATGCATTGGAAACGGACCAGGACTAAGTTTTTGCAGTTCCTTGATCACTTGAATTTGAAACAATGCTAATCTGCGTCGGATTGGAAGATAAACTAATATCGTTTCTTTCCAGCTCCAACATAATCTTTTCCTGCATCGAGTTTCGAGCAGCGACATAGTACTCTCTTTTCGTCCAGGCACGAACGGTCAAAACCATGGCACTGTCCCCCAATTCTTTGATGAAAACAGTTGGCTCCGGACTTGTCAACACATTCTCATTCGAACGGAGAACCCTTAATATGATATCTTTCGCTTCTTTCACATTTTTATCATAAGAGATGCTGATGGTATATTCAAACATCCGTTGCACAATTTTCGTATAATTTTTGATAACCGAATTGGCCAAAGGACCATTCGGGCTAAAAATGCGTACACCGTCATCACCTATTAAAGTGGAATACAAGATATCAATCCTTTCTACAGTACCTGCAGTACCATTTGCACTCGATATGGAATCCCCTACTTCAAATGGTCTAAACATCAAAATCAGCACTCCGCCAGCAAAATTGCTCAAACTTCCCTGCAGCGCCATACCAACAGCCAATCCAAAAGCAGACAATGCTGCGATAAAAGAAGTTGTCTGTATCCCAATCTGGCTGGCGACTGTAAGAAGCAGCATCACCCACATGACAATCTTGACGATGCTAGAGATAAAAGCCCGAATGGAAGGATCTACATTCTTCTTTTCGAAACGTTTATGTAATAAGCGATCTACAAAATTGATCACATATTTCCCAAGAATCAATAGGATAATCCCCCCAATAATCCCCGGAATAGACTCAATGACAATGTCTGTCAAACGCCCAAATCTCGTTTCTAGGCTATTCAAATTACTTTCCATTTATTAATATATTTTAAAATTTTAGACACAAGGATTGTTCCAACATATCAGCTACAGCATCAAAATGTAAAAATCATTGAAAAACACCACAAAAGACCAAATAAACACCACTATTAAAAGAATATTTGGCGTAATTTTGCTATATGAATAGAAAAAACACCATTCCTATTATTGATAGTTGTAGCATTGATCTCAATAACAAAACAACGATTCATATTGATGATCTAAAAGAATATATCATCAAGCATCAGGATATGGTGTTTCCTCACAAACATAATTTTTTTCATTTTGTACTATTCACTAAGGGATCAGGAGAACACATTATCGATTTCAATCATTACAACATTGAACCTTATCAAATCTATTTTATGGTACCGGGTCAAGTTCATACCTGGAATTTTACGGGTGATGAAGAGGGCTATGTTGTCAATTTTTCCATTGATTACTTTCAGTCTTTTCTCTTACGAACCGATTACCTGGAACGCTTCAGCTTCTTACAGGGTAAAATTGAGCAGTTGATTTTTGTTATTGCTGAACAATTTCGCAAGCAGTCTATTCACATTCTTGAACAAATTTCTACCGCAAAAGCGGCAGGGCAGCCGGAAGACTATATCCGTACACTTGTGCTCCAATTTATATTGTTTATCTCAATTTCTACAGAAAAGGATCATCAAGAGCACAGTACGCCATATAATCACAAAATATTCAATAGTTTTCAGCAATTGGTTGAACAGCAATTCAAGTCTACCAAATTGCCCAGTGTGTACGCAGATCAATTATTTATTACACCCAATCATCTGAATGCAATCTGCAAATCCTACATCGGACAATCAGCAGGTGAAATTATACGAAACCGGATTGTACTCGAAGCGAAGCGACTATTGGTCAATCGAAACTTAAATATCAATGAGATTGCAGATGAGCTGCAATTCAATGACAACTCATACTTTACTAAATTTTTCAAAAAATCCGCTGGGCTCACACCAGAAGAGTTCAGAAAACAACTATAACTATGGAAGAGGTTAAATACGAATTATCTGAATTTAAAGCCGCATGGCAAGCAAAATGTCCAAGATGCAGAATCGGCCATGTATACCAAGGGCCTGCATACGGTCTGAAAGTACAAAAAATGAATAGCCATTGCGAATACTGTGGACTTCGTTACGAACGTGAGCCAGGTTATTTTTATGGTGCCATGTATGTTACCTATGCGTTCTCCATCGCCGAAATGGTTACTGCCTGTATGGCAACCTATATCCTGACAGGCAATGATTCTTCTTTTATACTCTATGCAACAGTTGCGATCATGAGCGTTGTTTTAATGTCGCCATTCAACTACCGCTATTCCCGTATCATACTGATGTATTGGTTAACGCCAGGCTTACGATATGATCCGAATGTCAAAAAAAAGGAAGTTGATGTGAAGGCTTCAGCATAACCTTCATTATCCTTATCTTTATCCTGATGAAGGATATCATTTATTTGGACAACAACGCAACAACTCGAATTTTGGATGAAGTATGGAATACCATGACTCCCTATTTCATCCAAAACTATGCGAACGCCTCGAGTGTCTATCACCAAATGGGACGCGAAGCCAATGCTGCCATCCAACTTGCTAGAGGACAAATAGCTGAAGTGCTGAATTGCTCACCGAAAGAACTATTTTTCAATTCAGGTGCAACAGAAAGTATTAATACCGTAATCTGTGGCATATTTGACAAATATCAATCCAAGGGGAATCATATTATCACCGTTTCAACAGAACACAAGGCCGTCCTAAGCTGCTGTGAACAATTGACGAAAAAAGGAGCTCAGATCACCTATCTCCCTGTCGATGCACAAGGAATGATCAATATAGACGATTTGAAAAATGCGATGAGCGCCCAGACCATACTTGTTTGCATCATGGCCGCAAATAACGAGACAGGGGTATGTACGTCGCTAGCACAGATTGCTACGATTTGTACAGAGAAAGATATCTTGTTCTTCTGTGATGCAACCCAGGCTGTTGGAAAAATCAACATTGATCTACAAAAAATCCCTATCGACATTTTATGTCTGAGTGCGCATAAACTTCATGGCCCAAAGGGAATCGGCGCATTATACATTCGTCGAAAATCAAAGCCGATTCAGATTAGCCCATTAATTGTGGGGGGGGGTCAGGAAAGCGGATTTAGAGGCGGAACATACAACGTGCCAGCTATCGTCGGCTTTGGAAAAGCCATGTCTCTGATTAAACCAGCAGTTTATAATACGGTCGAACGAAACCGCAATCTATTGGAAGAAATTTTAAGTGAGATTCCTGAAATCATCATTCATGGAAAAAATGCACTCCGCCTACCAAACACCAGTTACATTAGTTTTAAACATATCCTGGCCAGCGAAATAATGACTACCTGTCCGACATTGGCCCTTTCCTCGGGCTCGGCCTGTGTGACCGGATCCAGGGAACCTTCCCATGTTTTAATGGCTATGGGTATCTCCAAAGAAGATGCATTATCGGCCATTCGCTTTAGCTTAAGCATATTTACGACTCAAGAGGAAATTATTCAATGTGCCCAATTGATCACAGCAGCGGTTCGCAAAATCCGCGATCAATCCCCCATCTGGCAACTTTTCAAAGCTGGCCTGATCGATTAATTTATGACATTCTAAAAACTTTATAGGAGACGAAATATAACAAGATTGTATGTATCTTTGTGTCATACAAAGGATATTACTATGATTACAGTTACTGACAAAGCAAAAACTCGTATCGAGGAAATCATGAAGGATGAGCAATATGACAGCAATTACTTTGTGCGTGTTGCTGTGGAAAGTGGCGGTTGTTCGGGCTTGAGTTATAAGCTGAACTTCGATAACGAAGAAAAAAAAGGTGATCAATTTTTCGAAGATAAAGGCGTGAAAGTCTGTTTGGATATAAAATCATTTTTATACCTAGCAGGTACAGAATTGGATTATTCCGATGGTTTGAACGGAAAGGGGTTTGAATTCCACAACCCGAATGCGAGCCGGACCTGTGCATGTGGCGAAAGCTTCTCCGTTTAATCAATCGATCCACCATAAACAAAAGAGCTCTGAAATATTTCAGGGCTCTTTTGGTAAGTAACCAAACACTTTTAGTTGCACCAACAAATTATTAGTTTTATAATTAAATATTGACCTATCTTCATTTTGTTAGAATTTTTTTATTTTTTCAACTTTTTAATGGATAAATATTAAAAATCACAACCAAACAGATTAACCAGTGATATTTTCATACTTTTGTATGAAATAACTGAATAAAAAATAAAATCATGCGTATCAATCCATGCATGGTATTTCATTTGACTCATATGGAGGGAAGAAAACTTTTAAATACCGAAGTTGCTATCAGCTTCGTTAAAGATACATTTGTCCAACAACTAAAGAAAGCATTAAATTTAATTCCGATCTCATCACCATTGGTGGTTTTAGACGGCACAGGATTAAACGATGACTTAAATGGAATTGAGCGTCCGGTATCGTTTCCGATTAAATCATTGAATGAAAAAAGAGCTGTCGTGGTACATTCATTGGCAAAATGGAAAAGAGTCCGTTTAAAAGAGCTTGAGATGTTACCTGGAGAAGGCATCGTGACAGACATGAAAGCACTGCGTCCTGATGAAGATTACACCCCTATCCATTCGATCTATGTAGACCAATGGGACTGGGAAAAAGTAATCGATAAAGATCAACGTAATTTGGCTTTGCTGAAAGAAACCGTATTAAAAATTTACGATGCATTACGATTTACAGAACAACAGGTTGAAAGCAAGTATCCACAGGTAAAAGCGATTCTTCCGGAAACCATTACATTCATTTCGGCTGAAGAACTACTGCAAAAATATCCTAATCTAAGTGCAAAGGAACGTGAAAATACAATCACAAAAGAATACGGTGCTGTGTTTTTATACGGTATCGGAGGGGCACTCAGCAATGGTGTTGCACACGATGGACGCGCAGCGGACTACGACGATTGGAGTACTGCCAATGAGGCTGGCCACAAAGGATTGAACGGCGATATTCTCGTATGGAACCCGATCTTAAATTCAGCGTTTGAACTTTCTTCCATGGGAATTCGTGTCGACAAAACAGCCTTGGCACATCAAATGGAAATCAGAAATTGCACTGAAAAATCCAAACTGACTTTCCACAGCATGCTTCTTAATGATCAATTACCGGAATCTATGGGCGGTGGGATCGGACAATCACGTGTCTGTATGTTTATGCTCAAGAAGCAACATATTGGAGAAGTTCAAGTCAGTATCTGGGAAGAGGACAAAAAAGAAACGCTAAGACAAGAAGGTATTGATATCTTATAAAACAATACTTATTAAGAATTAATAACGCGGTAACTATACCGCGTTTTCCAATATATCGATACAAATCATTGCAAGGTAATCATCTTTTATAGACCGATTACCTTGTTTTTTTAGGTATAAAATGCCTAAAAAATTTTCATTCTAGTTTGTTCCTTTCAAGATAGCGGTATTTTGTATTTTTGTCAAATGCAGCTAGAAGCTATTTTAAATAAATTAGGCATTTCATCCTTAAATGAGATGCAAGAAAAAGTAGTGGAATCGTATCAGAAAGACCATGATTTCATCTTACTTTCACCCACAGGATCTGGCAAAACCTTGGCCTTTTCATTGCTCATTTTAGCGCAATTGAAGGAAATCGTTCGGGAGGTTCAAGTACTGATTTTAGTGCCGACCCGCGAACTTGCCTTACAGATAGAGCAAGTGCTACGCAAGGTGGCCACAGGTCACAAAGTCACCTGTGCCTATGGCGGTCATAGTACCCGTATCGAAAAAAATGAATTCAAGGATGCTCCCGCAATTATTATAGGAACTCCAGGACGTATAAAGCAACATATCGAAGAAGGAAATTTTGATCCGACCAGTATCCACACCCTTGTGTTAGACGAATTTGATAAATCGTTGGAACTGGGATTTCAGCATCAAATGGATTTCATTATTCGACATATACCGGCCATCAGATCGCGTATATTGACTTCTGCAACGATGATGGATGTAATCCCGCCATTTACACAGATAAAGGAGCCTATCCTTGTTGATTTTCTGAATAACTCACAGAACATACCCCGCATTACAATAAAAAAGGTCGTTGCCCCTGTTCAAAAGAAATTGGAGGCATTGCTAAAACTCATCTGCAAGATCGGGACGAAAAAAATGATTATTTTCTGTAATCATCGCGATGCAGTAGATCACATCAGCGAACTACTGGACAATCGCAATATTATTCACGACACCTTTCATGGCGGACTTGAACAGCAAGATCGTGAGCTGGCGCTTCTCAAATTCCGTAATCATTCCAACAATGTTTTGATCACGACCGATTTGGCTGCAAGAGGGCTGGATATCCCCGAAGTTGATGCCATTATACATTACCAGCTACCGCATAAAGAAGATGGCTTTATTCATCGCAATGGACGCACTGCGCGTATGCAGGCAAAGGGTGATGTCTATGTCATCTTAAAGCCTGAAGAAGCCTATCCCTATATAGCGGAGGAAATACCTGAAGAGGAATTTCCCGAATACTATGATCTTCCGGAAAATTCACCTTTCGCCACACTTTATATCAGTGCTGGACGAAAAGATAAAGTCAATAAAATTGACATCGTAGGTTTTCTCCTGCATTTGGAAGGTGTTGAAAAAGACGACATCGGTATAATAGAAGTGAAAGATAAGGTAGCTTATGTTGCCGTTAAAAGAAAGCTTGCTTCCGTTATTATCAATAAGGCTAGTGGGCAAAAAATCAAAGGGCGTAAAGTAAAAATTGGACGTACCTAGTTATTAGCGCGTCAAGAGATCCTCCTCACCTATTTCGGTGGCGCAGGTCGGATCCATCATCAAACTGTGATTCCAATACATAAGGAGACCTGCATTGTCGTTAAAATAAGTCGATATAAAAACCACTCAATGAGTGTTTTTTTTATAGGAACCTGATTAACTTTTGGTTAACATCATGTTTGACGCTAACAGGGGTATTACAGGGGGTTAGCAGGGGTATAACAGGGGGTTAACAGGGGTATACCCCTATTAACCCCTTGTTAATACCCTGTAAAAAGGGTACTGTCACCCTTTTAATTCCAAACATGGTGTAATCGAGTTATACGCCTTACCGAAGTCGTTATAAACAAAAGCAAGAAATAAAGGGAATTTATCGGGGGTTAGTGCACTTGGGGAATCAATCGCCAGGTAAGCCTTCACACTACCGTGTAAGGCTTACCTGACGATTCTGATTCAAATTTTTTTAGGGTATGTGGGGCCTGTTCAGGTCAAGCGCCCAAGGTTAATCCAGTTCTTTTAAATACCGGAGATACAACTGCACAGCTTCGCGTTTCTTATCTGTCAAATGGAAATTAAGATGCTGTGTTAGATATTTGGTATAATCAAAGCCCTCAAATTCTGGGAGACCGGCTATCACATCGGTTGCATGTTCAACGCCATATGCTAAAGCTTCATTAAATTGCTCCACAAAAGAGTCGGGAAGTTTTTTGTTACTTACCCATAAAGCAAAAGCGAAAGGTAATCCGGTGAAGTTAAACCACTCTTCCCCCAAATCATAAACATAGGGTACTGCATTCTTCTTACCGAAAGTACGATCCCCAATTAAAATATAGGCATCTGGCTCTATAGATTCATCAGTGACCAATTCTACATCCTTTTTCCAATAATTTTTAATCAATACACGTGCTAAACCATTTGACGTGCGCGATTGCTTATCCAAACGTAAAGTTTTTACCTCTTCAATAGGCTTATTGGCAAAAATAAAGACGGAATCGACAGCACCTTCTGTGCCGATACAAAAATCGGTATTAATATAATACTCGGGAAGACTTAATAAGGCAGCTGTCGGTATAATACCGATATCAGCTTGATCATCGATTACTTTCTGTGCACAGGCACTTGGATAATCAACGCTCAAGTCGATTTGCTCCATCACTTTCGATTTACGTATTCCATTCAAAAATGGATAAGTATTGGTATACGATACGGCAGAAACTCTAATTTTATTCATTTATCAATGCTTCTAAGTGTGCGGTATTGTAATGGTCCACAATCTCAAATTGACCATTATCATACAGCAATTTATATAAAGCAGTATTTGTATGCGGGAAATCATCCATATAACGGGCATCAACACCAGTCATTAGACAAAGCATAATCCGTAAAGCACGACCGTGCATACAGACTAATATGTTTTTTTCATCTGTCTGAGCGAGCATATGATCCAAGGCGACTTGTTGACGAGCCATCAATTCATGAGGAGACTCTCCGTTTTCAATACTGACATCCAATTCTCCATTGCGCCATGCTGCGACCAATTTTTCAAAACCAGTTAGCAACTCTGGTGTTTGTTCTTTTCCTTCATAAACTCCCCAGCTTATTTCATCCAAACCAACAAGCTGTTCCCAAGGTAAATCCAAATCAAGAAATCCTTGTACAGTTTGATGCGTACGCAATAAAGTGGAGGTATATATCTTATCAAAAGGCACTGTCTTATAGTGATCAAAGAAAGCCTGAGCTTGAGCTATGCCCATCTTGTTAAGGGGAGAATTAACACCCCGTCCCTGCACAATACCTTTTAAATTTAGATCAGTCTGTCCGTGTCGTATAAAATAAAATGTCTTTTTCAACGTGTGATATGATTATGAATTGACAACAGGTAATGCATAATAGCTTTTCTTTTGATCACCTTGATCAAAAACAAAATCATTATAATCGGTCACCACATTGTAGAGGGTATCTCTTTCTATCGGATGGCGTCCAACATTTTTTATCAGCTCGACAACCTCTTGTGTGGTCATCCCCGGTTTTTGCTCTTCTGCTCCCGCCATGCTGTATATTTTTGTCGTATCATCCAGTGTTCCATCGATATCATCGACCCCAAAAGCCAAGGACAACTGGGCCGTATCTCTCGATATCATTGCCCAATACGCTTTAATATGATCAAAATTATCCATGTAAATTCGAGCGATCGCATAATTCCTTAGGTCTTCGATAACGGATACCTCGGGAATATGGGACATTTGGTTCTCCTTATTTCTAAATTTTAAAGGAATAAAGGTCTGAAAACCGCCAGTCTTATCCTGCAGCTGTCTCAAGCGCTCCATGTGATCTACACGATGCCAAAACTGCTCAATATGACCGTACAGCATCGTTGCATTGGTATGCATTCCCAGCTTATGCGCTTGCTCATGAATATCCAACCATTGTTCGGCGGTACATTTATCATGTGCAATCTGTTCTCTGATTTCTGGATGAAAAATCTCTGCTCCACCCCCTGGCATAGAATCCAAGCCGCAAGACTGCAAATACTTTAGGCCATCATAATGGCTTAATTTTGCCTTCTTAAAAATATAGTAATACTCTACAGGTGTAAGTCCTTTAATATGCAATTCGGGGCGATGCGCCTTACATTTGCGAAAGAAATCGGCATAAAATTCGAGGTTTTGTTTAGGAACAACCCCTCCAGTGATATGAACCTCAGTAACAGCCTCATTGTCATATTTTTTGACAATATCCATCATGCCATCAACTTCCATCTCCCAACCTTCTGCCCGTTCTTTTATTAAGCGGGAATACGAACAGAACTTACAGTCATAGACACAAACATTAGTCGGCTCAATGTGAAAATTACGATTGAAGAATGTATGATCTCCATGGCGTTTCTCACGAATATAGTTAGCAAGCACACCAAGATAGCCTAGCTCACCTTTTTCATATAAAACCACTCCTTCCTCAAAAGTGATACGCTCCTCTCGCAAAACTTTCTCCGCTATATCTCTCAACTCGACAGCTAAATTCTTATCGTTAATCAAGAAATTCAATTTATCTATTGCGTTCATTAAATGTATCTCCTATCTTAAATCAAATGTACCGAAAAGGCAACAAAAGTTATAATAAAAAACGTGATAACAACTAATTTGACAAACCTCTTAGAAAAGAAAGCTAATCTGTAAATTGTTGCATCTCGATTAATTTGCGGTATAATCCTTCACGTTGTATCAGCTCACTATGGCTACCTACTTCTACAATCTTTCCGGCTTCAATTACCACAATTATATCCGCATTCTGAATGGTACTTAAGCGATGGGCAATGACAACTGTTGTTCTATTGTCCATTAATTTATATAAGGAGTCCTGTACCAATTTTTCAGATTCGGTATCTAGCGCAGAAGTCGCCTCATCAAGAAGCATGATCGGTGGATTTTTTAAGACAGCCCGTGCGATACAGATCCGCTGGCGTTGGCCACCCGATAATTTACCGCCCCGATCACCAATGTTGGTCTGATAGCCATGTTCTGTTTTCAAAATAAATTCATGCGCATTGGCAATCCGTGCAGCGGCTTCAACCTCTTCCTGGCTGGCAGAAAGATTAGCAAATGCTATATTATTGAAAATCGTATCATTAAACAAAATAGACTCCTGATTGACGACACCGATCATGTCCCGTAAAGAATCCTGGTTTAAATCCCGTAAATCAGTACCATCAAACAAAATTTGCCCTCCAGTGACGTCCATAAAGCGCGGAATCAAATCAACCAAAGTTGATTTTCCCCCACCTGAAGGCCCTACCAATGCAACGACCTTCCCTTTTTCTATAGTCAAATCGATGTTCTGGAGAATCTCTTTATCTTTGCTATACGAAAAATTGACCTGGTTAAATACGATATTCTTCTCAAAGCTTTTCACAAGTTTTGCGTCGGCGCGATCGTTCACTTCCGTCTTTTCATCGATCAGTTCCAATACGCGTTCACCCGCTGCAAGACCATTATGAATACCGCTAAAAGAATCTGTTAACGCCTTTGCCGGACGCATCACCTGTGAAAAAATGGCGATGTAGGCGATAAATTCCGGCGCGGTTAACCCCTTGTCACCTGAAAGAACCAAATGACCACCATATAAAAGAATAATTGCGACCATAATGACACCTAGCAGCTCAGAAACAGGCGAGCTTAACTGTTGTCTTTTAGCCATATCACGGCCGATATTCGCATAACGTTCGTTCTCATTATGAAATCTGTTCTTAATAAAGGAGACCGCATTGAAAGCTTTGATAATTTTAATCCCAGACAATGCTTCGTCCAAATAAGAAATCATATTTCCATATGACTCCTGTGCTGCATGCGCTTGACTTTTGAGATTCTTAACGATTCTTGCAATAAAAAATGCTGATACGGGAATAACCAAAAGGGAGAAAAAAGTCAATTTTGCAGAGATATTAAAAAGCATCACGATATAAGCGATCAGTTGCAGAGGCTCCTTAAAAACCACCTGTAATGTCCCCGTAACAGAATACTGCACGACTTGTACATCGGACGCGACTTTAGAAACAATATCTCCTTTTCGTTGCCCCGTAAAATAGCCAACATGCAGATCCATCACATTATCAAACACCGCTCGGCGCAATTTAAGCAGGGTATGAATGCGAAAATTCTCCATAATACGCTGACAGAAATAACGAAATAGATTACTGATAAATACGGAGATCACAATAACAATACAAACGTATTTCAATGCACCATAGGCTCCAAACTGACTATTAGCTACACTGGCGTAGTAATTAAACCACGCGAGAATGTCTGTATAAGCCTCTGGCTTTACGACCTCGGCCGTCTCTTTACCGACGTTAAAAAGTGTATGGAGTAATGGAGCAAGCAATGCTAAATTCAAGGTGCTAAATATAACCGTGATCAGCGTGCAAATTACATAGGGGATTGCAAATTTCTCAATGGGTTTAGCAAACGATAAGAGCCTAAAATATGTTTTCATTTATTTTGAACTAAGACAAATTACCCTTGTACGAAAAGTCATTCGTCGGTCTCTCCTCTACCTTTCAGATTTTTGACGAGGAAATTGAACAAAAATAACAAATTAATCAAGAAAAGCACATATCCTGGTAAGGGACTATAAAATTGTTGCATCTCAAGACTAAAGCATTCAGCTTGTTCAGCTTGAAAAATCGATAAAAAAATCTCCTTTTAATAGATAATTCCCTAATTTAGCCTTATTCAAATACCAAATTTATTAAAATAAAATGCAAATAGACGTTGCCAAAAGATTGCAGCATACTGAAGAATATTATTTCTCCAAAAAATTAAGAGAAATAGATGAGTTAAACAAGCAGGGTGCGCGTGTAATCAACCTAGGAATTGGAAGTCCAGACTTGCCTCCACACCCGGAGGTGATCGAGACATTAAATACGAATGCCCAACTTCCAAATGTGCATGGCTATCAAAATTATAAAGGCGCCCCCGCCCTACGACAAGCCGTTGCAGATTGGTATCAACGTTATTATAACGCGACTTTTAATCCCAATACAGAAATATTACCCTTAATAGGGTCAAAAGAGGGTATTGTGCACATTTGTATGACCTATCTTCAGGAAGGAGACCAAGCGCTTATACCCAATCCTGGCTACCCAGCTTATGCTGCTGCAGTGAGATTGAGTGGTGCTGAAGCGATCACCTATAATCTTACACAAGAGAAAAATTGGCTTATCGATCTAAATGAGCTCAAAAAACAAGACTTGTCAAAGGTTAAACTGATGTGGATAAACTATCCTCATATGCCAACAGGTGCCTCGGCACCCGATGCATTTTATCAAGAGCTGATTCAATTTGCTAAAGAGTATAATATCCTGATTTGCCACGATAATCCGTATAGCTTTATTTTGACAGATACGCCAAGAAGCATTATGAGTATCCCTGGCGCGAAAGATGTAGCCATTGAGTTGAATTCGCTGAGCAAGTCTTCCAATATGGCGGGATGGCGAATTGGTGTGCTCGTGGGTGCCGAAGAACGTATAAACCAAGTACTCCGTTTCAAAAGCAACATGGACTCAGGTATGTTTTTACCTGTTCAGCTGGCTGCGGCAAAAGCCTTACAACTTGATGCCTCCTGGTATGCTGATCTAAACAAAATTTATGCTGAAAGACGTCAACAGGTGTATGAAATTATGGATTTGCTGGACTGTTCTTATCAAAAGGACCAAGTAGGTCTATTTGTATGGGCACGCATCCCTGAAAAATACAAGGATGGTTATGCGCTAAGCGATGCTGTTTTGGACAAATCACGGGTATTTATTACACCGGGTGGAATTTTCGGAGACAAAGGCGATCAATATATACGCATCAGTCTCTGTGCCACAGTAGAGGTGCTCAAAGAATCAATCCAGCGCATTAAAGATAATTTCTAAGACATTCGATATCGGGGCAGCTTAACTGCTTTGAAATTATCGATAGAATAATTGATCGACAAACAACCAGGGTATAAAGCGTTCGGTGTATAACATTTGAACAAAAATACGCTTAATATAATTGTTTACATATGAACATTGCCATTGTAGGCGTAGGCTTGATCGGCGGCTCAGTTGCCATTCGCCTAAAAGAAACAAAATTCTGCGACAAAATTATCGGTGTAGATAAGAGTCAAAAGAACTTAGATAAAGCGATGCACATCGGCTTCATTGACGAAACAGCAAGCTTAGAAGATGCGATTAAGAGCTGTAAAGTATTGGTGCTCACAATTCCTGTCGATGCCATTTTACATGTTGTTCCTCAAATCTTGGATTTGGTTACAGATCAGGTCGTCATTGACATGGGATCGACAAAAACAAATATTCTCAACAAAATCAAGGATCACCCTAACCGGGGGCGTTACGTTGCAGCCCATCCCATGGCCGGAACCGAGTATTCGGGGCCTGAGGCTGCAATACCAGGCTTATTCAAAGGCAAGATGATGGTGTATGTCGAAGCATTTAAAACTGATGAGGATGCTTTCGAAATCGCCGATGCCATCACCGACCAATTGGAGATGCGCAGCTGTTTTATGAATGCGGACGAACATGATGTACATACTGCTTATGTATCACACATCTCCCACCTGACCTCTTTCGCCCTCGCCTTAACGGTATTGGAAAAAGAGAAATCTCAGGGACGTATCTTTGAGCTGGCAGGATCGGGATTTGAATCTACAGTACGTCTTGCCAAAAGTTCGCCCGATATGTGGACACCTATTTTCAAGCAAAATCGCGAAAATGTACTCGAAGTACTCGAAGAACATATCAAGCAGCTTCAATCCCTGCACGATTCTATTGCCACGGAGGATTATGACAAATTGCACAAACTTATTACCCGTTCCAATAAGATAAAAAGGATCATTAAATAAAGGGTGCTCTAGTTAAAGCAGTAGGTATAAAAAGTCCACCTTTTGGTGGACTTTTTTTATTCATCTTCCAATTCATTGAATTTATCCAGGTCGGCTTTTGCCCCGATAGGATCACCCAATTTTTCACGAATTGCTGCGCGATATGAATACAAATCAGAATAATATGGATTCAAATCGATCGCTTTCGAGTAATCTGCCAGTGCGCCTGCTAAATCCTCCAACTTTTCATTCAAATCGGCTCGTAATGAATACACATAAAAATCTTCCGGATTGAGCGTAACAAGGCGGTCAAAATCCAATAATGCTTCCTCAAAATTCCCCAATCGCTCAAACAAAGATGCCCTTTCTTCGTATACGATCGATGAATCACGATCTATTTCCTCCGCTTTGGCATAGTCTTCCAGCGCACTTTGGTAATTACGATAGGATTCAAACACTTTAGCGCGAAATATATAGGCGGCAGAACGATTCTCATCAAGAGCAATGGCCTGATTGAAATCAGACAATGCCAATTCAAAACAGGTCAATTTCAGATACAAACTTCCTCTAAAAACAAACAGGTTGCTATCCTTGTTATCGGACTCCGCAATAGCAGCAGAATAAAGACCGATTGCTTTTAGATAGCTATAGCAATGAACATATTCAAGTCCCAATGAATTTATTTCGTCAGTACTCAGCTGCTTTGGCTTCGATTCCAGCTCTTGAATAACCAAATTATCGGCCTCAAAGTAAGTGAGTTCAGCTTGATTCTCCGCCCATTCCAATACACTATGATAATTAAAATCCAGTCTCTTGGCAATCTGATAATCATAGAAAGCACCTTCGTCTTCATCGATGAGTCGATAAACTAAACAACGGCTCGCATAAAAAAATGGCTCCTCTTTATACTGTTCGATTGCGCTTGTAAACGTTGCAATAGCTTGGTCATATGCAGCTATTTTAAAATAATAAAGCCCCAAATAGCTATAGGCAAGTGCATGATTGGTCAAAGCAATCGCCTGCTCAAGTAAGGCGACAGGATTGCCATCGCCACTGATTCCGACATTAAATCCTTCCAATGTAGATCTAATCGCGCTCTGTTGGACGGTATCTAGCCAATCAGCGGAAAAAGATGAACTCGCTTCCGGAAAAAATGATGAAATAGGTAAAAAAGAAAACTTAGCAAGAAGTACGGGTACTGGAAGTGTAAAATCTGATTCCACAAAAGTATTGTTTTGTAGAATAACAGCTAGATTTGAAAACATATGCTTCATACCCAAAACTAAGCTAAATTTCATTACAAAAGAAATCTAACGGGCGATCGGGTATTATAATCGGGTATTCTTATCAACTAATTTCACCTGTCAGGTATAAGTATTTATAGCGGACAATATCCCTCGAATTTGTAAATTTGATTAATTTTTCCTTTTTGAAAACATAATTGGAAACCTTCTCTTCCATCAGACGCAGGAACTCAACAAATTCAGCAAAAAAGTCTTGACGTTCTCCTGGTGTAAACTGGCTGTTTTTTACAATCCAAAAGAATTGCTCTTCATTTACATGGAAAGATACCTCATTCTTCTTTTCTTTTCGAAAAATAAAGATTGGGTCATTTTCTTGGTTAATAAATAAAGCAAAGCCTGTATTTCCACCATCCAAATTAACAACAAAAGCAGAAAAATGGACAGTACCGATCTGTAAATTTTCCAGACAAATTAATTTATGCAACATCAGGTTGACAATTAGATCACCTAAAATTATTAAGTTTTTATTAAAAAACAAAAAAAGGCCCACAAAATAATTGTGGGCCTTTTGTATTCGACGTAAATCTTATTAGAATGTAAATTTCACAGATGCATTCCAAGTTCTACCCTGTCCGATCAAAACAAAATTGGAAGTATCAATACCATTCCAAGTATTGTTCACATCTGTCACCAAGTTACTCGAAGTAGCTTCCGAAATATAGAACTTATTCAACACATTGTTCATGTTAACACGGAAACTCATGCTGTTCTTGTCACTTACTTTGACATTGTAAGAAAGACCGGCATCCAAAAGATTAAAAGACGGTAATTTCATATAGCGTCCATAAGTTTGGCCATCTATTACTTCTCTACGATAATTCGATGCATACAAACGCTCATAGTATCTGTAGTTTGCGTCTACAGACAAACCCTTAAACACTTTATATTTAGCACCAAATCCATAAGAAGTTTGCGCTGCGTTACCAACATGTTCACCGGTTAAGTTAACCTGAGAACGTCCCAATTCGACGCGGTTATCGTTACGTATAACAGAGTTTACTGCACCATCGTATTTCCAGTCACCTATCGATAAAAACCCTGTCAGGCTTAATTTTTCGATTGGGCGGGCCTCAAAATCAACTTCTACCCCTCTATGCACCTGTTTTACACCGTAATTTGTTGTATATAAATAGGCACCTTCGACCAAAATACCAGGATCATTTGTTGGATTGTATTTTTTCACATCATCTGCCGTCGCTAAACTCGAACTACCCGTAACACGGTTTTCCCAAGTTGTGCGGTAAACATTCACATTCACATCCAAGAATCGAGAAGCAAATTTATAACCAGCCTCTAAACCAAGGATTTTTTCATTTTCAGCATTTTCATTAATATCATTTGCAAAATTCATGAAAATATTGTTTTGATAAGGCTGACGGGAATAGTACCCCGCATTACCAAAAACACTATGATGTCCCAATGTATAACTTACACCACCCTTCGTATTGTAGCCAAAGTTGTTCACGTCTTTAGAATCCTCATTACCTGGTGTGTATTGAAAATAATCAGAACGTTTGTTTTGTTGTTCGGAAACCGATCCTTGGAAAAACGCTGTAAAGCCATTTTTCGCATATTCCAATTGACCGAACAGACCTCCGTAACGGATGTATTGATTGTAATCCCAAGCTAAACGATCTTCACGCGAATCAGGTTTACTCGAGAAAGCTTTCCAAGGGTTCGTTGAGTATGTATTGGTAACCAATGGCTTATTAGGGAAATTAACATTACCGCCTAATACGACACCATTTGTATTTCCAAGTGGATCTGTCAATTTACGATAGTGTGTACCTTTATAGTCCCTTACATCAAAACCGACATTGAAATTCAAGGATTCTGAAAGTTTACGATTATAGTTAGAAACTATACCAAACCATTGGTGATTGTTCACATCAGCAGCTAAATATTTGCCTGTATTGTATTTATCACTTCTTAGCGATTGGCCACCCCCAGCGGCTAACGATGCGTAAATGACAGTTGACAAAGATGATTTATCATCAATCGTCCAGTCCCAGTTCAAGTTGGCTACTGGCTTATGATAAAAGTTCTTTTGTGCATTCATCATCACGCCGTTTGCATCCTTATAATTGTCGTTATAACGTCTGCCATTAGCGAGATAGTTAGACAATTTTGAGGTATACCCTTGGTTGTGCCACTGTGGAGCACCCGTTACCATAAAGTTCAGGTTATGCTTTTCATTCGCTTTATATCCAACAGACAGGAAATAACTTTGTCCAGCACCTTCCGTATGATCCATATAACCGTTACCTGACCACTGTGTAAACATAGCCGAAACAGCAAAACCATTTTTCATCAGACCGGTATTGTAACCGACTGTTGCCTTCATAAACATATCGTTACCAACAGTGGTACGAACAAAACCACCCTCTTTCATTGCAGTGGATTGTGTCACGTAATTTACGGTTCCGCCGACAGATGAAATCGCTAATTTAGATGATCCCAAACCACGTTGAATCTGCACTAAAGAGGCAATATCTGTAAGCCCCGACCAATTTGACCAATATACACTTCCATTGTCCATACCATTGATAGGCTGACCGTTCAACAAAAATGCTGTATTGGACTGATCAAAACCACGTGTTGTCATAGAAGACTCACCAAAACCTTTTGCCTGACCAGTGATATAAACCGAAGGGGTATTAGCTAATGCTGAAGTAATATCCTGTGCTCCTACCCTTTCCTCTAAATCCTGCTTACGGATCGTCGAAACGGCAATCGGTGTCTTTCTTCCTGCCGCAATATCGATAACCCCATGACCGACAACAACAACCTCATCCAAATTTGTTGAAGATCCAGCCGTAAAAATTGGATTGATATTCAACGATTCCCCCGATTTCAGCATGATGTTTTCGAAAACAACAGGCGTTTCGCCAATGTAAGTTACCTCTACTTTGTAGGGGCCTCCTTCTTGAAGATTTGAAATTTGAAATTTTCCTTGGGCATCGGCTGAGCCACTTACTACTTGTCCACTTGGGATGTGGGTAATTTTAATGGTTGCTCCTTTAACCGTTTGTCCAGTAGCTTCTTTGACAACTCCTGAAACCGAACCAGTATTTGCTGTTTGACCTTGAACGGCACTATAACTAGCAAAAACAAGGGCAAAAAAAAGTAAAGACTTTTTCATGTTAGATGTGATTGTTTTGTTTTTGTGCCGCAAAATTAGGAATTGATTGTCTTTTTAACTAATTTTAACAATACCAATATCATGCAGTATCTCTATATAGAAAGAATAAATTTTAATCTTCCACAGAAAAACAGCAAATTTCAGCAAAAAGAGGCAATAAAAATACAGCATACATAAAATAAATACAATACATCCATCCTATTCATGAAAAAACATCAAAAATAATCAGAATAATATTTTGTCTGTTTTGAATAAATCAAAATTTATCAATTTTACGATTTTTATGAATTGCATACAAGATTTTATAGCTTATCCCCATGCGGTGCTAAAAATTGTTTCTTTCAATCCGTCGTTTCTACCTACCTCCTTTTCTTCCCACAACAGCTGAAATAAGCCTATAAATAATTAACTTTAACTAATTTAAAAAATATGTTATCCATAGAACAAGCTTATACAGGCATTCTTGAACCGGAATTAATCGCTGAAATAGCGGAAAACGCGCATATAAAAACGTTCCGTGAAGGTGATCTCATCATTGATACCAATCAATATATCAAGGCGATGCCTCTCCTCTTGGATGGGGCAATAAAAATTGTCCGGGAGGACGAAGATAAAGGCGAATTGTTGCTCTACTATCTGGAAAAAGGTCAAACCTGTACAATGTCAATAGCCTGTTGCCTCGGGAATAAAAAAAGTGAAATTCGTGCGCTCGCAGAAAAAACAACGACTGTAGCCATGATTCCAAATGAGCTTGTCAACCTTTGGATGGGAAAATACCCTTCCTGGCGAAATTTCATCATATCAAGCTATTCAAGCCGTATGGACGAAATGTTACAAGCTGTTGATAGTCTAGCTTTTTCCAACATGGAAGAACGCATCATCAACTATTTAAAAGCCAAAGTGAAGCTGAATGACGACCGAATACTCACCCTTACGCATCAGGATATCGCTTCCGATTTAAATACATCCCGAGTCGTTGTCTCCCGAATTTTAAAAAAACTGGAACAGGAAGATAAAATAGTGCTGCTTCGTAACGAAATTAGGGTATTGGTGGAATGAGCAAAACATTCGTATCTTTAGTTATACGTAAATTTCAAGAGCAATTAATGTAATTTTTAGATGAAGATAGAAAAATTAGGATTTATAGGATTAGGAAACATGGGATACCCCATGGCTAAAAATCTAGAAAAAGCAGGATTCCCCCTTTCTGTTTACAATAGAAACAAGGTTAAAGCAGCAGGCTTTGAAGAGCAATCAATTATCAGAGAAGATATAGGTGAATTAGTCGATCATAGCGATATGATATTCTCCATGCTCACCAATGATGAAGCGGTCAACGAAGTTTATGAAAAAATCCTCCAAAGGGAGATCAAGGGCAAATTATTTGTCGATATGAGTACAATATCTCGTGAACGCTGTATTTCAATAGCCACTAAGCTAAAAGAAAAAGGCGCTGCTTTTATCGATGCTCCCGTTGCCGGCAGTACCAAACCAGCGACTGAGGGTACACTTATTATTATGGTGGGTGGTGATCCCGAAGACCTTCATCGCGCCCGACCATACCTCGAGCAGATGGGAAAATCGATCAAACATCTTGGCGAAAATGGCCAGGGAATTGCCGCTAAACTTGCGATCAACTATTTCCTTTCCACCATCTACCAAGGTCTCGCGGAGACGATCTTATTTTCAGATAAACTGGGAATTCAACGAAGCGATATGCTCGAAATCATCAACGATAGTGCCAGCGGCAGTGGGGCAACAAAAGTGAAAACACCATTATTGGTGGAAGAAAACTACAGTCCTGCATTCGCGCTAGATCTTATGCTGAAAGATATTCGACTGGCTCAACAAGCCGGTGCTGACTATCCCCTCCTCAAGACCTTACTCGAAACCTACGGGAAAGCACACGATCAAGGTCTCGGACAGCTCGATGTTATTGGTATCATTGAATCCATCAAGTCGTAGCTTCAGATTGGAGACAGTGAAAAAAATGTACATTGAAAATTATATTTAGTTGAGATGGACTCCAAATTAGGTTCATTTCTGATCACACAAAATAATAAGCGGAACAAATTATTTACAGATGAAAACAGTTATGACACTATTGATGCTTACTATGGTCACCATGACTACGCAGGCCCAACAATTAAAACAGGTTTCTTACCAGGATGGTGAACAAAAACTCAACGGCATGGTAACCGCCAATAGGGCAAAAAAAGGCCCTGCTGTCTTAATTCTTCCGGCATGGAAGGGAATTGACAACGAAGCGAAACAAGCTGCATTGCTTCTTGAAAAAGAAGGGTACATCGCTTTCATTGCCGACATCTACGGTGAAGGAAATATTCCTTCGGACAACACCGCAGCTTCGAAAATTGCCGGCCACTACAAGACAGACTATAAAGCTTATCAGCATCGCATAATGCTCGCATTGGAACAACTGAAAAAAGAGGGTGCGGATCCGACGAAAATTGCTATCATCGGCTATTGTTTTGGAGGTTCAGGAGCCTTAGAAGCGGCAAGGGCCGGCTTCCCCGTCAATGCAGTGATCAGTATCCACGGAGGCCTATCCAAAGCTGCCGACAGACCCAATGGTTCGATCAAAACAAAAGTACTCGTTGAGCACCCAGCAGCCGATAAAAGCGTATCAAAAGAAGATTACGATGGGTTGGTCAAGGAATTAAATGAAGGAAAAGCAGACTGGCAAATAATTACCTACGCAAATTCTGGACATACGTTTACGAATCCCGAGTCAGCCGAATATAACCCCGTAATGGCTAAACGTGCCTGGGAGCACACCTTATTATTTTTGAAAGAAGTATTAAATTAAATAGCAAACAGCAATATCGACCCAAATGAATTATAACGCGAAACTGCATATTTATCCGATTATCATTCAGTTGTTGATATTGCTGTTATATAGCCCCAGCGCAGCATCGCAAACAGTAAAATCGCTAACAATAGCTAGCCCAACGCATGCAGTTATTTTTGTAACCAATGAGTCCGATAAATCAACTGATTTTATCATGCGTCTACACGAAAAAAATGCTGCTGAGATTTTCAAACTAGTGCCTTATAGCACAACAAAGTTACTGGTCACAAAAACGGATGCAAAAAAACTCACATTCATCGTTAAAAATCACCAATGGACTATCGACGTATTGTCATTGAAGCAACGTCATGCCATGATCTTGTTTGATGGATTAGCAAAACCCAAGATCATATACGATAGTAATACCTATCTGGCAGCAGCCAAACCGATATTAAACACCAGCACACAAATTGCGTCAAAGAAAGCTTCTGCACAATATAATGCCTCACATTTCTTTGATTCAATCGCACAAGTTCAATTTATTCCATCCGGGCAATATGCAGCGGCTATTATCGCAAATTCCGCTCTTCCTCTTTATTACAGTCAGCGTAAGAATAAATGTGACGGCACTTATGTAATGCAGCAGTTTTCGGACGAAAATGCGGTGCAATCCGGTGCAATTATGACGACGGTATATGAAGAAGGCAAAGAGATCACATCGAACAATCTTTCCGGGGGAAATAATTATTACAACAAAAGATGCTATAATCAATTCGGACTTATCGACTCCATACAGTACCTTCGCAATAGTAAGTGGAGCAGCAGTACAATTTACCGGTATCTCCCAAATGCCATTATTTCCTACGATCCTACATTCGAATCGGCGATGATTTATCACTTGAACAGTAAACTCCAGGTTATAAAAAGTGAATCCATTCATTTTGTCTATCAACGGAGAGACTGGACCATTTACAGTTATGATCAACAGAATCGAATTACTGAAGAGATTTCGGGCAGAAATGATCAAAGAGAAAGTCGCGTCCGCTATCAGTATGATAGTCCGCAAACAAGTGACTACACACTACGCCAAACCTTCGATCAAAGCGATCGACTGACAGCCGAAATCAAGCGATCGTACCGAGCCAACGAAACGATTGATGAGTTTTATTATGAGGGTGTATTACAACAAAAATCTATTGTAAAAGATCTCGGAAACTGTGCCTACGAAAGCTTGATCTATAACAAGGAGGGAAAGTTAACAGCGAAATACATACAGGCAAAGAAAACCAACTAAACGAACTGAAAAACTGCACTAAGCTCAGACAATAAGATTCGTGATTTTGATAAAAAAATATTCGACGAAATTCGGCAAAAAACATATTTCTGCACTAATTTTGATAGCGATACATAAACGTCAAATTGAGAAAAAGAAAACTGATCAGTCAACGTCATCCCATACTCTATTTTATTGCAGTATGGGCGAGAAGAGTGCAGCGCAAAGCCGTTTGGCTATTTGATAATAAGAAATACAGCACAGCTAAATCAACTGAAAAACTTCCCTTTCGTATTAAAAAGCATCAGTCTGTCTTATTAAAAAAACTGGGCGAAAATAATATGCAATTGCAGATTAACAAAGTTACCAACCTGAAAATTGCAGCAGCACAGATTAATAGCATTCTGATCAGACCGAAGGAAACCTTTTCATTTTGTAAACTCGTTGGACTACCCACTGTAAAAAAAGGATATCTGCCCGGCATGGAGTTATCCTTTGGTGAAGCAAGAGCGGGTATTGGCGGTGGAATCTGTCAAATATCCAACCTCATCCATTGGCTTGTTATCCATAGCCCACTCACCGTCAATGAACGTTATCACCACTCTTTTGATCCATTTCCGGACGATGGCCGTGTTTTGCCATTCGGTAGTGGAGCTACCGTCTTTTATAATTATCGCGACTATCAATTCACCAACAACACGCCTTACACCTTTCAAATAAATCTCTGGTTCACAGACAAATGTTTAGAGGGCGAATTAAGAATTGATCAAGAACTGGATTTCGCGTACCATGTCGTTGAAAAAGAACATCAATTTCTTAAAATAGACAATCAGTTCTTTCGGAAAAATGAGATTTGGCGCGAGAAGTTTTTAAAGTTTCAGGGTGGAAAGATTTTGGAAACCGAACTTTTGACCAAAAATTTTGCCCGGGTTACCTATACACCCGTTGAATACATTGAAATTAGTGCCGATCAAAATCCGGCCGATTAATTCAACAAGCTAATGATCGAAAAATGACGGATATGAAATGTCCTCTTTTTTGTTTAAGTTTGGTCTGGCTTTGGGGGTATTCTGTATAGAATTGAGATAGTCCCTTTGAACCTGATTCGGTTTATACCGGCGTAGGGAAAAGCAAAAATCCACTGTACAGTATACTCCTTTACTGCACAGGCTATTGCTCTTCTTCCCTCCAAGGCCACACAGTATATCTTAGCATATGTAAAAAAATGGAAGATTCAATTATCAATTTATTAGAGCAGCTGAGGGTCGAAAAACCCCTTGTACACAACATCACAAACCTAGTCGTGATGAACAATACTGCCAACGCACTTTTAGCCTTAGGAGCGTCCCCTGTGATGGTACACAGCCCATTAGAAGTACGCGAGGTTGTCGATATTGCACAAGCTCTTGTCATTAATATCGGCACCTTGAGTGAAGATACTGCCGAAGCTATGCTGGTTGCTACCGAACATGCCAATACCATTGGACGGCCATGGGTACTTGATCCTGTTGGTGCTGGGATATCAGCATTCCGCAATGATTTATTATCCAATCTACTGGATCTCAAACCCACGGTTATTCGTGGAAATGCTTCAGAAATCATGACGCTGTACAATTTCAACCAACCGAACACAAAAGGAGTCGACAGCACGACAGCGAGTAAAGATGCCCTCCGATTTGGCCAATTATTGCAAGAGCAAACCGGCTCCATTATCTGTATTTCTGGAGAAGTAGACTATATCCTTTCACAGCAATACCGGGTTGAAGTTTTTAATGGCAACCCTTTAATGACACAGGTAACTGGACTTGGCTGTAGCGCTACTGCGCTTATTGGTGCATTTCTAGGTGTTACAGACCAATATTTTGAAGCAGCTGTTGCCGGTGTATCCATTTTGAGCTTAGCGGGAGAACTCGCTGCCCAAACAGCAGCTGGACCGGGTACCCTGCAATTGAATCTCTATGATGAACTCTATCAGCTCAATGCAGAACGTCTAAAATCAAAGCTCAAGATCAAACGCTATGCGCATTAATCCGCTTTTTCCCTACCCTTTATATTTGGTGATTTCTGAGCGGGACTGTTATCCTCAAAATTGGCTCAATGTTGCCGAAGAAGCCATTATTGGTGGAGTCGATCTTATACAATTGCGCGAAAAAGCTGACGATCCGGCCACATTTTTGAATAAAGCCATCCGTTTGAAAAAACTGACCGATCATTATGGTATTCCGCTCGTGATCAATGATGCCGTAGCAATCGCTGCCCAAATCGAGGCATGGGGGATACATGTGGGTCAAAATGATTTGCAGCCGCTCGCTATTCGCGAAAAATATGGTGATAAATTAACCATAGGCTGGTCCATAGAAGACATGCAACAACTGGAAAGTCAACAAATGTACGCCGTCGACCACCTTGGTGTAAGCCCCATTTTTTCTACGAAAACAAAAGTGGATACGGTTACTGAATGGGGAATTGCGGGTTTAAAACAACTTCGGAGTAGGACGGAAAAACCATTGATCGCTATCGGAAGGATGAATTTACAAACAGCAGAAGAGACCTGGAATGCCGGTGCAGACTCCATTGCAGTCGTTTCGGCCATATGCCAAAGTCAAGATCCCAGAGCTGCCAGTGCACAACTAAAAGAACTATTAAAATGACAAAAGATAAAAAATACCGCGTCCCTACCGTACTCAGCATTGCAGGGTTCGATGGTAGCGGTGGTGCAGGTATACAAGCAGATACCAAAACCATATCTGCATTAGGTTGTTATGCCATGAATGTGTTAACTGCCTTACCCGTTCAGAACACACAAGGTGTAAGACGTATTTATGACATTCCTACAGCAGCCGTCCAGGACCAATTGGATGCTATTTTTGACGACATCTATCCCGATGCAATCAAAATAGGGATGGTACACCATATTGAACTTGTGGAGCTTATTAGCAGCTATTTAAAAGAATATAAGGGACCTATTGTTTTTGATCCAGTCATGGTCTCGACCAGCGGGCACAAGCTCATTCACGATGATACAATTCAAGCCTGTATAGAACTTCTTTTTCCTTTAGCAACGCTGATTACACCAAATTTAGACGAGGTAAGTGTTTTAGTAGACGAAGTTATTGACAATGTCGAGAAGATGAAAAAAGCGGGAAATAGCCTATTGGCGAAAGGTTGTCAATCCGTTTTGATTAAAGGCGGGCATCTACAAAGTCAAGAATTAACATCCCTGTTGTTCCAGCACAAGAGTCCACCAATTGAATTCAAATCTCAAAAAATTAACAGCAAAAATACACATGGTTCCGGTTGTTCGCTTTCTTCAGCAATTGCGAGCCATTTGGCACAAGGCGTTGGTCTCGATAGCGCAGTAGACTTCGCATTGACCTATATACACGCAGCAATAGCTGGTAGCAAAGATCTCGTCATTGGCAAAGGAAATGGGCCATTAAATCACTTCCACAATCCGATTAAACTTATTCAATATGAACTGGACTGATCATGCCTGGGAATCCATTACAGCTATTTATTCTGATATACTTACTATGCCGTTTATTGTTCAGCTTAGTGATGGTAGTCTTCCCCTGGATAAATTTCAATTTTACATGCAGCAGGATGCTTTCTATTTAGAAGAATTTGGCCGTGTGCTCGCCTTTATAGGTGCAAAAAGTGCGGATAACCAACAAGCATTGGACTATTTCGAATTTGGTCGCAATGCGCTTCTTGTTGAACGGGCATTACACGAAAATTACTTTCGAGAATTTGGTTTAAGTCCTGCCGACAAGAACAACAAGATCGAACCAACCTGCCATCATTATGTCCATTTTCTTAAAAGCGTAGCCGCTTTCGAGAGCGTTGAGGTCGCTATGGCGGCAACACTCCCCTGTTTTTGGATTTATAAGGAGGTCGGAGATCACATTGTATCGACAGCAAATACACAAGGAAATCCCTATTCCAAATGGATAGAAACCTATAGCGGTGAAGATTTTGCGCAGGGCGTTATCAAGGCGAAAAACTACGTTGACAAAATTGCAGCAGAAACTACTGCAACAAAACGGGAGAAGATGCGACAAGTATTTATAACAGCTTCCCAATTAGAGTATCAATTCTGGTTAGCAGCCTATAAACGAAGGGTATGGTAAACAAACTATTGTCCGATACCGAACAGTTGATGTTCAAAAATGAGCATTAACGAAAATAGCACTCAGGAACAAAACTAGTGTTAATCAGCATTTTAAACGGATTTAAAGTTTTGGCATTACTATTATACTATAGGTGGCAGTTAACAATAGAGCGTGTGCATAAGCACATAAGAAACGATAAAAAGGGAAATTAAAATGAAACTTTCAGTAACAATAAATTTAAACTAATAATAGAAAAATAATGAAAAGAATCTTAACCATTGCCTTTATTTCATTTTTATATGTAGCTCAGGCACAAGAACGCGAAACACGCAAAATCACTGCTCCAGATGGCATTTCATCGGCAACTTCATTACGTGTAGATTATATTCACTCTAATCGCAACGAGGTTGTTGTTGAAGCAGATAATCCCGAGCATTTATCCCTTATCGAAACGACTGTAAAAAACGGTACACTCTATGTACAGTATAAAAGAAACAGTTCTGTCAGAAATGCGAGAAACAATCGCGTAACTGTTTACTCAAGCAAGATACCAACACGTTTTTCGGCATCTTCTAGCAGTTCAATTCATACTGATGAAACAATTAAGGCCGATAAAATTTCTGTTGACGTATCTTCTTCAGCAAGCATATCCCTTAAAAGATTAATTGCGGATGATATAAGCCTTTCAACAAGTTCTTCGAGTAGTTTAACAACGAATGTGAGCAGTAAAAATTTGCAGGTATCTGCAAGTAGTTCGTCCAGCCAAGACATTTCGGGAAGTGCTTCAAATTTAAATTTGAACACCAACTCATCGGCATCGGTTGATATGAGCCGTTTCTCAACAACAAATGCCCAAATACAAGCGAATTCGTCTGCAAATGTAACGCTCAGCGTGAAAGAAAACTTACAAGGAAAGGTTTCTACATCTGCAAGAATTGCGTTAAAAAATCAACCAAAAAATGTCCAAGTTGACAAATCAACTAGCGGCAGAGTAGTACTATAATTTTTAGTGTGGTCTTTAATAAAGACTGTTTGTTTATGTTTAATGTTTAGTTAGCTTAAAGGTGATACATACCCCAGTATCACCTTTGCTTTTATCGACCTTTTTGCTCACACTTCTCCTTCTCCTTCTCCTTCTCCTTCTCCTTCTCCTTCTCCTTCTCCTTCTCCTTCTCCTTCTCCTTCTCCTTCTCCTTCTCCTTCTCCTTCTCCTTCTCCTTCTAAATTTACACATTAATCACTTCAAAAAGCAGTATCAGGAAATTAGTGAGATCGATAGCAACACCAGATTTCTGCTCAAAAAAACTATTTTAGGTCTCGATTTCACGACATTTTTGTATATTAATATGCATATAAATGACAAACTTTCGGCGTAATGGATAATTTCTTAGCGACTTGTATAAAGCAATTTCAATATTATAAATCATTGGGTGATAAGACATTTACACAACTAAGCACTGAACAGCTCTTTTGGCATCCAAATGATTCAAGCAATAGCATTGCATTAATTGTAAAACATTTAGGTGGAAATATGCTTTCCCGTTGGACGGATTTTCTCAGCACAGATGGTGAAAAAGAAAATAGGAACCGGGATCAGGAATTTGAGAACAGCTGGACAGATCGCGATGAGCTTATCACCTATTGGAATGCTGGATGGGGTTGTCTATTTCAAGCAATTGAATCTCTCGGAGAAGAAGATCTCGTTAAAATCATCTATATCCGTAATCAGGGACATACCGTCATGGAAGCGATCTTGCGGCAACTCGCACATTATCCTTACCACATCGGGCAGATTCTCTATATCGGAAAAATATGTTTGGATGATAAATGGTCCACCTTATCGATACCCAAAGGTCATTCGGCTTCCTATAATAGGGAGAAATTTAGCCACGAAAAACAGCAACAACATTTCACCTCCGAGTTTCTAAAAGGAAATCAGGAGAATATGTAGTAAATAGGCTTTTACACTCCATTAGCACGAGTAATTACTTGAATGAAAGCATTGGATTTTAACCTATTTTTCGCAAACTTTTAAGTATATTTGTCATACATACAACTATTCTTTTTTAGTTGATTTCATTAGTAAGTACGTTGTTTTAAGACTATGAAAAATTCGATTAAGATCATCAACAATTACGAGTACAAAAAGTTATTTCTACCTGATGTTTCTGAGCACAATTTATTCAATGAAAATAAAATTCAAGTCTATCGAATTGAGAATTACCTACGCAGTATCCTGATGCCTGTCATCCCCTATCGTACAACGTTTAATTTTCTCATTTTTGTAACGAAGGGATCCCTAACCCAACATCTCGAAAGCGCATCTTACACATTAACTGAAAATCAAGTCATTAACATCAAACAAGGCAATATCACGGCCACACTGGCAATCTCTGATGATGTAGAAGGTTTTTTTGTGGTCTATGAAAATGAAATTGTGACTGATATTGAACTCGGTATAAACGATATTAAATTTTTCAATTCCCATCCTTTTACCACACTAAAAGCCCATGTAGCACATTGGATCCAACAAATGTTGGTATTATTGGAAGAAGAACTTTTTACTGAGGGCCGTGTGATGGAAGTCTGCATTTCAATGATGCAGTGTATCTTATTAAAGGTGATAAAATCGGATATTGAAACAAAGGCCCCGATGAGCCGACAGCTAGATATTGCTTTCCGTTTTCGCGAATATGTACAAAAATTCCATATCGATCATAAAAACGTATTGTTCTATGCCAATTTATTGCATATTTCAGAAAACTACCTCAATAAATGTGTTAAAGAAGCGACCAATAAACCACCGAAGCAATGGATTAGCGAAATAAGTATCTTACATAGCCAGATTCTGCTGCAGGATGCTACGAGAGATATTGCCGGTATAGCCTTTGAATTGAAATTTCAATCGCCTTCGTATTTCACTAGGCTGTTCAAAAAAATCACTGGGTATTCACCCAGTGACTATAGAAAACATAAGTTTATGGCGGGCTAATGTTTTTTACTGTAAGGTAGATTCCAGATTAAATCTACGGCCAAATAATGAACGCCAAAATCTACTTTGTCATAGCCTTTAATTAAGTCGTTCATATAACCCAGATCCAATCGCAAAGGCGTCTTAGGAATATCTGTCATGTAATAGAAACCCAGACGGGTCTCTTTATAAGCAAAGCTAGACCATGCACTAGCAGGTTCGTAGAGCTTACTGATTGCAAAAAGCCCTTCTGCGCTCAAAGCCAATTCTTGTTTATTTTTAGCCGAAATTTTAAAATTTAGCTGCGACTTCAAGCGGGTCCTAAATTGAAAATTCTCTTCTGTTTTCTGAAAATCAGCTGTAAAGAACTTTCGAAACTCTTGCCTTAAGGTATTTTTCCATTTCAAACGATCATTCAGGGTAAATGTATACGCATATCGCCCATACAACCTAAATTCTTGCTCGACACCTTCATTATGGTAGGGTGCCGCCTCATCATAAACGTTTTGGCGACGATAGCTCAATGCATAGCTATATTGTTGATTTTTGGCAAATTTATGATAGACTTCATGGTTTAAAACCCAAATAGCCTGCTTATGAAATGGATTTGAATCGTCGGGCGTACTTTTGGTTCCCAGACCAATGTAGGTTAGTGCCTCTTTGGTTCCCGCACTATCCAGTTTCCGGCGTAAGCCCAGCACGGACCAAGATGCGGTCCTTGCTTTTCCTAATCCCGGCGGACTGACTTGCGCGTAGACCGTATTTACATGAATTCCCAATAAGAGCATTATTGGGAATAGTTTTATTAAACGAAATTTAAACATACATAAAATTTTAGTTCACAAAAAGGACTAGGAAGTCCCTTCGGCTGATGAAAATTTATTCACCAACCATTTATCCACAAGTTTGACCGGTTGCATCGCCCACATCGCAAAAACAAATGGGAAAGTCAATGTCGTCCACCCATGGTGAATCAAAAAGTGATCGAAATAGGTGGCGATAATAACTGCGATCAGCACATAGACACCGTCACGAACACGTGGGCCGCTCAGAGCGATTCCAACCAAGACCGCATTGAAGCTAAAAATGCCATTATTGGTCATATCTGCAGATTCATGGCCATGATGCGAAATATAAACACTGATGATAACAGCAGCGAAACCGTAAAGTGCTCCCATGGGATTGCTCAGGAAAACCCCAATGAAAAAGATCAATCCAGCAATTAAACTACCCTGAAAAATAACCTGACCAAAGGCATGGCCTTCGATTAAGAAATCATCCATTTCCTGAATATCAACAAAATGCTCGGGTACCGTCCGTAAAGCCAATTCTGGAATACTCAACACATACAATGCGATCCAGGTAATTAAGATAAAAGGAAATGTAAATACCGGCAGGTTTTTCTTTAATGCAAATCCCATCAAGATGGTGGTCAATGCAGATCCGACGATTAAAGCTCCCCATACCCAGACGTTTGTCTGAAAATAGAAAACCAAAGCAATACCATAAAGCGTAGCATTAAATCCGAAGAGTCCATCATTGATATGATCCTCATCAAATTTCATCAACTTGGCAGTCAATACCCCAACGATATTGGCGAGGATTCCCGCAAAGCCCATTAGTGCCGAATCATAAATAATGGCGCCTATAAATAAAATACCCGTCCAAATGTTACCCTGTAACATAATTTGCCCAAATCCTTTAAAAAAAGCTTTTACAAAAGCTAGGATGTTATTTTTCATTGGAATATAATTAGTTGTTATTCAAAAATATGTTGTCCCATAATGCGCTCTGCATTTCTTTAAAAAGAAGATAAAGCTGTTCGGCACCGTAACCTAAAACGCGAACCATAAAACCGTCGTGCTGCAATTCACTAATACCAAACGCAACGTCTTTGGTTTCCCCGTATTGTTCATGGAAAGTCTCGATCCAGTCACTTGGATTCAAGCCGGCACTATTAAGGTAGATCAAAGTTCCCTGATGCGTATAGCCTTCCAAAATACCTAAGCCTTGTATAGGCATACGATCTGGCTGCAGCAATACATTATCTTTCACAACAAGCCTACCATTGACATAACATTCTGTCAGATTTTGAAAGTGATTGTACATAAACTCTTCTCCGGACATTTTCCGACCACAAGTCACGATTTCACTAAGCAATAAGTGACAATTAGAGGCAAGATGTACAATGTTATGGCTCAAAAAATGAGACGAATGTTGTGGTACTACAGGATGGGGCACATAAGAAAAAACAGCATTTTCACCAATATTCACTTCCATAGTTTGGGACGAATGGCCTTTCATATGAAACAAACGCTGGTAAGCTTGCGTTTGTAACTGCAACTTAGCCCCCGGAGCAATATCAACTTGAATACGATGGTCATCTCCATCCAACAAACCAGGCGATGAACTCATAATCATCAAATACGCTGCATTGTCTTTTTGATATTGTCCAACTGGAACGATACGAAACGGTTGTGTCGCATATGCATCTTTTAAAAAGGATTTTCCTTCGCGATGTGCTATTTTAATATCTAAAGAACAGATCATAACTAACGTAGTAAATTAGGTTCCTCAACATCTTGAAGGAGTGCGTATTTTTTAATCCAGCCTACAATCTCTTCCAGACCATCTCCGGTTTTTAGATTTGAAAATAAGAATGGAGAACCTTTGCGCATTTTACGTGCATCATGCTCCATTACTTCTAAGCTTGCGCCTACATAGGGTGCCAAATCTTTCTTATTGATCAATAAAAGATCAGATCTAGTAATTGCTGGACCACCTTTACGAGGCATTTTTTCACCTTCGGCAACATCAATTACGAAAATGGTAATATCGGCGAGATCCGGGCTATAGGTAGAAGTTAGGTTATCACCACCACTTTCAATCAAAATCAATTCTAAATCCGGGAAGCGACTTGCTAGTTCATCTACAGCTTCCAGATTCATACTCGCATCTTCCCGTATGGCCGTATGCGGGCAACCGCCGGTTTCTACACCGATAATTCGTTCACGGGGCAGCAAACTATTTTTGGCCATATACTCCGCATCTTCCTTCGTATAGATATCATTCGTAATTACTGCAAGATCAATTTCGTTCATCAAACGTCTGCTCAATCTTTCCAATAATGCTGTTTTACCAGACCCTACTGGTCCACCAACCCCTATTTTAACATATTTTCTATTTTCCATTGTAATTGTTTTTTAAGAAATATAAACTCTAGAATATAATCGTTCGTGTTGCATGCAACGGATGTCAAATCCAATGTTGCATAAGCCCACTAAATTCCGTTCAACTGTTAAGGTCTCTTTGCAGAGATCAAGTATATCATCATGTAAACCAAAAAGTATATCTTGGCCATCCAACTGCCCTAATGGCACCAGTTTAACAGCATTGGTCACCATCGTAATAGCGGCATTATAATAAAAGCCGTGTAACGCTTCTTCCAAAGGAATTTCTAAAAGTGACGCCAACATGCCATACATCAAACAGTAATGACTATCTACTTCCTTCTTTTGGATTAATTCACCCCAGGACAGCATAAAATCCTGCTGTTGATACCGACTGAATATTTTATAAATACGGACGCCCAGTTTTTTACTGGCATCGCGAATTTCTCTTGGACTTTTTAATGCTGTACATTCTTGATCTAGGGCGATCAATGCATCCATGTCCTGCGAAGAAGTTGCTTCATAGGCCAATTTCATCAAAGCAGCATCATTGTACTTCAGATTATACCAGAGGTTATGACGCACATAATTGTCCGCCGTAGCCTTATCACAGACCAAGCCCTGTTGCACATAGGTCTCCAGTCCATTTGAATGGGTAAACCCACCAATTGGCAATGTAGGATCTGCTAGATGAAGTAACTTGCCTAGAAATGTATTTTTCATTGACATTATTTTTTATTGTAAGTATATATCTTCAAGGACCAATCAGCCCCTTGCGTAATCTTCTCTATCATTGGGCATCCAAGCTGACCAAGTTTTTCCTTTGATCCCTATTTTTCCCATTAAGACATCAATGCGCTCGCTACGCTCGCTTATCGGACAGAAAGGATCTTCAATCTCCGTTCATAGCTGCTGGCCCTTGCGAATTCATGAAGGCTTTACCGCTGATTAAGAGCGGTATATTCTTCGTCGAAAACTTCATCTTCTGATGATGTTTTGGGTCGACATTTGCATTGAGCTGACGTAAAAGTTGGCGCTCGCAACGTTGCGGGTCAAACCCCTGTTTCGCTAACCACTCGTACATTGATCTTTCATAAGGCATAAGCAATTCATTTGCCTCCACAAATAGAGGCAAATGTTTGTTTCCAATTTCACTGGCTACAAAAGCAGTTCGCAGGAAATCAATTGCCATGACACGGATGACTTCACAAGGTTTGATCGTTACCACAACCATTTTCTCTTCATCTTCGTACAAGATATCACCATCCTGCAAACTGGAGGTATTACCCAACAATTTGACGGCAATATCCATTCCCTCCGCTGTACGTAAACGTTGAATACGTTTGGTCGACTCATACCATTCAATAGCGAGCGAATCAAGACGCTTATTGATCTGCTCACCCTGAATATTCCTTGTGATTTCCGTGATTATCATTTTTTAATTTTTAATAAATAGATTTTTAGATAAGCCTAAACCTACTGTAGACCCATTGATTCCCGTAATGACTTCGTGATCATTGGGAATAGCAGCATCTTTACTATTTCTCTTTTTATAAGACAATTCTGCCACTTTAGCTTTTAATGCCCAACCTTTTCCCAAGGCGATACCCACAAGCGGGTACACTCTGAATAGATAGCCATTGTATTTACCATCGACCATAGTACCTCCGGTAGCGACATGTTGATCGCCCCACAAATAGTGCACATCAACCTGACCAATTAACATGAAATGCTCACTCAGAGGCCAAGTATTACTATAGAAAGGTCCTATTTCATGCGAATGATCTGTGAAATCCAGTGCTTTATCCTTAGCAGAATTGAATCCATAGTTTAGCCCCGCATTCATGTTGTCGGTGAAAAAATAGGCAGCACCCACCGGAGCGGCACTAAATTGATGCCCCGCTGTTGTTTCGTGGTAATTCAGTGACCCATAAACCATGATACCCCCCTTTTGCGCATAGGCCGATTGTATCGTAAAGCATGCTATTGCTATACAACAGCCTAAAAATGTCTTCAAATTTTTCATTAGCGTAAATCGTATTTTAGCAGTAATGAAGCATCATGAGCCGTCATTATTCCCTCTCTTTATGCGCTTTTGATAAGCCCATGATGATTTCATCAACATATTGTTTTTCATAGTTTATGGCGTGATATCGGATCACGCCATAAAAAAGTAGTATAGGGTTAAAACAAGAAGTATCGTTGTCCCAACGAAACTGTATCAACCGGTTTTGATCGCAAGATCTCACCGTCAAGACTTACCTCATAATTCTCTGGATTGACGATAATTTCAGGTGTAGCGTCATTGTGGATCATATCTTTTTTGGAGATATTCCGACAATTTTCTACAGCAAGTAAGGTTCTTTCCAATTTATACTCTTCTTTAATTCCTTTTTCCAATGAAATTTTAGAGACAAAGTCAAAACAAGTTTGGTGAACAGCTTTACCTAAACCACCGAACATTGTTCTTAAAATAATTGGTTGTGGTGTAGGAATAGAAGCATTCGCATCACCCATTTTTGAAGCGATAATCATCCCGCCCTTAATAATCATTTCTGGTTTTGCGCCAAATAAAGCAGGGCGCCAGATCACCATATCGGCAATTTTACCGGGCTCGATTGAACCAACATATTTGGAAATACCATGAGCAATTGCTGGATTGATCGTGTATTTCGCTACATAACGACGTGCACGGAAATTATCGTTGTCCTTGCCTTCGTCTTCAGGTAATGGCCCTACTTGTTTCTTCATTTTGTCTGCAGTCTGCCAAGTCCGTGTAATGACTTCACCTACACGACCCATTGCCTGCGAATCCGAGCTCATGATACTAAATACACCGCGATCTTGCAGTACATCCTCAGCGGCAATCGTTTCCGGACGGATACGAGAGTCAGCAAAAGCTACGTCTTCCGGAATTTCTTTACTCAAGTGGTGACAAACCATCAGCATATCCAAGTGCTCGTCAATCGTATTTTTTGTGAATGGACGTGTTGGATTTGTCGATGCTGGCAAAACATTTGGATACATCGCCGATTTGATGATATCTGGCGCGTGACCACCACCAGCACCCTCTGTATGGAATGTATGGATGACACGTCCATTGATAGCTTGGATCGTATCTTCTAAGAAACCCGCTTCATTCAAGGTATCTGTATGGATTGCAACCTGCACATCGTATTGATCTGCAACAGTCAACGCTCTGTCGATTGTTGCTGGTGTAGCACCCCAATCTTCGTGGATTTTAACGCCTAGCGCGCCTGCTTCAATTTGTTCCACAATAGGTTGTTCCGTACCTACGTTTCCTTTACCAAAGAAACCGAAGTTCATTGGAAGGTCTTCAACAGCTTGCAACATGCGGCGTAAATTCCATTTACCCGGTGTTACTGTAGTTGCATTTGTTCCATCCGCTGGACCTGTACCACCTCCAATCATTGTTGTAACACCACTATACAAGGCCGTTTCAACTTGTGTTGGGCTGATATAGTGAATATGGGTATCAATACCACCTGGAGTTAAGATATATCCCGATCCACCATGTACCTCAGTAGAAGCACCGATAATCATATTTGGTGTAATATTGTCCATCGTATCCGGATTTCCAGCACGACCAACACCAACAATTTTACCATCCTTGATACCAATATCGCCTTTCACGATACCCCAGTGGTCAATGACGATAGCGTCAGTGATCACCATATCCAGTGTACCTTCATCACGTGTATGAACTGAAGATTGGCACATCCCGTCACGGACAGTCTTACCACCGCCAAATTTGGCTTCATCGCCGTAGTAAGCGTAGTCTTTTTCGACTTCAATAATGATATCTGTATCTCCTAAACGGATTTTATCTCCACTTGTAGGGCCAAAGATGGCGCTATAATTTAATTTGCTAACTTTTAAACTCATGATACTTTGTTTTTAAAGCCTTGTTCTTTTACTTTTTTCATTGCATTTGCTTTCGCAACTTCGGTTTCGGTATCTCCATTTGCCAAATCATTGTGGCCATAGATCCTTCTTGCACCTGCATACGGGACCAATTCGACGTCTTTTGATTCACCTGGTTCAAAACGAATTGCTGTACTGGCGATAATATTCAACCGTTTGCCAAATGCTTTTTCACGATCAAACTCCATCATTTTGTTCACCTCAAAGAAATGAAAATGTGAACCTACCTGAATTGGTCTATCACCTGTATTTGTCACAGTGATCTTTGTAACTTCTCTACCTTCATTGCAGATAACATAGCCATCTGCAATAAAAAATTCTCCTGGGATCATAGATTATATTTTTAACAATTAGCGAATCGGGTTATGAACAGTAACCAGTTTTGTACCATCTGGAAATGTAGCTTCAATCTGTACATCATGAATCATTTCAGGGACACCTTCCATGACATCTTCACGTGTCAACAACGTTGCACCATACTGCATTAAATCAGCAACAGTACGTCCGTCACGAGCAGCTTCCAAAAGTTCACTACTGATCAATGCAATAGACTCCGGATAGTTTAATTTAAGTCCTCTAGCTTTACGTTTTTTCGCTAGTTCGCCGGCAAGATGAAGCAATAGCTTCTCTGTCTCTCTAGGTAATAAATGCATATAAATATTATTTAAATTGTTGTTATTCGAATTAAAACAAGTCACGGTGAGTACCGGTCACGACAAGGCCATACGACTTAAAAAAATCGTTCAAAATCGTGATGAATAGGACAGATTACACCCCTACGCAGCGCAAGGTCTGTCTTTTCTCAACCGTTGTAAGAAATGGAAATTTTTACCCCAGAAACGGGATCTTTAAACTTTGGAAAAGAATATATTTTGGCGGAAGGATCAATCGATCCATATAAGGTTTTCTGTTATTCTGAATTTTGAGACGTACAGGATAGCAGAATACAAAAAGACAAATTGAAAGCACTCCCCAATAGAGCAGCTTGCTCCATTCATCTTTGAGGTCCATCTGTTCGGTGATATCATAAACATCATGATCTTTAACCGCAGCGACCAAATTTTCCCGCTCGGAATTTCCTGAACCTTTTTCTACATGAGCATGTAAAGCCGCCAGGCTTATCCGGAAGACGGGTACATTTTGGACAGTAGAATGCGTCGGTATAGCTATTCCTTTCATGAGCAGGGTGCTCAAAAGGAAAACTAAAAAGACTAAACTATACCTCATTCTTGTGTTCACAATTCTATTATTTGTTGTTCAAATTTACAACCAAAGCGGGCTACTTGACTAGTACAAATCTTGAATTAAATAGTCCAAATTTGTTGAAAAAGCCCGCTTTGGAGATTTTAGATCAATCTTTCGAATTTAAAAAGAGTAACCAACTGATACCATGATATTTCTCGGTGCACCAGCAAAGGCTCTCGTGTAGTCAAAACCACCTAAAAAGTAATATTTATCGAATACATTGTTCAGGTTTACGGCCATTTTCATAGCACCAACGTGGTAAAAGGCCGCTGCATTAACAGTTGTATAAGATGGCCATTGTCCCCAGAGTGCATTTCCATCGCTATCCTTTCCGATACTATTGTCCATCCGCTTACGGTCTACATAGTAAACACCAGCACCAAAACCTAAGCCTTTTAAGGTACTATTTGAAAACACATATTTTAACCAGGCACTCGCCATATTTTTGGGTGCTCCTGGCAGGGACTGCCCTATTTCAGAAGGAACCGAGGATGATTTCACCTCCGTATCATTATAGGTATAATTGGCCATAACCTGGAATTCCCGCGTCAACTGCCCACGCACATCGAGTTCAACACCCTGCGATAGCGCTTTGCCAGATTGTCTATACTCCGGCAGTCCTGAATCATTGATAGCCCCTGTGGCGATGAGCATATTCCGTCGTTCAATTCGGAATAAGGATAGATCAACTTGCAATTGTTCCTTAAAGAAACCCGTCTTCACCCCTGTTTCCACCTGGAAACTCCGCTCGGCATCAAAGGGTTTATCGGCTCCATAATCTTTATAGTTCTGAATAAAATTGGCGCCTACAGGCACAAACCCTTGTGAATAACTTGCAAAATAGTTAATCTGTTTATTGATTCCATAGGTTACACCAAAACGAGGTAATAAGGCATTTTGTGTCGCATGAAACCGATTTTGTCCATCAAGTGTTTCAGAAGAATAGTGTTCATGACGTAGACCTACAATAAGTTTCAGTCGGTCGTCAATGCTGATTTGATCCTGTATATATTTACCCGTTGTTTTATAAGGGCTCAAAAAAGGATAAGCGACTCCCGTACGCCATACATAATTCGTCAGATCATGAGTCGTATAAGTGGGATTGTTCAAATCAAAAGTCAAAGGAACAACTTTACCATCTATAGTTTGCTGCCTAGCCTCCCGCAATTGGTTTTCTTTGTCGCCTCGATATTGGGCAAAATCAATCCCGGCAACCAAATGATGATCAACTCTATCGCCCAAAAGATCCCACTTAACGTAACCGACAACATTATCGGTATAATCGCGTCCATGACGATCAAAAAAGCGCATATTCATAATGGTATTATGTGGTGCATCAGCAAAGGTATTCATTGTCCGGTGTTCATTGACATCCTCCTGATAGATGGATTTCATGTAGCTCAGATTCAAACTAACATGTTCTGCCAGACGCTGAGACAATCGAGCGCTTAATGAAAAAGTCTTGGAATTATAAAAATCAGAAGGCTGGCTCAACGTAAATGATCTTGGTAACGCATAAAAGTTATTTTCCTTAATACCCATTCCCCGATCAAGATAACCGTTGAACTGATTATAGACCATGTCAATATCAACCACAGTACCTTCAGCTGGTTTGAAGGTAAAGGAAGGAGCAATCATCATTCGTTTCTGACGATTTACGTCACGAAAAGTCTTCGTATCTTCATAACCCGCGTTAAAACGATATAAAATACGCTTGGCACTATCCAATGGTCCACCGAGATCCACAGTAGTTCGCATCGTTTCAAAACTACCGCCGGCAAAATTCACATGCCCCTTAAAATCTTCCAAAGGCTTCTTTGTCGTCATATTAATTGTACCACCCGGCACAATATCCCCAAACAAAGATGCCCCAGGCCCTTTCAAAACCTCGATATTTTCAAGATTGATCGTTAATGGTGAATTATAATAACTGTTACCATAACCATACCCCGAGCGTAAACCATTGACAAGTCGAACACCCGTTTCGTAACCGCTTTTGAAACCACGGATAACAACATCATCATAGGAAGATGCTTCTGTCACACCAGCCAGGTCCTGTACCAGCGCTCCAGTAGTAAAAGCCTGTTTATCTTCGATAAATTCCTTACTGAGTACAGCGACAGATTGCGGTAGAACCTTTAATTTTCCTGCAAATTTACCCCCCAGCTCCATATTATTTGTCAGATATGAATTGTTGCGTCTACCCGTAACCAATACTTCATCCAATGTATTATCACCGGCTACCATAAGCAATCGAACTCCTTTTTTTGCATTCCAGTTGGCCGTGTTCAAATCTAGCAATACAGGCTTATACCCGATTGCAGCTGCACGTAACTGTACAGGAAAAGAAGTTATTCCGGTAAAACTAAATTCGCCCTGAGCATTAGAACTTGTCTGTTGTTGTCGATCTGCCAGGGTTAATGTGACCCCTGAGATTGGATTACCGTTTTCATCCTGGATCTTACCAAATAGTGCCACACCTTGTTGTGCATACACCGCTCCCGGTACGGAAGCACTTGTCAATAAAGCGAAAGCTAGCGCTTTCATTACGTTGTTCATTCGAATAAATTATATATTTTTTGGCATACCCACTGTTGGGTTTAAGCAATACGATCAACGAATAATTCCATGTGTATCGTTGGAAAATTCGATTCATTACAAAAGTCTTTCAATTGAAATCCCTGTTTTCCCCAAAACTCATAGGCTCCAGTGAGGAATGGGTGGGTATGTAAATAAAGCCTTTCAATACTTTTCTCCTTAGCTACAGCGACCAAGCCCTTGAATAAGGCCGTTCCCAAACCTGACCTACGGTAACTCGGGTCCACAAAAAGTCGAGCAACTTCCACCGTTTTCCTTCTATCAATATCCAAGTGCGGGAAACGGTAATCATAAGCCAGCATACCAACGACGCCAATCAGTTTACCCTGTTGATCTTTTGCCTGCAAGAACGCACCAGCCTCAGCCTCAAGATACACGGCTGAAAATGCCAGTAGATCTTTGGGAAGCTTATGTGCATCCAACATCGGGAACAACTGTTTTCGAAATTCAATAACATAAGGTAATACGACATCAATATCTTCCTTTTCAACACGAGATATGCTGATATTTTTCAAATGGGGTTGTGTGGGAAAACATCGCTTGCTCATCAGTTGATTATTAACCAATATATTGCCGCTGTCTTTGATGGTATTCATATCGTTATAGCTATTTTTAAAATATTTGCACAGTAAACTGAGCATCTCAGGTACAAACCATGATTTTTCATAAAGACACCTATTTAGGCAGCTTCGTCATGGCGTATTCATTTCAGTTTTGGCTTCGGCGTTATGCGCTGAACCCGCAATGGTGTCAAATGCCCTATCCGCACCCAGCATCGGAACAAACATCCATTTCTTTTGATTTTCCAAACTGATCAAAGGAAGTTGATAGGTCTGTTCCAATAATTCTCGTACTTGCTCCTGCTCCAGACCGTGCAGATCCACGAGCCTATTGTCCTTCATCAGATAAAACTGATCACCAAAAAGGTACGCCATGTTGGGGTCGTGCATCACACATAACACGGTTGTCCCCTCTTTGACCAGCTCCTTGGCTGTCTGCAGAACCGCAATCTGGTATTTCAGATCCAAATGATTGGTGGGTTCATCAAGCAATAATAAATCAGGTTGTTGTACCAACACGCGACAAAGTAATACCAATTGTCGCTCTCCTCCAGACAAAGAGGTATAGGGTTTGTCTTTTAAATGTGTGAGGTTAAATCTATCCAAGATCTGTTCAGCTGCCTCGAAATCTTCCTTACTTGGTGAAAAACGAGAAAATGAGGCTCGTCCCGTCAGAATAACATCAACAACGCTAAAAGGAAATGTGGTCTGATGGAACTGATTCAGAAAACCCAATTTCAATGAATTGGCCCGACCAACCTTCCAATCGCGGCGTTCCGTTTCACCGATAAGAACTGATCCGTTATATTTTTTTTCCAGCCCGGCAATAATATTAAACAAAGTCGATTTACCACTTCCATTTCGACCAAGAATAACAGAAAGCTTTCCTTCCGGAAATGACATGTTTACATCATTTAAAATGATATCCTTACCATAGGCAAAAGAAAGTTTTTTGATATGAATCGAATTACTCATGAATTCCAGTTGATTTCATTACGGCGCATCAGGTAGATAAACAAGGGAGCACCAATAATCATCGTAAAAACACCTATCGGAATTTCAAATGGCATAACAGCCCTAGAAAAATCATCGATAAGTAATAAGAAAGTACCTCCAATACTGATATTTGCCCACACAATAATATTGTTATTGGGTCCAAAGATCATGCGGCTGATATGTGGTACAATTAATCCAAATAAACTAATTACGCCTACAGCTGCCACGGCAGACGCTGTAATTAGTGTTGCTACAGCAATGAAGACCAATTTCAATATTTTCGGGTTAACGCCAACAGCAATTGCTTCTTGATCACCAAGGGAGAGAAGATTCAGCTTCCAGCGCAAAAGGATCAGGATCCCCAATCCTATTGTGATCGGCAGGAACGCTTGCTGTACTTTCGACCATGATGCTGTATGTAGGTTCCCCATTGTCCATTGCACAATAGCTTGTAATTTATAGGGATCACTAATGTATTGTAACAGGGTTAACATTGCTGTAAATACACCGGAAATAACCATTCCAGCTAACACCATTCCAACAATCGAAGTTTTCAAGCCCGCATTTGAAACAAAATAGGTCAAACCTACAGCACATACACCGAACAGAAATGCCGATAGATTGACTGACAATAAAGGGAACAACATGGCCAATGCGGCCCCAAAAGCAGATCCCGAAGAAATACCCAATGTAAAAGGATCAACGATTGGATTCCTAAAAATGGCCTGCAAAATTCCACCAGAAGACGCTAAAGCAGCTCCGACCATAAAGGTCAACAGAATCCGTGGTAAACGTACCTGCCACAATATCGTGTCCATGTTATCTTTCAATACCGTATTATGGTCTCCGATATAAATCCCCACTTCCAATCCGATGCGTTGACAGAGCTCGACAAAACCAATGTTCTGACTCGATCCTACAAGTAAGGAAAGCAATAAAACCAACAGCGGTAAAACAACTAGCAGAAACAGCTTTTTTAATCGATGTATCATTGAAGTAGTCCTGCTTTACCGTATAGTTTTTCAAAAGCTATGGTCATATCCTGATCAAGCTGCTGTTTCGTATAATCCGAAAAACACCAATGTCTAATCTGTTTGGCAAAAAGCATAAATTTGACGGTATGTGGATCGAATGGGAAAGACGGTGACATCACAAATACCTGTTTATTTTTCACTGCAGGTAATGCCGCGAGTTCCTTCAGATTATATACGTCTGCCAATTTAGAATTCCAAAGAATAATGAGGTCCGGATTCCATTTATAAATCGTTTCCGCACCGACATTTGGGGCTTCCATTTCTAACGGGCAGGCATTAGCTGCGCCCGAAAGCCGGATCGCCATATCAATCAAACTACCACGACCGGATGTCGAAAGTACTCTACCTTTAGACCAGGCATAATAAACCTTCTTCTGTATTTGATCCTTGGGAGCAGTCATTTTTTTGATCTCCGCCGAAACAAATTGAACAATTTCTTCCGCTCGCGCTTTCTTTCCAAGTAAGGCTCCCATCCCTATCAGTTCATTAAAAATACTTTTTTCATCCTGCGAAGAAAAAGTAAACACGGGAATTCCAAGATCTTCTAATTGAGAAATATTATCCTGATCAGTATTGAACGTCAAAACAAGATCAGGGTTCAAGCCCACTATGCTTTCTACATTATTTGCCTGGCCTGCGAAGGTAGGCGTTGCCAGTTCTTTTTTTGCAATTCTTTGATCCAATTTGGATAAAAAGCTATAGGTATCTTCGAGCTGATAAACCTGTTCAGGAATACCTACAAGGCTATTTTCAGCGCCCAACATATACACTTCATCAACAAGCGAAGGGAATAGTACAACTACACGCTTTGCCACATGCGCCAACACAACTTCCTTCCCTCTACTATCGACTGCTTTCACTTGACTGTTGAGCGTGCCGGATTGCCGATTTTGGCAGGCACTCCATATACCACAGCATACCAAAAGCAATACAACTATAATTCGATTCACTTTCATTTAATTATCTTTTCGAACTTGTTCACCCAGGCTAATATGCCCGTCTACTCCTTTCAAATCTGGATTATTCTTATTTTTCGCCTGCAAACGAATCAAATCTTCGGATAACAGTAAGGCTTCCTCCAACTGAATCGACGTTCCATATTTTGCCAGAACCTGTTCATAAAGCCGTCCATCGTAAGGAAGACGAAGCGATTCGGCATCTGTTACGTTGAATATCGGCAGATGTCTGTTTCCGATGAAATAACCGAAATCTGCAAGCTGAACCAAATCCGTTGGATTAAATCTTATCGTCAACGAAGGCTTGACAACCAGGATCGCTTGTAACGCTTCCTGATGAAATAAACCATCACCATGGTGCCATTCCGCTCCCTGGTCCAATTGCATAAGGATTGCTTTTCCGTTTATTGTATTACGCGTCAGGCGTCTTTTATGGACTTCATACCACTCAAGATGCACTTGATCGACGTCGCTAAGGGCAAACGCCTTGTTTGCGACAATTTTATCTATTGGTATGGGCAGCTTATTCATTTTTGTAAACTTATCTTCATCACATGTTAACAGCACCGTTTGGCTTTGTTTTCAGTGCTATTTATTTCCTCAAAAAACAGCACTATTGCGTCAACATTGAACAGGATAACAATAAAACATGGATCATTATTATCCTATTCATTTTATCTGTTGTTCACTATTTTACTTCAAGCGCTTTGTATTGATCTTTTTTTGCCTGAACTCTTTCTTTCAACCAATCACACCAGGTATCAAGGCCGTCACCATTTAATGTACTGATTGTAATAACTTCCAGATTAGGATTTACCTCGCGCGCGTCTTTCGTTACCGCATCAACCGAGAAAGGTACATATGGTAATAAATCCGCCTTGGAAACCAACATCAATTCGCTTGTTAAAAACATACGTGGGTATTTTTTTGGTTTATCATCCCCTTCTGTTGTCGCCAATAAGGTTACGCGATAATCTTCACCCAAATCAAATGCTGATGGACACAATAAGTTTCCGACGTTCTCGATAAACAACAGATCTATTCCTTCAATATCAATATGATCCAGGGCTTGTAAGATCATTTGTGCCTCAATATGGCACATTCCTCCAGTGACAATCTGCAAGGCATTGATGCCCACATCGCGCATACGTACCGCATCGCGTTCAGTTTCTGGATCGCCCACTAAAACAGCAATATTCAAATCCTTCGACAAACGTTTACCGGTTTCTTGCATCAAGGTTGTTTTGCCCGAACCCGGGGAAGAGCATACATTGATCACACAGACATCTTTCAGTCTATCGCGGATGGCTTTTGCGACGAAATCATTTGCTTTTAATAAATGTAGTGTTGTATTTTCACATTGAACCGAACCTACACGGTTACCTAAACTTTTAGGATTTGGAGTATTGTCTGACATGATAAACGATTTTTAGTCTTTTTTAAAAATTACTTTTGAAATATAGAGTTCATTTCCTTGAACAATTGTGCTGGAGGGTTGTCCGCAGTCACAGACAAATCGATGAAAATGAACAGGGAAATTTTTCTGACAATGTTCACAATATGCAATGATATCGTTTACAACGACCTCCATTTCCATATCTTGGTATTGCGTATTTTCAGCAATAAAAGCATCAAATGCATTTTGAATCAATACAGGCTGAACATTGGATAACAATCCTGCTGTAACCTGAATTTTTTGAATATCATCTACCCTAGCCTCATAATGCGAGGTCAGCGTATCAAAAATATCCTTTACTATACTTAGCTCGTGCATTGGTATATTTTAAGAAATAAATAAATTTAGAAAAGAAATGGCAGATTTCTTTGCCGGTCTGATGTGAAGAAAAGCTTACGCTTTAGCATGGAATTTTGATTTGCTCAAACAGCAAAAATCGAGCTATGGGTATAGGCTCAAGATCTAAGGTATGTTCATACCGATAGTCTTTCTGCAACGGGGATGGCAGTAGTTCATGCCAAAGCAAATCAACAGTTACCAACCAACGGTCCATTAACCAATCTTGTGCCACTTCCACGTCCATTTCTGCAACAATGGATTGAAGCGATGGGTAGAGCGAACAAAAGTGACTATGATCTTTTGGAAAATGGGTTATACGCAATTGGCTTGCGTTTTCTGAAGAATTTTTTGAAGATAAATACGGAGATTTAAAACTATCACTTTTCAGTACAAGACTGTTTGCATTTAAAATTTTAAATGATATTAACAGTGCTGCAAACAGAAAAATAAAGTGCTTCCACATAGCTTTAACCTAACAAAGTTGCAAAGATTCCTTTGAAACCAATACAAAGTTACTACCGATCAAAGAAGAAAAAGTAGCACAAATCTTGAATTTTATTTCACAAAATAGGAAACACCCGAAGAAAATTCCATAATTCTATATATATTAAATTAAAATTTGGTTAAAGTGAGATTAAAATGATATTAGAGGCAAAAATTGGGTATTTTTTGTCGCAGCTAAATACAGGATATTTTCTCCTATAGCAAAATCATAAAAAGCCAGCCTCGATAGGAGACTGGCTTTTTGAAAGGCTTAATTTTTATTCATTAGCGATGCAAATCGAAGCGATCCAACTCCATCACTTTATTCCATGCCTTCACAAAATCTTGTACAAATTTTTCGTTTGCATCGGCACTGCCATATATTTCGGCAACGGCTCTTAGTTCAGCATTTGAACCAAAAACAAGGTCTACTCTTCCTGCTTCCCATTTTTTAATACCAGTTTTACGATCTGATCCTTCAAAAACTTCCCGATCCGGAGAGATTGCTTTCCAAGCTGTTCCCATATCCAATAGATTAACAAAAAAGTCATTGGTCAGTTGGCCAGGTCGGTCAGTCATTACGCCTAGTTGAGAACCATCAAAATTGGCTTGAAGAACACGCATACCGCCAATAAGAACAGTCAATTCAGGAACCGATAAGGTCAGCAACTGCGCCCTATCAATCAATAACGATTCCGTAGACACGGTATAAGCACCTTTGCGATAGTTTCTAAATCCATCCGCAATTGGTTCAAGATAGCCCATGGATTCCACATCAGTTTGCTCCTGTGTAGCATCCATACGCCCAGGATGGAACGGTACTTTGATATCATGCCCAGCAGCACGAGCTGCCTGCTCTATCGCGGCTACACCGCCCAAGACAATTAAGTCTGCCAATGAAATCTTTTTACCGCCCTGTTGTTTTCCATTAAAATCCTGCTGAATCTGCTCCAGCGCAGTAAGAACTTTTTGCAATTGTGCTGGATTATTAACTTGCCAATACCGCTGCGGAGCCAAACGTATTCTAGCGCCATTTGCACCACCTCTCATATCAGACCCACGGAATGTAGAAGCTGACGCCCAAGCTGTCGTTACGAGCTCGGCAGAGCTTAGACCCGCGTTCAATAGAGCGGATTTCAATGTACTAATGTCATCCGCATCGACCACAACATGATCGACAGCCGGAATAGGATCTTGCCACAATAATTCCTCAGCAGGAACTTCGGCCCCCAAATAACGCTCTCTTGGCCCCAAATCACGGTGTGTTAATTTAAACCAGGCACGAGAAAATGCATCAGCAAACGCATCTTGATCTTCGTAAAATTTACGCGAGATCTTTTCATAGATTGGATCAAAACGCAACGATAAATCTGTCGTCAGCATCGTTGGCCTACGCTTTTTATTGGGATCAAAAGGATCTGGAACATTCGAATCGGCTCCTTTGGCGACCCATTGGTGTGCTCCTGCAGGGCTTTTAGTCAATTCCCATTCATGCTCAAACAGATTCTTAAAAAAGAGGTTGGTCCATTCCGTCGGTTTTTGTGTCCAGATAACCTCCAGTCCACTAGTAATTGCATCAGCACCTACTCCACTGCCGTAAGTACTTTTCCAACCTAATCCTTGTTGTTCTATACCGGCAGCTTCAGGCTCTTTTCCGACATTGTCGGCAGGTCCAGCTCCGTGTGTTTTTCCAAAAGTATGTCCACCTGCAATCAAAGCGACAGTTTCCTCATCATCCATAGCCATTCGACCAAAAGTATCTCGTATATCTTTTGCAGCCGCGATAGGATCAGGATTTCCATCCGGTCCTTCTGGATTAACATAAATTAACCCCATCTGTACCGCTGCCAACGGTTTTTCAAGATTACGTGAGTGTTGCTTACCATCTGCATTATCATCGGCAGACAAAACACCATGTGCTTCAACTACACCTTCTGAACCATGTGCATAACGAATATCACCGCCTAACCATGTTGTTTCAGAGCCCCAATACACGTCCAATTCTGGTTCAAAAGCATCCACACGCCCACCGGAATAACCAAAAGTTTTGAAGCCCATAGACTCCAAAGCGACATTACCGGTTAAGATCAATAAATCTGCCCAGGAGATATTTTTACCATATTTTTGTTTGATAGGCCACAACAGGCGACGCGCTTTATCTAAACTCACATTATCAGGCCAGCTATTCAAGGGTGCAAAACGTTGCTGACCAGACCCAGCTCCGCCTCGACCATCACTTACCCGATAGGTACCCGCACTATGCCAAGCCATCCGGATGAATAATGGGCCATAATGACCAAAATCTGCCGGCCACCAATCCTGTGAATCGGTCATCAATGCATGCAAATCTTTTTTTACAGCTTCTAAATCCAATTGTTTAAATGCTTCTGCATAATCAAAGCCTTCGTCCATCGGATTTGACTTGCTCGCATGTTGTCTCAACAGATCTACACGAAGTCTATTTGGCCACCAATCCTGATTCTGAGTTCCCCCTCCCGCAACGGCGTTGCGCATAGTACCATTGTGAAATGGGCATTTGCTAATGTCTTTTTCGTTGTTGTCCATATGAAAAGAAAGTTTATTTATATAATACCTTAAGTGATCAAATTGTTTGACTTCCACTTTCATAAAATTACACAAATGCGCTCCCGCTTGTACATCGAATGATTCGATACACTATAATCAAAATCTATATACACCATCATTAGGTATATAAAAACTTGAAAATCATCTTTTAGCGAGACTCCAGAAAACGCGGATTTTTAGCATTGCTAAAACAAAAGCCATTCTTTTATTATTCTACAATTAGGTTGTATCAAAAAATAGTGGCCATGAGTGAACTTTCTACATTTTTGGTGAGTGCTTTTATAGGAGTGAGTTTGGCAGCAGCCACTGGCTTCCGAATTTTCATGCCCTTATTTTTATTGAGTCTTGGCTGTCGGCTGGAATTGTTCCAAGTTGGCAATGAATTAGCCTGGGCGGGTTCACCGCTTGTTTTAGCGGCAACAAGTATAACCATGATTTTGGAAATAGTGGGGTATTACATCCCTTTTATAGACAACATATTGGACAGCCTATCCATCCCCTTAGCAACCATAGCCGGCACTTTACTTTTCGCTATACAGTTTACAGATATTTCTCCTTTTTTCCGCTGGGCTATGGCCATAATCGCCGGTGGCGGTACTGCAGCAACCATTAGCACGGCCCTGGCAGGCACCCGAGCCGCCTCTTCGATCGGAACGGCCGGTTTTGGTAATTTTATGATTTCGACAATGGAAACCATCGGTTCTACGATTTTAACCATACTCGCCATATTTGTGCCTTTTATGGCTATAATCGTTGTTACTGGCTTGTTTTATTTCTTCTGGCGATTTGGCAGCGAACAACTACATAAAAAACTTAAAAGGTTCTGATCAAGAAAATCCACTGCATTGCGTGGAGATTGGCGATAAATAATACGTAAAATAAAAAAGGACAGCAAAATTCGATGCTGTCCTTTTTCAAAATGAGCCCTTATGCTGATTTAAGTTTACGCACATAAGCAACCTTTACTTTGATGTGCGCCCAAATCAAAAACTGGCTTTTACTAATCAATAGCAACTTCTTGTGGTCGTTTTACTTTTTCAAGATCTTTTGGAAGAATGACGGTCAATACGCCATCCTCGAAGCTCGCATGCACATTATCCGTAAGCACTTGTTCATTTAATTGGAATTCACGTTCAAATGCCATTCCATCGTACTCTTTATAAATATAATCTATGGCATTGTCCTGTGCATTCTCTGTACATGAAATTTTTAGTATTCCGTCATTTATACTGACTTGGAATTGTTCCTTCTTACGGCCAGCAGCAAAAAGCTGTACTTCATAGAATTCTTGATTCTCTACAATATTTACAGGAACAGATTGCTGTCCGCCACCACTGTGTGCGGTTTCATCTTCAAAAAAATGTTGTTGAAATTTTTCAAAACGGTCTTTAAAATGTTGTCCGCAAAATTTGTTATGATTTGAATATCCTCTGGTATAATGATCTCTTTTAAACATGTCTTTAATTTTTAATATTGAATAATACGTTGAACTAATACATGACGAATTGCTTCGTCTTTGCAGTTTTTTAACCTTAATAAACGGGAACTATCGTTGCTTTCCTAGCACGTTTTTGTCCTTGTAATGGTACGATAGCGACCGCAGTGTTGTAATGACGGTGAACATTCGGATATACCGGAGTCCTATCCATTTTGAATGCTTGTCTATCTCTCCTACGCATTCTTGCTGCCGCGAAGCTTCCTATTCCGAAGAGAACTGTCCCAAACAATAAGAGTTTAAAGATCGTCCCAATAATCAAGGTTGCTAATCCAGCTATTGCCGTAAGCACAATCAGGCGAGGCAATATAAATCGAAGTTTATTTTTCATTTGAATACATCTTTTTTGTAAAATGGTTGCTGGCTTCCTCCATTTTCATCTGATTGAAAACGACATTCTCCTTGACCATTCGTATTTTGTAATTAATTATTATGCTGTCCAACATCCATTCTGACAGAACATCGCGTTCTGCTATTCCCTTAGAATCAGGATACCGGCATAAAAAAAGGCGCCTTTATAGAAGAAGACGCCCAACAACAGTTTTTACTTTAAAATTTTTATTCTTTTTTTAGAATCCACATCGTCCTCCAAAACGACGCTTCCATTCTGCCCTCAAACGCTCCCTTTCCTCATCGGAAAGATCTTCTCCTTTTTCCATCTGACGCGGAAAACCTTTTCGAAATCTCCCCCCTCCAGGTTTACCAAAACCCCTGCCGAACAGAATTCTTGACAAAACAAAGAGTCCCAGTGCCTGCCAATAGGTAATTGTTTTTAAATTGAATATATCAACCATTAATGTATTCCATAAATATTGTAGTAAGGCTACCAACAAAAAAACACCAATGATAATAGCGACAAACATAAAAGCGAATTTACCCTTCCGCTGTCTATTCATTCTTCCATTCATAGCTTAATCCTTTTAAAATTTTAATTCTTCATACAAACTTCGCAACCGTACCCGCAGGTGCTTCACGGCATACCCTTTTCGACTGATAATCGTCTTTAGGTTCTCATTTTCCATAACGGCAATTTCTTGAAGTGTTTTCTCTTCCAGCTCATTTAGCACAAACACCCGACGTTGCTTGTCCGGCAATTCCTCCAATGCTTTCATCAGCTCATCCCAAAAAATATCCTTAAATAATTTTAGCTCGGGATTGTTGGAGTCGTCGGCCAAAAGGAACTGACGAATGGGAAAAGTACTTTCACTATCATCATCACCTGCTATCATATCGTCAAGCGATTCATTTTTCTTTTTCCGATAACTATCGGTAATCTTATTCCGTGTGACAGCATAGAGCCATGCGCCTGCATTCTCCAGTTCGTCCATATTGGTCAAACGGCTAAATTGATACCAGACCTCCTGTAAGATATCTTCTGCATCCTCCGTTTTCTTTACTTTCCCCTTAACAAAACGTAGCAGTTGACTTCCATAAGTCTTAACGATATCCGTAAATGATCTGGAATTTTTTTCTGCCATATGATTTTGGTATGCAATGTCCATAGCAGCATAGACGAACTAGTCGAACTTTTACTTTAAATTATTTTCAAGGATCTACTTTCTTGCTGACTTCCACCGGATGAACAACATCACACATTCTTTTTTCGTCGTCTTTCGTATACGCTTTGTTCGCATAAATATACTAGATAATCAGCTAATAGGCTATGCTTTCTATACACTTTATGCAACATAAAAAAGTAGTTCCATGGTTTAAGATTTCCGGCGCTGCGGAATGACCTTACCTTTATCGGTAATAAAAATATAATGGTATGCTGGAAAACGCTGAATCAATTTTTTTCCTTCTTTCTCGCCCAGTACCATGATTGAGGTACTTAGTGCATTTGCGACTTCCGCTGAGGGTCCATAAATCGTCACTGAAGTTAATCCCGTAGCAGGGTAACCTGTCACCGGATTTATAATATGTGAATAACGTTTTCCATTAATCTCCGCATATTTCTCATAGCTGCCCGAAGTTGCTACGGCCATTTCATTCAAACGAAGAACTTTGACCATTCGATGGGCTTTGAACGGATTGTTTACGCCCACTTTCCATGCATCGTTCTGGGGTGGGCTTCCCCAAGCCGACAGATCACCAGAAGCATTCACTATACCTGCTTCAATCCCTTTTGCTTTCATTATTTCCCTGCCCCTATCTGCCGCATAGCCTTTCCCAATAGAGCCGAAACCGATCTTCATACCCGGTAACTCCAGAAAAATTGTCGAAGCCGCACTATCGAGGCGAATATGTTGATAGCCAACTTTCTCGACAGACCTCTTAATCACTTCTTCCGAGGGCATCGTGGTCATGCTACCATCAAATAGCCAAACTTTATCTAAGGCAACAATACTAATATCAAAAGCACCACCTGAATTTTGAGCATATTGGATTGCACGTTGTGTTAGTTCAAACACTTCTCTATCCACCTTAACTGGCTTAATCCCTGCATTGCGGTTTACCGCTGCGATTTGGGTTTGCGGACGCCATTCTGAAATCAGATTTTCTATTCGATCTATTTCGGAGATGACTTCATCGATATGTTGATTTGTAATCGAGCTATCCCGATCTACCAAGCTAATTTCGAAAACAGAGCCCATAAGGGTAACCTGTCGCTTTACCAAGACCTGCGCAATCCCTGAAGTAATGGATACAAAGCAGAGTATTAAAAGCAGGCCACATTGTTTATTGTTCTTCATGAGATTGATCTGAAAAAGGGATTAAAAAGTCGATGCGTACCAAAAGCAGTCTTACCGATGGAATATGCTATTGTACCACCAATTTACTAATAACAATCGGTTAAGATCTGTCCATTTTCTTTATATACTGCAATAGTTTTGCCGACATGTTCCAAAAGTAGCTCATTTAAAGTATGTTCAACATCATGCTGCATACGCAATGCTCCACAAAGCAATATATAACCTCCTTTATCAAGCAATTCGACAAAATATAGCGCATCCCGACGAATCAAAGCCATGACATATTGTGCATTTTCCTCGCGTGAAAAAGCCAGTTCAAGCTGTTTCAGATGTCCCAGCTTTATCTGCTCATCAGCAAAATCTATATAGTGTGCTGTCATTTCGTTTCGATGGCGAAAACCAGCATACAGACGCAAAGGAGTCATACTTTCATTCGCTGAAATCATGCCTAGAAAAGGTGCTACCCCTGTACCATTCGCAATTAAAGCAACGGCATTTGCCGCTTTCGGAAAATGAAAACTTGGATTAACCATGACACGTGCCTGCAGGGTTTGATTCGGTTCCAATCGATAAAGGAAGCTCGAGCCAAATCCATCAGGAAACAATTTCACCACAAGCTGAACCATACCGTCTTTGTAACCTATCGAATAAAAACGTTCACGTTGATCTTGCGCGGGATAGATTGCCAATAAATCGCCCGATTGCATTTTAATTTTACCTGAAGGTTTCAAGACCAAAGTAAAGGTAGTATTACTAGCTGAAACAGTAGACTTCGCTATCACCTTAAATTTCGTCAATCCGACGACTTTAGCACTATAAATGGCCGGTGCAGAAGCTAATGCAATATTGGTCTGAGCAGACCACTGATGTATCCATGAAATAAGCTCATCAACATTCTTATCATTAACTGTGTGTAAATCTGTTAGTCGAGAAGCCCAGGCTTGTTTTTCTAATAAATGATCAATTTCGCGCGCATAGGCACAAAAGTCGGGATAGGCTTTTGAACCAAAGCCCAGAACCGAAAATTGTACGTTTTGTTCTTGTGGATGGCTGTTGAGCTTATGTTCAAATTGAAGTGCATTGGATGGTGCAGTTCCTAGCCCGTATGTTGAGGTAAACACAAGCAAGTGTTTTGCCTTTGGAAAGCATTGATATTGATTCATTCCGAGCAGCAACGATTTTTGCCCATCCGCTAAGAGCTGTTTATGGATCTGATTGGCGAAAAAAAGCGTGCTTCCATTTTCCGTTCCGAAAAGGATAACAATCTCTGCTTCTTCAGGTTTATATTTATTCTTGATTTTAGTACGCGTGCGCTTGAATGTGATTGCAAAGCCCGTGTAAATAAAGAACACAATATTCAAAGATGCGAGCCCCAGTATAATGGCCCATATGATATTGGTTTTGCCCGTATGGAGGTCCAAAGAAAACTGTTCGGCCAATGCTGTAAAGGGATACTTTACTTCTTTATGCAAGCTTCCATTCAACTGATTTATAGTCAATTCCCGATCGCGAAGCTTCAATATAAAAAACTCATCAGGATCGTCTTCCATAAACGGAAACTCCAACGTCTTCAAATCGACAAGTTTCGTATTTTGGAATATTGAAAATTTTGCCACCTCCAATTGGACATCTTCCTTCATCTTATTGGGATATTCAATTGTTTGGTTCGGCTTTTTTAAGATTTCAATACGCACCAGAAATAAATAGGTACCTGTTAGGGCCAATATCAAAATTGGTATCAAAAATAGACGTCCTGAAACAACATGGAAATACTGTGCGAAAAAGTCACGGTTGATTTTAGCAAAGAAATGTCGAACGCCCTGTTGACGCTTGACAATCAGAATAATTCCTGAAATAGTAATAAGAAACAACAGAAATGAAACCACACCAATAATCACCCGACCGGTCACTTTAAGAAAGAGTGAGCGGTGTAAAGCTGTAATCCATTGAACAAATTGGGACTTATTCAATTGAGGACCAAGCAGACGCCCCGTATTCGGATCGATATAACCTTTCACGGTGTTGCCATCTGCGTCTATGGCATCAATGCTCACGAATTGATTGTGATCTACCGAGATCGCTATGATTTCAGGATAAACCTTGCGCAAAGCTGTTACTGACTGCGCAAGGTTTAACGTTTCAATATGTTCAACCCGATAAGGGGGAATTTTTTCGTTGACGGCGTCAATGGCCAATATTACGCCAGTTATCGATAATAAAAGTAAAAAGATAGAAGAAACAATAGCTAAGGCTAAATGTGCATACCTCCAAATAGATACCAGCATTTTTACCCCTTTTCTTATTGTACTTTATTTAACTTAACAAGTTTGATATATCCCTTGCCATTAGCTTTTTCAGTGATAGCTTCCTTTGTCAAAGGAATTTCAACATCAGCAGTATGGTATTTTTGTTCCTCTACAGCAGATTCAAAACGGAGTTTATACCCTTTGTTAAACTTCGTTTCATCAATATCCAATGTGCGCATGGCACGGTCACCGCCACCAACTGACGCACCCGTCACCGCATTTAGCTTTTCTTTGGTTTTATTTTGGAACTTGTACCATTCCTTGATTGTATTATACCATTGTTTATCAGATCCCAATACGGCGAGTGTTTTTTCGTAAGCTCCACTAGGATTAATCAGTGAAATCACCACGTAGGCTTTCTCACCTTCATAGGCATTCATTTGGATCATACACTTATATTTAGCTGCCTGTGCGAAAGAGCTTAGGGCTGCCATCGAAAATAAAAGGGTGGCTATCGTTGTTCTAACTATGTTATTCATCTTCAGTTGTATCTAATTTTATTTCAAAAAGTCAAGCTGCACATTGGATTTAGACAAGAAATCGTTTTCTTTCGCCAAATCATAAGCCGTTTCATCGAATTCTGTTTTCAATTCCTTTTTTGCACCGAGGGAAACCAATGTTTTTAGCAAGGAATCGTCTTTTGCTATGAGAGCTGCCTTATGTAGTGCCGTCGTTCCCTCTTTATCCTGTGCATTAATATCTGCTCCAAGTTCGCTGGCTTTCTGGATAAGCTTCACATTCTCTTTCGCTACTGCCAAATGATACAATGTGCTACCATTTTTTTGTGGAGCAACAACGTCCAATCCATTCGTCTTAAGGATCGCTAATTTTTCTTTAAACTCATCCCCTTGTGAAGCATTTCCCTGTCCACCGGGTCTGCCGCCCTGAGGCAATTCTCTGTAGGAATTAAACCAGTAAAAGGCCAAGTTATTACCTTCCTTATCCAATAGCTTGATATCAGCTCCATCTTTAATCAACAATGCCACGATTTCGGGAGCCCCATTCGCTACAGCCTTGGTCAATGCAGATTCGCCTTTTTCATTTACTGCATTTACGTTCTTCGCTTTAGTAAGCAGCAGCTCGACCAATTTAGCATCCTTACCACTAGCAGCCACCATAAGCGCTGTATTTCCTTCGTTGTCAGCTTTTGCGACATCTACACCTTTATCCAAAAAATAATTGATCACGGCCATATCTGGTCTGCGAACTAAAGCATGCAGCACTGTCGCTCCTTCTTTATTTACAGCCTTGGGGTCCAATTTGAACTTTTCAACCAAATAGGTATAAACCGACAAACCATTCGATGCTTGTCTGGAACCCTGAGTCGCAAAAAATAACGCATTATTGGTTGGTTTTACGCCACGGGCGATGAATTTCTCCATGAGCTCGGTATTTCCAAGTTTAGCCGCATAATCCGTCACTGTACGGCCCGACTCGTCTTTATCTTGAATAGATAATCCTTTTTTAATGAAATAATCCGTCAATGCAAGGTCCTTGTCTGCAGACGCTGCAAGCATCATTAATGTAGCACCACCTTCATATTTTTGCTTGGGATTCACACCTGCTTTAAACAAAGCATCATATACGGCAGTATTTGTATTTCCTGTCGAAGCTGCATAAGCAATAATTGGGTAACCATGGCTATCTTGGTAATTGACATCCGATCCTTTTGCAATTAAAAACTCGACAAGCTCTGCATTTCCACTTGACGCTGCCCAGTGTAAATAACTACGGCTGTGATGCGTCTTCTTCGTTACACTATTCCCTTCTTGTTCGATCATAAACTTGACAACATCCGTCGGAGCGCCATTTAATATCGCCATGGTGACTGGATCAAAGGATGCCGCATTAGGCTGAGAAGGGCTATTTCCTTTGCTGATTTCTTCTTTAACAATTGTCAAGGTAGGTTTACCTTTCCAAAACTCGCCGTTCATTAACGAGTTCGTTTGCGCCTGTGCATAAGTTGCAGCGAATAATAAAGCTGCTAAAAGTGTCTTTTTCATCCTTTTATTTGTCTTTTGAAGGTGATGAAGTAACATGGCCTATTCATTCCCACTCAATTATTCGGCAAATTGAGCTACAGTCATACGATAACTTGGGTCGAAATACATCGTGCTGTTTTCATCAGAATATAAGTGTAAATGCGTATATTTTAAGAACAAGGGAGCTTTCCGAATTCGATTTTGTACAGCAATTTCTGCATACAGACAAGTCCATGTTTAAAATAGAATAACCACTTTATTTAAATTAATTCTAAATTAATGCAAATCTAAAAAATATTCCCAAACCACAAAAATTAATCGTGCTAATTTTCATTGATCAACTGCCCTTAAAGCCTTTCGGTCTCATCCGAACAAAATCGGAAAGAAGATTGTTAAACTTGCAAATGCACTAAAATTATCTTAGTTTACTTAAAATAAAGAGGTATAATGAGCAAGGTAGCATCCAATTTTTATACAATCAGCGTGACGACTGAAAATGAACATAAAATTTTCTATCGTTTGTATGTACCCGACGACAATCAGATAGTGGCAACAATACTCCTGGTACATGGCATGCAGGAGCATAGTGGTCGGTATGAAGAATTGGCCAATTATCTGACTAAACAGAATTTTGCGGTTTTAACCTACGATCAATTGGGTCATGGAAAGACAGCTCTAGATGCCGATCAATTGGGGTATTTTAAACAGCATGGGGCTAAAGAACAACTCATTGATGACGCCATTACAATGAGTAATTTCTTGAGAAAAACATATCCGCAACCGCCTCAATTTATTTTAGGGCATTCCATGGGATCCTTTGTCACACGCTGCGTTTTACAAAAAATTGGCCAGCAATTTAAGGGGGCCATTATCGTGGGGACAGGCCAACGTCAAAAAGGTTCCACAGCTTTTTGCCTTTTACTCACTCTTCTCAATAGTATTGCCCCCAAAAGAAGAAGTAAATTGATCAACCGTATTTTTGACAAACGTAATAATGCTCGATTTAAGAACGAGCCCAACCAAAATAACAGCAATTGGTTAAGCGTAAGCAAGACAAACCGTATTTCATTTTTGGAAGATCCACTTTGTGGGGGATTGTTTACCAACAATGGATTTCATACCGTGTTAGACCTTTCCTTGCAAGCGACAGATATCGAAGCTACCAAGAATATCCCAAAAAATCTTCCAATTGTATTTATCAGCGGACAGGATGATCCAATTGGAGATTTTGGAATGGGCGTTGAAAAGAGCGTAGCGCAGTTAAGTGCACAGGGGCAGACCGATATAACCATTAAATTATATCCAGGCATGCGGCATGAAATTTTAAATGAAGACTGCAAAATAGAGGTATTCCAGTTCATCAGTACCTGGCTTCATCGCCATTTAATTTAGTTTCCGGCTGTAATATTTCCGAATAGGCTCATCTAAATATTTAAAGGCCAATAAAGCTAAAAAAATCAACGACAGCATTCCAATTATAATAATCACAGCCATTTGCTTATTCGATGGGTGATGGAGCTCCACATAGCTCATAAAAATCCAGATAAATGGATAATGAATGATATAGAGCGGATAGGAAATATCACCTAAGAACTTGCATAACTTCTTTACACCTCCAAAAACAGGTAGTCCTCCTATCCCCAGCATGAGCAATAAAGGGAAATAAAAGATAACGACAATAGGATCGATGTACTTACCATAAACATCAGAAAACGGAATGAAAAATACGACAGCAAGCAGACCAAGAACACTGAAAAAAGGTAGCTTGTTCGAAATAGTCCAGTTCGACCTAAAAATAAGTAGTCCCATTGAAAATGAAAACCATAAACGGATTCCCCCAGCCCAAAAATTATCTGCCCCAAAACCTACAGCTAAATAGCCGGAACGAAATGATTCGACACATAGCGCTGCCGCACCAAGGAGCACTATTCCCCAAAGAACCTTTTTTGGAATCCGTACCAGTATCAAAGCATAGGCTATATTGGCGATATATTCCCAAAATAGCGACCATGTAGGTGGGTTTAAATGAAAAAGATTAAAATATCGCTCTGGTACAGCTGGGTATGGAATCAAGGTTATCCCACTAATGAACATCCCTATCTTCTGTAAGACGGAAAATGAGGCGGCCAAATTACTGAATGGGTCGTAAATAAATGCCAATAAACCAATTAATGTGCCGATTATAACCAATGGGTGCAATCTTAGCAAACGCAAGAGAAAGAATCGTTTTAGACTAATTGTGGTCAGCTTTTGATCATAGGCATAGGCAATTACAAAACCCGATAAACAAAAGAAGAAATCAACGGCTAAATAACTATGTGGAATAAAACTATTGCGATAATCCGGCTGTGCAATTTCCATAAAATGAAACAGTACGACTGCAATTGCGGCCACCCCACGCATGGCGTCAAGAAGTTCAAAATGTTTCTTCGTTTGATGTATCATATTTTTTATGGACAGCGAAAATCCAGACCGACAAAGGTAGACCATCCGCTGCTAGCTATTGAAAATTCTATTTAAAATTAAACGTTGGGGCCCGTTGCGCCGCAACACTGCTGGTTGCCCCTTCAATTTTGGGCCAGTCCTTATCCCAGACAATCTGATCCAAAAATAGCATCCGACGATTTCCCCCCGTCGCAACACGAGGCTGCTTTGGGTCCATACCATGATAGAGTATCCAATCTTTTCCCTTATCATCTGTAATAATGCGCGAAGTATGACCTGTCCCCACAAATTGATCATTTCCTTTTAACAACAACGTTCCACTCCCCCGTTGTGTAAGATTACGCCCCTCTTGATCGATATAAGGTCCCTTCAGCTTGCGAGAGCGACCCACAAGAACATGATAACTGCTTTTTTCTCCTTCACAACAGGAGCCTTTGGATCCGATAAAATAATAGTATCCCTTCCGTTTATGGATCACAACAGCTTCAAAATCCCCAGCAGCAACTTTAAATTTTTTATTTAAATCGGGTACCGCAGTCCCATTTTCATCGAGTTCAACACCATATGTTCCCTGCGTATTCGCATCACTAAAACTACCCCAGAACAGATAATTCTGCCCATTTTCTGTAAAAAAATAAGGGTCTATTGAATTTGGTACATCGATCTCCTTGCTATCAAAAAGTTTACCTTGATCGATAAAGGGGCCTTCCGGTCTATCTGCTAGGGCTACACCGATACCGGGGTTGGGGTCTCCCCATGTTGAATAAGCATAATATAAGATATACTTACCATTTAACCTCACCACATCTGGTGCCCAGATTCCCCCCTCGGCTTTCCAGCTCGGTTTTGAGCTGAAGGCCGTGCCAATCCAGGTCCAATGAGCAAGATCAGCCGATTGTAGAATAGACACCAAACGCTGTCCCTTTCCGTCGCCCCAATTGTCGGCTGTCCCGTACGCATAGAACATTTTGCTCTGTGGATCTCTAACGACTGTAGGATCAGCAAGTATAGGCTCAAAAACCGGATTGCTGTAGGTCTTATGCTGAGCCGTAGCATTTGTTATTTGCCCCGACTGCTTAACTGAACCTGTAGAGCTTCCGCAGGAGCTCAACAAGTTCAGTACGGCAACTCCGCCGATCCAATATCTGAACAACATTGCATTCAACATCTTATTATTTTTTTATATTATTTTCTTCATCACAGGAAAAGCTATTTTGCTTTTCCCAATTTCTCTTCCAACATTTTGATAAAATAGCCCCCAACAACGGATCTTGCTTTAAATCCAGCTCTCTTAGGACGGTCTGTATACGTCCAATCCGACATGGGAACACGGTCTGTTGTTTCGTTCATAAAATGGTAGACTGGCTTTAAAAATGCCTCAAAGGTAGGCTTGTCATTTGCCATGGTCGCCGTCCAAATAATCCAATCGGTTTTGGTATAAGGCTGACGATTGTCTAGGGGAAGTCCGTATTTATTTTGTTTGCCGAGATAGTATTTAATTTCAGTTTCACGAATAGAGGGATCAAAAATATCCATCTTAAGCAATTTATCCCAGACCATATTATACTTTTGGCTCCAGGTTCCGGTTTTATCAAAAGTCAACTTATAGTGATCACCATCTGCAGCCATCTCTTTCCATTTCATAGCCATTGCTTTTGCTTCGGTCAGATACTTTTTCGCCGTAGCCTCTTCACCAAGCATTTGGGCTAGATAACCGTAAGATGCAATACCTAAAATAGCTTTAATTGATAAATTGGCATTATGCGCAAAATGGCCCGCGAAATCATCTGTGCACAACTGATTTTCGGGGTCAAGGCCTTTATCTACTAAATAATCTACCCAGGTAGACAACACTTTCCAATGTTTTTTGGCATAAGCTGCATTTCCTTCGACCTTTGCTAAAGCATAAGTTAATATCAACATATTTCCCGATTCTTCGACAGGCATATCTCCACCGTAAGTTTGGCCATTCGCCAAAGGATAGGTCCCAACATCATGTGCAGCAAAAGGTTTTGTCCACTTATTGCTTTCACTATAATAAAAAATGGCGTTCATTAGTGCTTTTGCCAGTTCCGGATTATAGTAAAGGAAAATCGGAGCCGAAGGATAGGTTACATCAACAGTTCCTATTGACCCATTGCTGTCATTTTCTTTGGACAGTAAAAGTAGATCGCCATTGGGTGCTTTTACAAGTTTATGAGCGGCGATTGCCTGCCTATAGGCCAAGGCACATAATGCGGCATAGTCCTCACCTCCGTTGCGCAAAGCTGTACCCCATAATTCGGCATCAAATTTATCAGCAGCCTTTTTGAGAGCCGTATACTCTTTGTCGGCCAGTTCAAATTGTTTCTCAATGGAACTATTTCCATTGGTATTCCAATAAGGTCGTAAATTTTGTCCAAAATATTGGATGGAGTACAGGTCATCATACCCCAACAAGATCTTATCCTGGTAGCTTGATGAGACATCAAAAGTTTGCATCAGTGCCAATTGTTGCCCTCCATTTGAAGAAGAGCTATTTTCACTCTTCAGAAAATTAGACCGTAATTGATGGCTACTTCCGACCGCAGACTTTGTCTTTGATTTTGCGCCAGCCATATAGAAATATCCCCAATCTATCCGTAGGTCGTCACCTTTCCTTACTAGAACCTGCTGGCTTTTGCTTCCTGTCTTTACAAACTGGAGATTTCCTGAAACAAAGGAGCTGCTTGCAGCATCTTGAAGTGGAGAATTCAGTGCCCAATTTGGTGCTGCCTCCAGATAAAGTTGCACCTGGTGTTTCTTGCCATCCTTCGCATGGACCGTATAGGAAAGATAATTTACGGGTCTAGCCATTAAGTCCAATTTATCCAGAAACATGGGCGCAGTAAATGTAATATTTAAATCGACCGGCCCGCAGTTAAACGAATAATGTGTTTGCGTTGCCTGCACATTGGAAGCAATCTGCTTCGCTTCATTGTCAAATTGAATACTACCTTCTTTTTCTGTAAAGAGTCCAAAATCAAAATATCCATTAGCTACCCTATTATAGCAATAACCCGCGAGTATATTTTTTCCTTTCTTCAATGTTTTTACGACATGATCGGGCAGCTTGATCCGACTATTTTTACCTGTCGAATTGCCTGTATTAGCAACCTCAATACCGTTGACGTACAAAATAGCGTCATCGTCATGTGTAAATTCTATATATACGGATTTGTCTGTAAGATCCTCACTCAGTTCAACTTCCCTTCTAATCCAAATTTTAGGTTCCTGCCAATCAGTCTCCACATTGGGTTCTTTATCCTTGGTACCGAATGGCGCTGCCCCCGTCTTCCATTGCCGTGCATCAAATGAAGGTTTCATCCAGTCTGGGGCGGGTTCATTGACAACATAACTTCCGGTCCAAGCCGCATGTTCACCCATCCGTGCCAAAGGCAAGAGTTCAGCTTCTTCTTTACCTAAGAAGCGATAGGATTTCCCATCCACTTTAAGGACGCCCAATAAGGGAAAGGATTTTCCGGTCCAATGGCGTACAACATCCGCATTCAATTCGTTGCTATAGGACCAGGCACTTGTATTGGGGTCAATTGTTACTAAAGGATAGGCAGGCGCGCGAAGATCATTCTTAAGGATTTGTTTTTGTGCAAACGACGATACCGATTGACATACAATAGCCGTTGCAATTAGTAATTTTAATTTCATTGATTTTGTATAAAACAGGTTTAGGTTGACAGGTATACTTTCAGCGATAAATTTAGGCCGCAACCCGAGTTGCGGCCATATCGCTATCAGTTATTTGGTAGGTGCATTATAAAGCGCCTGATGTGCAGCTTTTAATTCTGCTTCAGGCATTTTGACAACTTTACGATCATAGGTCATCAAACCATTTGTTTCTACTTCCACATCTGTCGTCTGTGTATAAACAGCGGCAGACAATCCCATAGGAATTAGACGTGTCAAGTCATGGATCAGACGTTTATAGCGCTCCAATAATTCCGTTTTATTTTTAAAACTTTGGTATCCCCAGTTGTCTTTTTGTTGCCAGGAGTGCCCATCGATCGGTAATCCCAAACCACCAAATTCACCCAAAGCAAGCACTTGTTTAGCGCCGAATAAATTTGGATCAGGCATGGCTGCATCGGGATAATTGTGGATATCCAAGATATGTCCAGTTTCCATAAAGTTACCACCGCTGGCACTATTTACGAGTCTTGAAGGGTCATTAGCCATTGTCCATTCCGTTATTTCCTTCGTTTTGAATTGCCCCCAAGCCTCATTAAAAGGTACCCAAATGACGATGCTTGGATAGTTGTGCAACACTTCCATAATGGTTTTCCACTCTTTTCTGTAATACCCTTCAGATTCCTGCGAACGTACTTTATCCCTATTTCCTCCCGAAATCTTTCCCGGTTGCATATCCCAATGGTTTCCGCCAAGATCGCCGCTAGGCATATCTTGCCAGACAAGCATACCTATACTATCGCAGTAACGGTACCAGCGCGCCGGTTCAACTTTGATATGTTTACGGATCATATTGAATCCCATTTCCTTTGTTTTGACAACATCAAACTTCAGCGCTTCATCCGTAGGTGCTGTATGTAGACCATCTGGCCACCAGCCTTGATCCAATGGACCATATTGGAAAGTAAACTTATTGTTTAGCATTAAACGTTGAACGCCATTTTCGTCTTTCTGCATGGCTATTTTCCGCATGGCAAAATAGCTTTTCGCCTGATCTACGACTTTTCCTTTTCGAATCAGCTGAATTTCTAGATCATAGAGCTTAGGGTTACTTGGGGACCATGGCTCCAGATTAGGTACCGAAAGATCGAACGATGTATTCGGTTGTCCTGTTTGTTCTTTAATAACCTTTCCGCCATCCAATGCACGCACCTTTATTTCGTCACCGGCTTGACTTCCTTCTACGGAAGCCTGAAAGGCCAAGACTCCATCGTCCAAACGCGGAGTCTGTTTGGTACTCACGATGTAAGTTTGGGGGACACTTTCTAACCAAACGGTCTGCCAAATTCCCGTCACTGGTGTATACCATATACCATTCGGCTTGTTCACCTGTTTACCCCGTGGTTGTGGGCCATCATCAGTCGGATCCCATACCCGAATGGCTATTTCCTGTTTTGCGCCTTTCTTTAGAAAGCTTGTCACGTCCATCGAAAATGGATCAAAACCACCTTCATGTCTTCCGACCAATTGGTTATTTACATACACATCACATTGCCAATCTACGGCACCGAAATGCAACAGGACCTTATTTTTATTGACAGACTTGTCCAATGTTATGGTATTATTATACCATAACGCTTTATCTTTTCCGACCTCTTTACCAACACCGGACAATGCCGATTCAATAGCAAAAGGAACAAGGATATTGCCGTCCCATTGACGAGGAATCTCTTTAGTACCTACTGGAGTGACAGCATATTTCCATAGTCCATTTAAATTCTGCCAGTTATTGGTTCTGGTTAATTGTGGTCTAGGATATTCAGGATGTGGCTTTTGTGCCGTTACTTTCTCGCCCCAAGGGGTTAATATATGTGACCCTGCGGGTTTCCAATCCTGAGCAAAGTTCAATTGTGCTGCCATCATCAAACTGGCAAAAAATAAGGTTTTCTTCATCATAAAAAATCGTTAAGTCATTTATTTATATATCGTATTTACATTATTTCACAGTTGGAAAAGCAGCAATGCGCAAACGTGCTGCTCCCATGGGAATCAGTTCAACTTCCTGTACCTCGCCCTTGCTTTCCACCGGACTCAGGGGCAATACGCCCGTTAGTCCATTTTCATCAATTTTCCATCCATCAATACGTTTCGCTTTCACAAGAATCGAAATAGGTACTGCTTCTGCGTCGAAAGGAAATGCGTCTTTAGGCCATGGTCGTTTGACTACTTTTAGTTGGTCAACAGCTTGTAGCTGATTTTGTACAAGTCCGTAATTCCAGTCACTTGCAGGAAGGATTTCATAGGATGGCCATTTTGATGGATCTGCAGTCTCCTGCCATTTAGAATCCCCAATTGCCGAAGCCTTACTATCCTTTTTCACATAATTCTCTTTGATTTTGAGTGCATAGGTCAATGGTCCACGCTGGATACTAACTGAATTTTTATTGGCAGTCCATGTTTTCAGATCTATGGTCATCGGTAAGGAGAGTTCGACCTTGTCGCCGTCTTTCCATTTCCGTTCAATCCGAATATATTTTGCTCCAGCTTCTATAGCCTGACTTTTACCATTAACCGTTACTTTGGCTTGTTTCGCCCAGGCAGGTATACGGAGATAAAAGGGAAAATCAACCGTTTTACCCTGTGTTCCTATTTCAAATCGCAGCGATTCTTCAAACGGATAATTGGATTCTTGTCTGATCTGAATGGATTGATTGTTTCCGACTTTGACTTCAGCTTTTGATGCGGCATAAAGTACTGCCGCAACACCATTATCATTTGTTGCCATATACAGATGCTCCGCATAATATGGCCAGCCCTGACTGTGATTATGTTGACAACAACGTGAACTGAAAGGGTTCATCATTAAAAATGGCCCATTATTATCAATCCCAGGAGCATGATTATGGCTATCGCTGATAGTCATATTAGGGCTCGTGATATAGCGTAATGCTTTAAAATCGGCTGTCACAGCGGCTGGGTAGGTATTAAAAGCAACTTCCTCCGCATGATCCGCCCAAAAAGGATCGCCTGTTATCCCGAGAAGGATTTCATTGGAAGCCATCTGCTCCACCATTCCACAGGTTTCCACTCCCTGACGGGGATCGGTATATCCCGGACGTGCATTTTCATCGGCACCGAACATGCCGCCCGGAACCTGACCAAATACTTGTCTGACAAAATTAAAATTATCGTAGGTTGCGTTAAGATCTGCAGTCGACTGGCTTTTCAGATAATAGGTTGCTGGCTCTCTAAAACACTGCGCTACGTTGACATTATGCCAATTGGGCAAATCATCTTTCTGCCGCCAATTGGCTGTATTCCGATGGATTTTATCCGCTAAATCCATCAACCATTCATTACCTTGTGTTCTGTTATAGAGCCAATATACGGATAGCAAATTGTCACCACCACGACTGTTCTCCCAATAATCCTTGAGAAAAAAACTATCCGGCAAATTGGCCTGCCATTTAAAATAATTGGTCATCAACGTTAAAACACGCTGGTCACCGCTATATTCATAATAGGACTGCAAACACCATAACATCAACATATTACCCCAAAGATCCGGCTTGTTATTACGCAGGATCAATGGGCCAAAGTATCCATCAGGACGCTGGCTTTTTAGCGCGGCCTCTAACCAGATTTTTGACTCTGCTATTATCTTAGGATCTTTCAAGATGTAGCCCAAATTAGCGTAGCCTTTTAACCAATAAGGAACTTCTTCCCAGCCATAATCTCCTTTCCCATCCGTACTTAACCAAGCATTATTTTTTTTGGACAACCAGGCACTAATTTCTCCCAAATGGCCTGTAAGACCATCTTTTTGCAACTCGAGGTACTTCCCTAACCAGCCTTCGGGCATAATACTCCCCACCGGCAACTTCAGCAGGGTATTTTGTTTTAACGGAGCCCTATTATTTACATATTGTGTATTTTTACCTGTTAAGGGCAATTGGTTTACGGAAGTCGCAATTCCGGATTGTGCCGACGCAGCTAAACCAATCCCCATCAATAAGTTTAAAAAGCCAATTCTTTTAATCATTTTTTATTTTAGTTTCTTTGGTTCACTATCGTACAGGGCTTCAGTAATACCATTTACCCGCAATCCCACTCGTGCATACACTGCAGCACTCTTCGTCAAAATATCTTTGATATCCAGTTCTAATTCGACATGGCCGGCATTTATTCCAGTTTGTTCAATCTTGTAAGTATATTGGCCCAAATCCACAAATTTTGTATCATTGACCAGTAAAGTGACTAAATCAATGGTTCTTGAAGCATCTATCGTTTCGATATCAAAAGATGCTTTAAGGGTATTTCCTTGTACGTTATAGGTTATATTACTCATCATGTAATAAGGTTTCACCTGGTAATCTACTGTGGTATTACCCTTTACATCAACCAGCAAGGTATCGGTACTGCTCAACCATGGTCCATTTCCACTTGTCGTCACCAATTTGTACTTTCCATCAAACAGTTTTGCGGAAAACGAACCATCTTGGGTCAAGTAAACATTAATAGGAGACCGAAATTGATAACCATCCTGCCAGAGTTGAAGATAGACCGATTGATTGGATCCTCTCAGCCCCAAAGCTTTGGAATTATAGGTTACATGACCAGTTAATGTACTTTGTGGCGCATCATAATTATCTTTGCCACAAGCAAAAACACCCAAGAGCAAACACAAACTGACTATTAATTTACAAAAAAAAGTTTTCATAAGAGTAATGCTATTGATAAGGATTTCGGACTAGCTTCGGATTGTTATTAATCCAATTTTGGTCAATGAAATTATAATAGTTTTGATATTTAAAATTTCGTGGATAGAGCGTATGACTCGATTTCTGTTTCTCAAAAACCCATTTACCATCGTTCGGATCCCCCGGAGCATATATTTTATATGGAAATAGAGCATAGTGTACCGCATTGTAATTATCAGCGCTTCCGTTCCAGATTTCATGGGCAATTCGCAAACGCTTCAGATCCCAATAACGATGATCTTCGAAGGCAAATTCAACCCGGCGCTCCTGAATAATATCATTCAGGGAAACGGTTGTCAATGCCTGTATCCCCGCGCGCTCCCTAATCTTATTGACATACCCCGTTAACTCAGCTTGCGGTTTACCAAGTTCAAGCCCTGCCTCTGCAGCGATCAACAAAAATTCAGCATAACGGAAGCGCACAAACCAGATATCTGATCCACGCCCACGAGTAGAGGCATCTTTATTTTCGTCGATAAATTTCCTGATATTAAACCCAGTTTTGTTGACATACATATCGTTGGAAGTCGTAGGTCCATCTTTACTCGTAATAATTCCTCCGAATTCGGGCTTAGAAGTACCGGGTATTGCGGTCATCGTCTTCCAAACACCTCCTTCTTTGTATCTAACACCGGCTTGATAAGTGATTTTTGTACCAGCAAAATCAGCACCAGAGTAAATCACAGTACCATACAGACGCGCGTCCTTATGGGCGAATATCTCTTCGGGATTGTTATAGTAAATGTAATCTCCCGTAGCAGTCTTCGTTTTCAATGCTCCATTTCGATCATCTGTATATTCAAATGCTTCCACCAAATTTAAAACAGGCGTAACAAAATTGGCATCAATATCTCCACGGACGGATGAGGCAATGTTATTGTTGGTGAAAAAATGTGTTTCACCTGGATACGCATAATCCTTGGCCCAAATAACTTCATTGCTACTTGATTTTGAACTTACAGCAAGATAGAAGTTCTTTCCTTTGTCGGCATTTCCATTATAGAGCGCATAAGGGCTATTGCTGATAATATCCAATGCGGATTCATAAGCTATCTGGTAATATTTATTGGCTTCCGCTGCCGGAATCCCCACCTCATTACCTGCTGTTTTGACATCCGGTGTTTTATAGTTATACTTCGCTATAGAAGCGGCGTACAGACTTGCTCGCGCCTTGAGTGCCAAAGCTGTCCATTTATTAGCTCGCGCGGAACTTATTGTTCTCTCTATACCGAGCATTTTAGCCGCTTCGGTACATTCGCTAATCACGTAATTATAACTCTCTGCTTCTGTTGATCGAGGTATCTGCAACTCTGCTGGATCCATGCCGCCCGTATAATCATAGATCTTATCACCCACCAAAGGAACTCCGCCCAAACGCTTGATCATATTAAAGTAGGTCCAAGCACGAATAAATCTGGCCTCGCCTTCGATGCTCTTTTTATTATTTTCGTCCAATGATGACTGACGAACACCTACGATAAATTGATTCAAATTGCGAATCAGTTCATAATCGTACATACGCCAAAAGTCATCCGGAAATTCCTGCATTGTATTGGGACCACCGCTTGAAAATCCTGCCTCATCTAACATCGCAAAAGATCCATTATCACCAAATTGCTGTCCCCAGCTAATCCGCCCATAATAATTCGCTAGCACAGATTTTATCATATTCTGATCCGAAAATATCTGATCGTCGGTAAAAATAGCCTGTGATTCCCGTTCCAAAAATTTATTGCAGCTTGAAAATGTACATACGAGACATACACCCAATAAAATAACTTTCTTATTTATCATCTTATTAAAAAGTTAAGGTAACACCAACATTTATAACTTTGTTTGTTGGGTACTGAACGCCCGAATCACTTGTGATTTCTGGATCGATCTTCATATCACCCAAATTATCTATGCTAAACAGATTCTGCATCATGGTATATATCCTCAATTTCTGAATTCCTCGAGGTTTCATCCACTTCTCTGGTAAAGTATATCCGATCTGCAGGTTTCTTAATTTCAAATAGTTGACATTGGTAAGCCAGAAGTCGCTATGCCAATAATTACTATGATCTCTATTTCCTTTAATTAATGTAGGGTACTTTCCTGGGATCAATGCACTATTTCGATCCGTAATATCGCTCAGCATCCACTGGTTTTCCATATAGTATTGCGGATTGTTGCCACCATCATGGAAAGGGAAAACAGCTTCATAACTGGGATTAAAAGAAGCAAAAGCTGCTCCGGTGAAATCCATCGCCAAATCAAATCCCTTAAATTGGCCGCCAAGGTTAATTCCGTAATTAAAATAAGGAAGACCGCCTTGTCGATATCCGATTGGCCGTTCATCCAGCTCATTGATCACTTTATCGCCATTAATATCTTCATACTTAATATCACCCGGCCGTAACGATGAGTTACCTTTACGGTCATTGTCTATATCATAATTGGCAATTTCTTCCCACGACTGGAATTGTCCAATGGAATGTAATCCCCAATTGAGAAAGGCATAACGGTCATAGATCGATTTTCGATATTGATCCAAAGAGTTTCCAAAACGTGGTTTATATTGTTCGCCGTCAGTTTGCCGTGCGAAAGTGAAATTACCGCCTACGAAATAGTTAAATCCATTGACGCTACTCCGCCACATTAATGATCCATCGATACCTTGATGAATATCCGAATTCAGATTTTCATAAGGTAAACTAAAGCCTACTTCATTCGGTATCAATACATCTTCTCGCTTGGCAGGCAGCCCTGTTCTTTTTCGACGGAAGACATCTACCGAACCTGTTAATTTACCTTTTAGTGTACTAAAGTCCAAACCAACATTTAGCATATGGGCCTGAATCCAAGAAAGCGTTTTAACGGGAAGGCCACGTGCTTGAGAACCGATAACATACTTCCCGTCAATTGTTGAACCGACGATATTTTGATAGCCATCACGGACTGGTTTTCGGAAATAATTATATCCACTTAGATAACCAAAAGCAAAATATTCCCAGGCATCCAAATTATCATCGCCCAATACACCATAAGATCCCCTTAACTTCACATCGTCAAATACCTTTCTCATACCTTCAGACCAGAACTTTTCAGATGAAACACGCCAGCCTGCAGATACCGAAGGAAAAAATCCCCATCGGCTTCCTGGCGCGAATTTCCATGAACCGTCATAGCGCGAAGAAAGCTCCAAAAGATACTTCTGATCGTAATCATAATTGACCCGCCCTGCAAAACCGGCTCTCGCCTGGGTATTCACTCCAGTATCATTGTAGGTGTCCATCGTCTGAAAATAGATCAAACTCAAGGCATTAGAGGCTGGACGATCGTGTACATAAACATCTGGATTATCCCTTTTTATGGACTCAGCAGCAAGCACGGCATTGATTCCATGTTTACCGAATCGCTTGTTATAATTTAAGGTAAATTGGGTTGAGATTTCTTCAACCTGCGAAATAGATCTCTCCCGCCAAGGGTTGTCCATGCTAAAAGTTACCGGATACGTATCTGTCTTCTCATCGTAGCCATATAGTTTATAGGTAAACTCCTGATTATCCATCCATTTATTGGCCAGATAATAGCCTACTGTTCCCTTAGCGATCAAATCATTTGTGATCTTATATTCCGCATTAAAATTTAACTGCATCACCCGCCATTTTTCCTGATAAGTACCGGACAGATCATAATTCAGCATCGCAAAGTTAGTTTCCGCATTGGGCGATGTCTGCGTTGGATATAAAGGATTGTCGTTGGCAAAAGGCCGTGCAGTAGGCAGGTTCCGATATATCGCAAATAAAGCCTGCCAAGTATCGTCAGCACCAGGTACGCCCGGTTGTTTGCGCTGTTCGATCCGCCCATTCAAATTGGCACCAATCTTTAATCGTTTTGATACATTCGCGTCAATATTCATCTGCACATTGGTACGATTGAAGCCGCCGTAATTACGGATGATGGACTGCTGGTCCAGATGCCCTACACTCAGGTAATAATTAATTTTTTCGGACCCACCACTGACATTACCCGAGATATAAGTTTGTGGGCTAGTTTTGAGAATATAATCATACCAATCAAAAGGACGATATCCCTTCTCGGTACCTTGTTGCCATTTTTCGAGATCTGCCAACGTATATTGTGGATGTTCAGTTCCGAGAATAGCATCAGACTGAATATAGCTTTTGATATAAGTACTGGCATCGGCTGGCTTGGGAAAACGAAACATACTCTGCCAGCCATAATATGAATTGATATTAAAGGTATTATTATCGCCACGCTTCCCCTTCTTTGTCGTCACCACAACAACACCGTTGGCAGCACGCACACCATAAATAGCAGCAGACGCATCCTTTAATACCGAAACCGATTCAATATCATTGAAATCTAAATTATTGAACTGCCCTTCATCCTTTTGAACACCGTCGATCACATATAAGGGTGTCCCCATATTGCGGATACTGATTCCTGTTGGAGCTCCCGGACGCCCATCCGACATCCGGCTATTGACCCCTGCAATCTTACCTACCAAAGCTCCAGACGTTGTTGTAGCAACAGATCTGGAGATATCCTGGGAAGAAATTGCGGTGATTGCACCGGTAACGGATTCTTTCTTCTGCGTACCGTAACCTACAACGACCACTTCATCAATGCGCGAGTTTTCATCTTCCAAAGTGATTGCCAAGTCAGCGATTGCTATCACTTCTTTGGAAAGGTAGCCTACAGATCTTACGGTCAAAAGTTCACCGGCATTGACACCTGTCAGGTTAAAATTACCTTTGGCATCTGTTGAGACTGCAATATTGGGTTTGGATTTCAATGCGACCGTCGCTCCTACAATAGGATTGCCATCCTTATCCTTAACAACCCCTTTTATTGCTTTTTGCAACTCGATCCCCCCTGGAGAAACTGGAATTAAATTAGCTCCCTTTGCTAAGGGGATAAAACTGCTCGCACAGCAGAGCAATGTAGCAGATATTGGCAGACATTTAAGACCCTTAAACATACCTAGATTGATTAGTTTGTATAATTGATTTGTCCAAAATTAAGATATATTCAATCGTACAGACTTTCGTTTTTTCTCAAAAAACTGCCTATTTGTATCAAAGAAATAAAATAGACCTAAAACGTTTTAAAGTCTATTAAAAAGAGAAAGTACACCTCTTTTCAGTGGTGTACTTTCAAACCAATCATTATTAAATATGTATTATTTTACCGAAAAACGATACAGGGATTTCGTTTGATAAACTTGCCCAGGGTTTAGGACGGTTGTTGGAAAATTGAGCTGATTTGGGGCATCCGGAAAATGCTGCGGTTCGAGGCAAAAGGCGGTACGAAAGGAGTCTTTTTTCCCGTTCTTCAATTGCACTTGTTCATTCATAAAATTACCGCTATAAAATTGTATTCCAGGTTCTGCAGTCAGAATATCCATAACAATACCCGATTTATCTCCAATCACATGGGCTGCTTTGTACCAATCGCCATCTTTCTCCTTGCTTAAGACAAAGTTGTGATCATAGCCCTTTCCAAAGCTCAGTTGCTGATCATTGGCATTAATATCTTTTCCTATTGGTTTCAAGGTTGTAAAATCAAAAGCTGTTCCCTTTACCGGTGCTAATTGCCCTGTTGGTATTAGTGTACTATCCACTGGTGTGTATTCATTCGCAAACAATTGAAGCTGATGATCCAGAATTGTACCGCTTCCCTCACCATTTAAATTAAAGTAAGCATGGTTGGTCAAATTGATCACCGTCTTTTTATCGGAAGTAGCACGATAGGCAATCATCAATTCATTATTATCGTTAAGCGTATAAGTCACTTCCATTTGGATGTTTCCTGGAAACCCTTCGTGTCCATCAGGTAAGGTGTAAGCAAAAGTAAGAGACGATTTATCTGACGATTTTAATGTCCAATTGGCAAAATGCACACCTTTAAAACCTCCATGCAGCGTATTAGGACCGTTATTTACTGCCAATGTATAGGTTTTATCATCCAACTTAAATTTTCCCTTAGCGATCCGATTACCAAAAGGCCCTACAATAGTACCAAAAAATGGTTCTTTGGGATTATTATAATCAGCCGCTTTAGAAAAGCCCAAAACAACATCGCATAACTCCCCCTTATTGTCAGGTACCCATAATCCCACTAAACGTGCACCAAAATTGGTAAAATAAGCTTGTACGCCATTTTTATTGCTCAGTTCATATAGATAAGCCTGTTTTTGATCAATAGTTCCGCTGAACTGTGCGGTATCCATGAAGGCCGATAAAGAATCTGCTTTTGAAGTTTTGGAACCAGTCGATTGCTGACAAGACACACAAAATGCCAGCATTGCAGAAAGACCAAGCAAGGTCAATTTTCCTCTCATTCGTAATATTTTAAATGGTTTATAATCTTTGTTTAGATAGAACTTACGTCCTTTTCTAGATTTTTTATAATTTTAACGCTTACAATATATAAGCTAAAGTCTTAATTTTTTCAGAAATTTTAAGATTAAATTGTTTCATTTTAGCACTATTTTGTATCAATAACCAAATGATCATGATCAACCTAAAGCCTTTACGTCTTCTATTTTTTCTGTTGCTTCCCTCGTTGCTCTGTGCGCAGCCCTATTATTTCAATCATTATCAAATCAATGAAGGATTGTCTAACAATGCTGTCATTTGTAGTATGCAAGATAGTCAGGGCTTTCTTTGGTTCGGTACAAAAGATGGGTTAAATCGTTTTGATGGTAATAATTTCAAACATTTTGATGCGTCAAAATCTGGAAAAAATAGTCTGGGGGGCAATAATATCATTTCATTGAAAGAAGATTTTCGAAAGAGAATTTGGATTGGTACAGATCAGGGAATCTATTGTTACAACCCCGTCGATGAACAATTTAGACTGCTGAGTAAACAATTTGAAAATGCGGACGTCCCTGTTATTATTACCGATCAACGCAAAAGGATTTGGTTTATATCAAATGGAATGCTCTATTGCCATGATTTAGTTAGTCATGCAATTCAACAATTTACAAAGTCAGATCTCTACATTACGTCCATCAGCTGCACAAAAAATGGAGCGGTATTTTTTGGAACTCCTGAAGGCAAAATCTTCCAAATAGGTCTTTCCGGAAAACCCGTACTCATGCTTGACTTTCAAGCAAAATATGGTGCTAAGGATTGGTTTAGTATTGAGAAAATAATGGAAAACCGTGACGGAGACTTATTGATTGGTACTTCAAAAACTGGTGTTTATTGCTATCGCTTTCAAGATAAATCCCTTAAGTCTATCCTTGGACCAGATCAACTGCATCAATTTCTCTATGTCAGAGATATTATACAGCCAAATGATCATGAATATTGGTTTGCAACGGAGTCTGGCCTCTTCATTTATCAAATTGCTAGCCGACGTTACATCAACATTCAGAAAGAACAAGAAAACCCTTGGGGTATATCTGACAATGCCATTTATAACATCCTACAGGATAAGGATGAGGGTATTTGGCTGGGAACCTATTTTGGTGGGATCAATTATTATCATAAGAACAATAGTATCATCGAAAAATTCCTCCCACAAGATCGCCCCGGGAGCTTAAAAGGCTCTGTTGTACGCATTATCAAAAAAGATATCGATCAGAATATATGGATAGGCACCGAAAATGGAGGGCTATCTAAACTGGACCCTAAGTCGGGTAATATCCAAAACTTTTCCGATAAGCAGGGGAATCTGGCAAACAATAATATCCATGGCGTTCTTCCTATTGGTGATAAACTACTGATCGGCACCTTCGTCAATGGCCTGGACATATTTTCGCCAAAGCTTCAAAAAGTCATTTATCACATCGATCGCAATAACAATGCAACCCCTTCTGATCTACAAAGCAATTTTCTATTTTATCTCTATAAAACTCGAAAAGGAGACATTATAGCTGCATCAACTCGTGGCTTATACCGGTTTAACTTTGAAAAAAAGTCTTTTCACCTCATTGATAATGTCCCCGAATACATGTTTTACACGACTATTTTGGAAGATAAAGAGGGAAATATCTGGGTAGGTACATGGCGCGATGGGCTATTTTGCTATAATCCGACCACAGGTTATTTCAAACATTATACACATCATCAGAATGCCCCCAATTCTTTGCCTAACAATAGGGTCAATAGTCTATTTGAGGATTCAAAAAATCAAATTTGGATCGCCACTGAAGGTGGAATGGCTAAGAAGAAATCAAATCAGGACAGTTTTGAAAACATTGGCCTGGAAGAAGGAATGCCCAGTAATGTAACGCTCGCATTTTTAGAAGACAAACAACAGAATCTCTGGGTAAGTACCTCTAAAGGGCTGGTGCGCTATCATCTGCCCAATGGCAGAAAACGGATCTTCAACTTGGAGTCAGGCCTACCGACGATTCAGTTCAATTACAATTCATCTTTTGATGACGACAATGGGAACTTCTACTTCGGTACCATCAATGGACTTATACGTTTCAACCCGGAAAAACTAAACCAAATTAACTATAAGAATCAAATACCGATTTATATCACTAATTTTTACATCAACAATAGAGCGATCAATCAATATACCGATGCAAGTATTTTATCCAAATCAATCTTATTCACAAAAAATATCAAACTAAAACACGACGAATCATCCTTCAGTCTTGATTTTGCGGCATTACACTACCAAGCCCCCCATTCGATTCACTATAGTTATAAAATGGATGGTCTTGACGACAATTGGATAGACATTACAAGCAATCAACGTGCTTACTTCACCAAACTTGCGCCTGGGAACTATGTTTTTACCGTAAAAGCGGAGGATCCAAATGGTAACACAATACCCACCTTTGCTAGTCTTAAAATCACGATTCTTCCTCCTATATGGGCAAGTATACCAGCTTTTGTTTGCTACGCACTAATCCTTGTGGGGCTCATTGTATTTGTTATTCATCATTTCAATGAAAAGATCAAACAACGCAATCGACAACACCTTCTAACCGTACAAAATCTACGTGAGCAAGAACTCTACCGCTCAAAAATCAATTTTTACACCGATGTTGCCCATGAAATACGCACACCATTGACATTGATCAAGGCCCCCTTAGAGAAGCTTATGGATAAGGTAGATCACAATCCTGTAACAAACAAGCTATTATTGACCATGCAGAACAATACGGAGAAGTTGATTGCGCTTAGCAATCAGTTACTGGATTTTAGACAGGTCGAAACGGAAGGATTCAAATTACACTTTGAGTCAGAAAACATAAGCCAAACGGTTCAGGAAATCATCAACAATTTTACGGTCACACTCCAGGCGCAGGGAAAGCAGATTGTGTCGCACATTATGCCTGATATTATAGGTCAGGTCGATATCGACGCATTCGACAAGATTTGTTACAACTTATTGAATAATGCGCTTAAATATTCCTCATCCTATATTGAAGTGAATTTGAATATGGATAAACAGAAAAATATCTTTATATTGACCGTGAAAAACGACGGAGCTTTAATTCCTTCAGAAGAAAGGGAAAGAATTTTTGAACCATTCAATCGTTTAAAGCAAAATAAGAATGTTCCCGGAAGTGGTCTAGGCTTGGCATTGACAAGATCCCTAACCTTAAAACACCAAGGTACCTTGTTGTATAGTACAAACGACCTCCAATTGAACGTATTTAGCTTGACGTTACCTTTGAATCACAATACAAACCCATAATTATGAATGCCAAATCCAATTTATTATTAGTAGATGATCATACCGAACTGCTTGAATTTATTGCGGATGATCTCAATGAAGATTATCAGATAACGACGAGTTCTAATGGAAGAGAAGCCCTAGATTTATTAGCCTCTGAATATTTCGATCTGATCGTAAGTGATGTAATGATGCCAGAAATGGATGGTTTTGAGCTCTGTCAAAAAATTAAGGAGGATATCGCTTATGCACATATTCCAGTTATACTTTTGACGGCAAAAAATAGTATTGAATCAAAAATTCAGGGTTTAGAATTTGGTGCCGACGCTTACATTGAAAAACCTTTTTCGCCCGCTTTTTTAAGAGCACAAATAGCCAGTTTATTAAAGAATAGAGTTAAGGTCAAGGAGTTTTTTATTAAAAATCCGATGTCACAAATCCAACAGATCGGGCAAAATCAAAGTGAACAAGAGTTCTTGCTGAAGATTGAAGAAATCATTATGCAACATCTCGATGATCCACAGTTTAATGTCGATAGAATGGCCGATATTCTCTGTATGAGCAGACCTACACTCTATCGCAAAATCAATGTGGTATCCAGCCTATCACCCAATGAACTGATTAATTTAACTCGGCTCAGAAAAGCAGCAGAACTGCTTATTCAAAAACAATATAAAGTTTACGAAATTTCTAATTTATTGGGCTACAGTTCCGCTACTCATTTCTCACGTAATTTTCAAAAGCAGTTTGGCCAAAGTCCTACCGAATTTCAGGACGCTCAAACTACTTTATCTAAATCTTAACTGAGCAAATAATCATATCTGAATAAAAATAGGTGTCCGACCAAGCGTGCACCTATTGTGTTGATTCAACTTGCGCAAGTGTTGCATACTGTGCTGCATAAGTGAACATGAACATTCCTTCCAAATCATTCTTGCCTTTATCATTTGCCCAGCCTCCAAGCAAGTCATTCGGCAGAAATCCATCTTTCAAGAAGTGGGTATAGCCATAATCCAAGTTATCCTGAAAAGATTTTGCATACAGTCCAGCCTTGCTGTAATTCGGAGATATAGCGGTATACCCTCTTAACAACACGCCGTTAAACCAATTATTAAAACCATCTGTCGCATAGGTATAGTGCTCAGGAATCTGCTGCCCTAACTTTCCAAAATAAGTAAAAGTCGCATCGGCCAGTTTCTTGCCATCTTCTAAATAGCTTTTTGCTTTCGTAACACGATATAAGTCTGCTGCTCCAGAAATCATCGTTCCACTATTATAGGAAAATGCTGTTCCAACCGCTTTTCTGAGCTCGGTATTTTTTCGGTATTGTACTCCGTTGACCGTTTCATAAGCGATCGAACAATCTGGAAAACAATCACCCATCATATCAGCATAAACACCCTTTTCATTAAGAAGATACGTCTTTTGCCAGTCATAAATCCTTTTAGCATAACGGAGATAAAAATCGCTCTTCTTCTCTTTTTTAGAAATACGAGTTAGTTTATCTTTCGGATCAATGGAATGCGCAACGATTTGATCTCCTTTCTTTTTATAGATTTCATACAATGCAACAAGCGGACTAATAATCGGTGCATTACTACAGGCATGCTTAGTTACATATCCTGGGCCCCATGGGATTCCACCATGCTCTTTCCCTTTCTCATCCAAAGTACAATCCCAACCATCAAGAACATAAGCAGTAAGGTATTCAGCTTCTTGCAAATAGCGTTCTTGCCCAGTCAAGTGATAAGCTTCCAATAATTCCCGTACCAGCCACATCTGATCATCATAGACATTCAGCACTCCCGTTACATTTGCTTTTCCTTTTTCTCGGACACGATCGACAGCATACACCGTCCATTCTTTATGTTGTGTAAAAGATGTTAGCGTAAATGTCCCTAAATAATAAGCTGCATTTACATGAAGCTTAGCCAATAAATCCACATAGCGGGAATAATACTTTCCGTAAAGCTCGGTATTACCTGCCTTTTGTTGCTTTTTCAAGCCGCTCAACACAGCATTTACAGCTTCTATGGAAGCAGAGTACATCCATACACTCGCTTTTTCTTCGGATCGAACCTGCGTAAATGGATTATAAAAACGATGCATTTTGAAATCTTCACCAGAAAAATAGACTTCCATTGACCGATCAATTAACTTAATTGCTCGTAAAAGATTCTGTTGGTTTTTATGTTGATCATGTACTGATCTTTGGCTGTGCAATTCTTGCGCACAAACCTGTTTTACACAGAGCGGTGATACTGACAGAGAAATTAGAGAGAGTGCCCAAAAAGGCCGGATGGAAAAGAATTTGATCATGACGTGGTTTTAAATTGATTAAGTAGTGTTTCATGCGCTTTGGCAGAGCGTGATAACCGAGGTTGAAGATAAGCATTTTTTGGACAAAAAAAATCGCATTTTTTGAAATGCGATTAAACTCTTTGCCCTTTTGCTTAGTTAACCAAGAACTTTCTCGGTCAACTAAGCTGCCACTGGCTGACGATGACGATTCACAAATTGCTTTTTCAACAGATACAATTTGTAATGGTCGTACAAACCAATGATTAAAAGAACAAAACAAACCACGTAAAATGTCTTATTCGATAAATAGGTGAATGAAATACCGCTCACAAGCCCTCCTATGACATAGGCTCCCACGATACTCAGCAGCAAATGAAATTTGTCGACCAATGCCTTATTGCTTCGGTTCGACTCCTTAGTGAACATCGAAATCAATATTGCTAAATCTGTCGTTAGCCCTGTCAAGTGTGTCGTTTTCACAACAGAATTCGATATGCTCGCTGTTAAACCATTTTGCAATCCCATTGCAAACAGCAATGCACCTACAAGTATCTCTGTTTCTTTCAAAGAATCTTCATAAAATACATCAAGATATATCCCGACAAATAATATACTCAGTATTTCCAATGCCAAAGGAATGGAATGTGTCAGATAGGAGCTAAAACGTCCTTTACCATGAATGATGATAAGATTCGAAAGCATACTCCCCACTAGAAAAAGTAAAATCCAAAATAGCACTACTGCACCTTGATACCAATTTCCTTTCGCAATCTCTTGCGCAAAAACAGCATAATAACCTGTTACATTGGATGTAAACGAGAAAAAGACAATGACAGATGCGACATTGACCATTCCCGCAGAGAATGCAGTTATTCCCCCTAATTTGATATTATCTTGAATCGTTCTATGATTGCTATATTTTCTCAGCATATTTTTCCTTTCCTCCTTTTTTCAGCACAATTCGTGCGATTCCTTTCGTCTGCATATCCAAGTTAAGATGCAGTATCAATTGGTTTTTATTCAATTTTTGTATGACAAAGCTCTCTATAAGCTCATCATTTTTCCGAAGCTCAAGGATATGGCCTCGTCCCTTCAAAAACCAATTGTATTGTTTGTCCTCATGATGGGCAATAAAATTTTTGTCACCCATTTTTTCAAAATGCCATAATCCATCCTGCAAGGGTGGAAGGTGAGCGATTGCAGCATCTTTTATTCCCTCATGGATAACCGCCTGTTTTTTGAACGTTGGAGACTTCTCCACTTTCTCAAAGTACCAACCTTGCTCTTCCCACTCTCCTTCTAAAAGCCGCTCGGGGTTTTCATAAAACATAACCATTGAACTAGCTCCTAAAAGCAAAAAGGACAACAAGACGAAGTTGAACCTTGCCAATATTTTTCTCTTAATAGTTAACATCCCATTTCTTGTTAAAAAATAAATCCGCCAAGACATTTCCTCCTGTTTTGTTTGTCCCAGGTCTTGCGACAATCGAGACATTCTTCTGTTTACTTTTACTCAAGTGAAGCAAAGCCTGTCCGACGTCGAAAAAATGCCGTGTTCTTTTTTCAAATTCATAATCTGTGGGAACTTTGACTTCATCAATCCGAGCTCCGCGCAAATAATGTTGTAAATAATTGAGATTGTCAGAGCCGATGATATCTGTATAGATATTTAGCTTACGATTTTCATAACGATGACAGATCATCTGGCAGGCCTTCAAAAAGTCCTCCGATTGAAGATTACTGAGTTGGTCATCCAATGTGATTCCCAATAGTTCGCTGATCGATGTACTGCTCTTATTACCATAGACAAGAATGATATCAAGTTCTTCGGCTTTCGATTGCTCTATACTATGAATCACAAAAAAAAGTGAATCAATCGTAAAATCACTTGGAATCAATACACGCATTGCCTTTGCCATATCCAATTATTTTTATACAAAATTAATAGGTCATCATGGCAACCGAATGAATCTGGAATTAACTTTCTATTAGAATTTTAAGACCGATATTAAAATGAGATTAAAAAAAAGATACAGATTAAAATGGGATTAAAATTTAGTTCCGGCTTTGTAATATAATTCCGCTAGTGCCTTTCTGTAGTCCGTAACAAGCTTCTCTTGCTTGATCCGCATTTCGATCAGCTTGTTTTCCCTACTATTAACTACAAACAAGGTTGATTCACCCAGTTCAAACTTATTTAATTCCCCCCGAAGAAGCAGTTCCTGATTACTTATATTGATCGATTGAAGTTCAATCTGTTTACTGTAAGCATTTAAATCATTATATTTTTTAACGACTTCATTGTAAATATTTCTCTCGGTCGCAACCTGTTCAAATCTCAGCTGATCTTGCTTAATCCGTACCTCTTTGAGCTTCCCACGTTCGGCGCGAATAAAAAGTGGAAATGCAAATTCAAAACCTACTTTATAATTCTGCCAATTAAAATCATACTGCGGTGGTACAAAATCATTAAAACCGTGACGGCTAGAAATGAGCGTGCCTGACACATTAAATTTAGGTTTAAGCATTTCTTTTCGATAACGTTCCTCAAATAGAAGTTGTTGATTTTTACTCGCCAACTTTATCATTTCGGGATGAGCAATTTTTGCCGAATCAAGTAGCGCCTCGATCACACTATTATCTGGCAAAATAACAGGATCTTCGAGCTTATGCGGTATGGCATGATCGGGAAGTTCTACTGGAAATTGTTGATCATTCCACAGATGATTGGACAATACAATTTTCGCGTTTTTAAGTTCAACTTCATACTTTGAAAGTTCTATCCGCCGTTCTTTTACAACGACCGAAGCTTCGATGGAATCAATTACAGGTTTATCTCCCAGCGTCGTCTGCTCACTGATTGCTTTAAACCGTTGATCAGCCAATTTTACACCCTCTAATAAAAGCTGATACTGCTGATAGGCAAAATACCAATTCCAATAATCTGAAAGTGCCTGAAACCAAATGGCATTTATTTGTTTTATCTTTTCGCCTTCGAGGTAGCTGATCATAGCCTTTGCCTGCTGCAGCGTATTTCTTCTGCTATCGACGATTAAACCTTGCCCCAATGGAATACTTAAACCGATTGCGGAAAGCCCTGCATTATTTGTTCGGGATTGCGGGTTTGTATAATCACCAACATTTCGATCATAAGCAATTTTCAGATCTGCGCCAGCTAACCAAAGAGGAATTTTTAGCTCACTATTCCACTGATTATAATAATCCGTATTGCCAAAATGCTTATTTTTAAAACTGGAATTTAACGTCGGATCAAACTTCCCTAACGCCTGTGTTACCTGGGCTTTTGCAGTTTCACTCAGCAGATTCACTTGTTTAACGACGGGATGATTGGCCATTAAAAGCTCTTCCATGTCATCCACGGTAAAAGTATTCGTTGCTCCATACTCCTTTTCCTGAGCCGAAAGATGAGGAGAGAAAAAAATGCAAAACAGGATAAAAATAAAATTCAATTTATTCATATAACAATTACTTTTTCTCACTTTCTTTTGGTTCTCTTTCCAAGCTCGGCGGAAAGCCATTCAACTGTCGCCATATCTCGTACCATAAAGGAACTTTATTTAAAATAACTCTGCCATATGCACCTGAGCCCTGATTTAACCGAACAGGCCAAGGCTCATCTCCTTCCGGAACAGGATCTGTTGCGCGTATCAAAATCCTAAATCGGCCATTCGTACTACTCACTTTATCAATGACTGAAACTTTTCCAGCAAAGGTACCGACCGCGACAGACGGCCATCCGGAAAATTGGATCGATGGCCAGCCATCAAATTGTAGCCTTACATCACTTTCCGGCTCAATCAGTGGGACATCCATCGCGTTTACATAAAGTTCTACGGCAAGCAGTGGTTTTTTAGGCTGTAATGTCGCAACGGACTCACCCTCCTTCATATTTTCACCAATTCCTGCCTTAAAGGTTTTTACAATAAAACCATCTTGCGGAGCCCTCACGACATATAACCCTCGTCGTACATCAATATTGGATATCTCATTTCTCAATTTGGCGATATCCCCTTGAACTGAGGCTTTGGAGGAAAAGGCGGAACTTAAATCGGACTGCGCTTTCGCCAATGATTCATTATACTTTGCACGGATGTTGTTCAATTCGATACTGGCGTTCGTTAATGATTGTCTTGAATTCGACAACTTGTTATCTGCACTTACAACTTTAGCTCGATCATTTTGCAGATTTAAGCGCCTTGTTTCGATATCTGTTAACGAAAATAAGCCGTCACGATAGCCCTCTTCGTACCGTTTGAGCCGCTTTTCACTGGTCTCAAAAAAGCTCATGACAGCGACCAATTCTGCGCTATCTATTTTTACCAGATTTTGAGCTTGAATAACCTTATTTTTAGCTGACTTAAGCTGAAAATCCAAACCATTTTGTAAAGCCTGAATCTGCGCTTCAGTGGCTTTCATTTTTTGATTAGCAGCATCTTCTCCGCTTTGTTTGGCATTCAATTGCTCTTCTAACCGCAATGGTAACATGGGATCAAAATAAGATTGAGAAGTCTCCGAAAGCACTAAAATCGTATCACCTTTCTTCACTTCCTGCCCCTCAGTAACGGCCCAATATTCAATGCGCCCACCAATCTGATTTTGGATAGTCTGTGGTCTATCTTGTGGACGTAAAGCAGTAACCGTTCCTACTCCAGGAATTGTCTGCCTCCATGGGAGAAAAAGTGCTAGTACAAAAACAATCCCAGAAAACACAAGAATTCGCCCCAAGACTAGGGATCCCCGCTCTTTCAATAACTTATCAACCGCATCATGGGAAAGATCTCTCCATGAGAGCGTTTTCTGACTCGAACGATCCTTATTAATCAACATAAACCGCAGCGTCCTCCTCCAACGCAAGATCCGTTACAGCCGCCAATTTGACAACTCCAGTAAGCATATCAAAAATAGTATTCAAATTTGTCATCAGTTTTTCAATGGCATAACCAATTTGAACGATGACAACTTCAGCAGCAACAAATTGACCAAAAGTCATTTGCCGCTCAACAACAAAATAAGATCCAAGCAAGAGCATCGCTCCAAACAACAGGGTGCGAAGTAGGACAGAACCAATAAAAAAACGCTTTAAAACCTTAAAATGATCGTTCCTCGCCCCTAAATACTTACTGACAATATAATCTGTTGTTTTTGTCACTTCGTTCATTTTCGTCTCATCAGCACGATAATGGTCAATTTGTCCGGCAACAGCTTCCAAATAGGCTACCGTCTCATATTTGTATTCAGACTCTTCAATACTTGTTTTCAACCCTCTTTTATAGTATAAAACAAGTATCGTAATAACAGAAAAAATGACAACAAGGCCAAAGGCTAGAAATGCAGGATGATAAAATGATAATAAGACCACACTAAAGAAAATTGTCACCACTGCAGCGATAATATCGATCAAAAGTTTGATAATTCCCTTTTGGATAATGATAACATCAAAAAATCGGTTGACCAACTCCACAAGATTTTTTCCAAGTAACTCTTCAGGTTTAATTCTCGGCAGGCGATAAGAAAATTCAACCGCCGATTTTAGAAAGATTTTCTGCTCTAAATACTCGACTAAGGTCAATTGTCCGATCAATAATACCCCGCCCACAATCACGCCAAATAACACAAAAGCAATTAAGATATAGGTAGAGCTATACATCGCTCCATTGCTTAAAAAATTAAAGATAGCTGTTATCCCTATTGGAATAGTCAAACTAAAAATACCGATGACGATGGCATAAATAAATATATAATTGATCGTTTTTCGTTCTGTATGTAATAAGCTAGCCAACCGTTGCAAAGGTGATGGTCCGCCTTGTATATGCCCCATAAAAAATAGATAGAAGATAAGTTATAAATGATGAATTTCAGCTAAAAACAACAGTAAAAACTCCGATCGATCATTCAATTAGTCCGATTTCTCTGTCTCTAATACTTGGTTGTTCCTTAAATGAAATTGTAGAGGGAATTTGACTCTCGACTTTACGGAGTGCACTAGCGACATTAAAAAAATTGCGTGTTTTCTTTTTATAGGTATAATCACGTGGTATTATGACCTCATTTACAGACTGTCCTTTTAGGTAATGCTGCAAATAATGACTGTTATCGGTACCCAAAATATCCGCAAAAATACTGAGCTTACGGTTTTTATAGCGCTGATAGATTCCGCTACAGGCTTTTAAGAAAGATTCCGATTGAAGTGTTTCCAGTTGATCTTCCAATCCAATTCCGAGTAATTCACTCGCAGAAGTGCTGCTTTTATTGCCATACACAAGGATAATATCGATAGAATCAGCCATTGACTCTTCAATACTTTGACGCACAAAATGGAGTGAATCAACTGTAAAATCACTAGGTATTAATATACGCGTTGTTTTAGCCATGCTTTTTTTTTAGCAAAGTTAAAACGCACATATGGCAACGGAATGAATCTAAAATTAGCTTTCCATTAGAAAGCGAGCAACAGTATTAAAATGAGATTAGAAATACGATCAAAATTAAAACTACATTAGAATCGAAGGTAAGTGGGTAGTTCAATTTCTACAGTGGTGCCTTCACTCACAACAGAATTGACCTTCAATGTCCCACCATGCAACTTAATAATATTTCTGGCCAAAGGAAGTCCAATACCATAACCGTCAATGCCACTCGTATTGGACGCTCTAAAATAAGGGTCGTAGATATGATCCAATTCGCGGGAGGGTATTCCGATACCTTTGTCTTTTATTAGAATAAAGACTTTATTGTCCAATGCCCCCAAAGCAATATAAGCAGTCCTATCGGATGAATATTTACAGGCATTACTGATAATATTGGATAGCGCAAGCTGTAGCAAAATTGCATTTCCATTCACTTTAAGTCGCATACTATCATCTGGTAACAGACTGAAATCTGTGATAATCTTAAATTTATCATTGATGGCCTTAACAGTCAGCTCGGCGTCCATCACGATCTGATCAATACGAACGGGGCTAAATGCGGTCGCATTATTAACAAAACCTGTACGCGCCAACAGTAAAAGTGCTTTTGTTTTCTTTTCCAAATGCTCTGCCGACTCAATGATCTTAAATAATGTTCGTTGGTACTCCTCTGTTGTTCTTTCTTTGGATAAAGCAAGATCTGCCTGTCCTATGATGGATGTCAAGGGTGTATTTAGCTCATGTGACGCATTGCTGATAAAGTTCTTTTGTGTTTCGAAAGAAGTTTCCAAGCGCGTCAACATCCGATTAAATGTGAGTGCCAGACCATGAAGCTCACCTTTATATTTATCCTCATCCAATCGTTTATAAAGATTTTCCGAACCAATCTCTTGCACCTCTTTCATCATGGTTAGTATTGGTTTTAAGAACGAACGTTTCATAAAAACCGAAACAACGAATATAAAGAGAATTCCCAAAATCAGACTTATAATAAGCAGATTACGAAGGTAGGCCAAATGGTGTGTATAAAAGTAATTTTCAGCGGAAGCGCCTACAATATACTTTCGACCATTTTGCGAAAAATATTTAGTTGAATAGAATTGATTACCCGACTTGAAATTTGAGCTTCCCTTTTTATTGATTTTATCCCAAAGTTCTTGATGAAATCCCTGGCTTCTTAAAATAGCACCATTGCTATCAAATTCCACTAAAAATTCATGCTGATTATTGAGATTTTCTATAAAATCAAGGCTCCACTGATCAGCCTGGGAGGCGGATTTACTATTCAGAAATTTTTCAGCAGCAATATTTCGCCGCAGATCCAGCCGTTTATAAAAATCTGTAAAAGCAAAATTTGTAACGGAATAAAAAATAAAGCCAACAAAACAACTCACATAAATGACCAGAATTGCAATGAGATAAATAAGCTTTCGATTATAATTGTGCATTTTGAAATATTCAGTCTTCTATTTTTAGAACATATCCCATACCAATAACCGTATGGATTGCTTTTTTGCTCGTTATTTTTTCAATCTTTTTTCTCAAATAATTCACATAAACATCGACGACATTTGATCCAATATCGAAATTTATTCCCCATATTTTGTCCAAAAGCTCCGTTCTCTCAAATACCTTTTTGGGGCTCTGAATAAACAACAAGAGTAAACGATACTCTGTACTTGTCAGATTGAGTTCCTGCCCCTCACAGTAGGCTATTTTTTTATAATCATCGATACTCAGAAAACCATAACTAAATGTGTCCTTCGAGGGCTGTAACTCACGTTGTGTTGCCTGTACGATAGACTGTTGCCTGCGGATTAATGAGCGTATCCGAGCCTTCAATTCAATTAGCTTAAAGGGCTTGGAAAGATAGTCATCGGCACCATTATCGAGTCCGAGCACCACATTCTCTGGAGTACCAAGTGCAGTCAGCATCATAACAGGTAAATCGGTATACCCCCACTGTCTGATCTGCTTACAAATATCCAGGCCGTTAGTTCCCGGCAAAAGAATGTCCAATAGCACAAGAGAGACATCTTGCTTCGCCAAAAGCTGTTCCAGACCTTCCGAACGCCCCAGATGAATGACCCTATAGCCATCCTCGCCTAAGCCTTGTACAATCAAATCAGCAACATCCTGTTCATCTTCAACCAAAATAATTTTTTGCTCCTCCATATTCGTCATGATGTGTAGCTCTCTGTAATGAACTACGATCCAAACCATAAAAATAACGTTTTGACACAAGAGACACAAATCCCATTTTTGCCAAAATCTACACGAAAAGAATCTTGCTCTATTTTGCAAAAGCAAAAGCGCTGTGTACATCGATCGTGAAACAGCGCTTTCGTACTAGTATTTAATTGGTTCAGCTATAATTTCACTTTACCCATTAACGGGTCTGTCTTACTTGATTTACCAGTCTCTATATGTCCAGCATAGCGGAATTTGACCGCATGATCTTCTGAACACGTTATTTCGATATCATACCAACCTTCACTCTTGCTGCAATCGATTTCAACCAAAGCAGGATCATCCTTGCGCATTGCCTTCGCATGGAAAAGATCATAGGAACAGTCTTTAAGAAGTAAATCCCAATTTAGCGACTCTGATTGTACACAAAGAATAGGCTTTCCAGAAACCACTTTCGTATACACATCAATAGCTGGAATATGTGACTTTGCGCCTTCAATCGCACGATAGAAACCATTAGGCCCGTGCAATGCAAATGATATGTACTCTCCTACAATTTTATCGAGTTCCCATTCATACGCTAACTGATCCCCTTCCCATACCGTAAAATTCCAAACTTTACCCGCCGCATGGCCATCATACGCCACATAGGAAATAACATAATAAGGTAGACCCGCTCCCGCTTTAGCTGTATTGAGCCTTCTTTCCAAGGTTGAACTGATGGAAAGCATCGTTGGTGTATGCTGTACTTTTAGCTGCAATTCATAAGGTAGAGCACAGGCATCCTTCCATCCCTGCTCTTGCATCTGCATAGCTGCATGATACTGACCTGTCGATTTGATTTCCACCAGTCTTTGGCTGTCGATTTTCACAAAATCTGTTGGGAGCTTTTTATTCCTAGCGGAAAATATACGTTCAACATACCCGTCTCTGTCTACCGGATTAAGCCTTGTTTTGACAATGTTATCTACAGGACGAAAAGAAGTTGTTAAGTCGCCACAGACCATTCTTCGCCATTGACTGATGTTTTCTTCTCGTACCACCTTACCCGTTTTCTTCTCCAAAAAATGTTCTAAAAATTGAAGACAGGAGGTGTGGTCAAAAACTTCGGAATTGACCCAACCACCCTTAGACCAGGGTGAAGCTATCACCATTGGTACGCGATAGCCCAAACCAATAGGACTTTCAAAACTTACATGATTACTATTTTTCCTTTTTCGCTCCTGTTCTAGCGTAACATATTCATCCGAAGTGTCGATTTCTGACACGGCACCCTGATCTTTGTTCGTGCTCAATGGCGGAACAAAAGGAGCGATATGGTCAAAATATCCATCATTTTCGTCATAAGTTAAGATGAAAATTGTCTTTTTCCAAACCTCAGGGTCTTTGGTCAATATATCGAGGACTTCGGATACATACCATGCCCCATACCAAGGTGAGCCCGGATGATCCGAGAAACGACAAGGTGCCACTAACCACGACACTGTAGGTAATTGGTGATCTTCAACATCTTTTCTAAACTGATAAAAAACATCTCCGGCCGGCACCTCAACTTCCTGCCGCTTTCCACCTTCTTTATAACTTAATTTTTCAAGTTTGTGAAAGTTGGGATCAGCTAGATTAGTCACAAAAGCATTACGATGAATATCTTTTTCAAATTGGGATAGCTTGTCAAAATTTTCGGGGGTATAATGAATGACATCTCTTTTCAAATCCTCCAATTCCGCTTTGGCTTTATGCAGCAATTCTTCTTTTGGATTTGTTTCCAAAAATTTATGCAGCTCTTTTACCCGTTCTTTCATCCACTGATAATGTGCCAAATGATATTTTACACCATATTGTTGGTGAAACTCCAGGTTGTTATCTGTAAAATTGGCCAACCAATCTTCCTCTTCTCCTTTAAAGCCTACTGGTAAACTTAGTTCATTTTGATAAACTTTCCACGAGACCCCTGCTTTTTGCAGTCGTTCAGGATAGGTTTTCCATTTGACATCCTTGTAGTTGATCTGGCCATTGTCTACATGCGCAACAGATTCGGGATTACGGGGTTCTTCGCGCACTGTACCAGTCCAAAAATACGATCGATTAGCGCTCGTTCCCGTCAGTGAAGAACAAAAATGCTGGTCACAAACCGTAAATGCATCTGCAAAAGCATAATAAAAAGGAATATCCGCACGGTTATAATAACCCATTGTTAAAGGCATAGCCTTATATTCTGAATTGCCAGAGCTCTTTGCTTCCAACCAATTATCCATTTTCCCGTCATGACGAGCAGCAACCATATCACGCCAGCCATGCGGAAGCGACCCCATCCAAGTCGATTTACTATTGACGATATCTAAATGGAAAGGTGCAAAATATGCACCTTCCTTATTTCCTTGTATCCATACAGGTAGACCATTCGGTAATTTCATCGCGCGGGGATCGTTAAAGCCACGTACGCCCTTCAAAGTTCCAAAACAATGGTCAAACGATCTGTTTTCCTGCATCAAAAAGACAACATGTTCGGCATCCAAAAAAGTTGATCCTTTTGGAGCTTCAATCGCCAAGGCTTTTTGTATTGATTCAGGCAGCCAGTTTATAGCGACTGTACTCCCAGCCAGCATGGCTGCTTTTTTTAAAAACACCCTTCTTGAATCCATTATTTTAACCACCAAGTCTGTAAATTAATATTGTCATTTCCGCCAAATTGTGATTTGATCGCATCAGATACATTCGCAGTATTATTATTGTACTCATCTTGAGGATACATCCAGCGATAGGCTGTTTTCACATTTGCAGATTTACGGAAACTCGGATATCCCGTGCGCAAATGATCAAAATAAGCCGAGTATCCCCCCTGATGAAATGAGCGCAGGTATTTCTGCATCAAGATACGTTCGAGCTTTTGCTCATTGGAGCTAGCTCCGTCAAGACTTACCGAATTTTGTTCAAGATATTTGGCCGCTTGCGCTTCATTTGTATAAGTTCCTAAATTTTTCGCATACTTTTCATAAAATTTGAACGATGCCTGTACTCCTTTGGTATACGTTGCATTGAGATCGCCCGTTATCCAACCTTTCAAAATGGCTTCAGCCAAAATAAACTGCATCTCCGAACAGCCCAATAAGACCAATGGCTCAGCTGTGGGATCTTGATAAAATCGTTCGTGGACTTTCGATAATTTACCTAATACGGCTTTTGCATTCACTTGTGCATAAGGAACAATCGGATCACCGCCTTCATAAGCCGTAAAGTCATTAATCGCTTTACCCGCTTCTTTACCCAGTCTTGTTTGTGTAGCGACGGCAAATAATCGCGGATCTTTCAGGTCCTGCAATCGTTGGATAAAAGTGGAATCCATATACATTCCAGATCCATAACCGCTAGAGTTAAACTCCGGATAACGATTACCCTCTTGATTCAAAAAGACGAGTTGCCCATCTTCAGCACCACTAACATCAGTGATTCTGGACTCATTGGTAAATATTTTTGAAAATTCTGTTGCTGCATTAAATGGAAGATCAGTCGTTTTCTTCGAAAGCGTCAATAGTACTTTTAGGCGAAATGAATTGACTAACTTGTTCCAATTGCCACTATTTCCACCATAAATAATATCCCCATTTATGGTGTTATTGTTCTTCTTCAGAATAATACTTGCTTCCTCGAGCTCCTTCAATACACCCACCAAAACGTCTTTCTGTGTATCGTATTTCGGCGCAAAAATTGCCGAATTTTCACCCTTTGCTGCTTCTGAATAAGGGACATCACCAAAAGTTAAGGTAAGATTATAAAAATAATACGCACGGAAAAATTTTGCTAATGCCAAATAACTTTCAGCGCCAATACGTTCAGCTTCTTCGGTCATCTTGGTAATATTGCGAAGATTACCATATTGCTCAAAGCTTCCCCTTTGCCAATTATAAATTTGATTCGCATTTTCACCATCCGTTTGCACAATCATTTTCAAGGCATATAGTGGTGAGGTACCATGCCAGGTCCGAAAAGCATCCCATTCTACCTTCGTCAATAAAGCTTGCGGGTGGGTTGTTGTCGCTTCATTTGGATTAACATTTACTTCAGTCAATTTCTGACAAGAAGTCATGATTGAAAGAGAAAATAATCCAAGAAATATATGTTTATTAAATAATTTCATCGTACTACTTTATTAAAACTTAAAATCTAGAGAAAAACCAATATATCGCGTGGAAGGATCTTGTAAGTTTCCATCGTTTCCAACACCAAAATCAGGATCGATATAAGGTACTTTCTTCCACATAGCCAAATTATAGCCAAATAGTGATGCATTTAAGGCCGTAAGCTGTTTTAATTTAAACACCTTATTGACATCATAACCGACCGACAGTCTACGTAGTTTTACAAATGATCGATCAAATACATTGGCAAACAGTTTGCTTTCAGACTCTGTAACTCTGGCCTGATAAGGATAATTTTGACTCCAAGCCTGCCAATCAACAGCTTTTGTATTACTTGTATACGTTCGGGTATCTGAAGTAATATTACCGTTCACGTCGCGGGTAAGCTCACCTCCTGTTACGATCACCCCATCTGGTACAAAAACTGGTTTCCCTGCATCATATTGTTCCTGACGATATAAGACCGAAGAAGGATGCTTTCCACCCCACCACATTTTTTCTATGGTTGTCGAATTCATCACGCCGCCAATAGATCCGTCGAAATCAAGATTTACCTGAAATCCCTTAAATTTGAACTGGTTTGCAAAACCAAATTGCCAGTCCGGTTGAAAGTAACCTAAATACTGTGGAAATGGATTTTTGGTCGGCATACCCGTATTCGGATTCAAGATAACCTTACCATCAGCCGATTTTTCCCAGACAGTACCATAATAGCTGTCTGCACGATCGCCTTTTTTAAGATTACCGTATTTCGCTTGGTTATTATAAATTTCTTCCAAACGCTGAATTGCACGGGACCAATTTACAGTAGATGTCCACGAAAATTGTTCATTTTTAATTATATTTCCTGTCAAAGAAATTTCCAATCCTTTTGTACGGTATTTATTTCCATTCACCTTGCGCGAAGTAAAAGCGGATGCTTGGGAAATACTCAAATCGATGATCTGATTTTTATCAACAACATTATAGTACGTTACATCAGCCGAAAGCCTATTTTTAAAGAAAGCCATAGAAGCACCAATTTCTAAGGAAATGGACTGCTGCGGAAGGATATCAGGATTAATAATACCTGCAGGATAGGTTACTGATGGCGTCGAACCATAGGTAACATCTTTTTTATACGTCGCAGCAATGCTATAAGGATCCAGATCAGAAGATACCGATGCCCAGGAACTGTACAATTTAACAAAGTCAATTTGTGCAGGCAGTTTAAAATAATCGGAGATAACACTACTTAGCGAAACCGATGGATAAAAGAATGACTGATTTGCTTTTGATAATGTTGATGACCAGTCATTTCTTCCCGAAAAATTCAGATAGGTGGACTTAAACACGTTTAAGTTTACCGACGCATAAGCACTTCGGATTATTTTCTCAGTTGTTGTATTTGTTGCCTTAACTGGGCCTTGGGTATTGCCTAAGTTGTAGACAAATGGTACAACTAAACCATCAGTAGTTTGATAAAGCTCACGATAATCTCTTTTGAAAGTGGAAGATCCCGCATTAACGGTTACACCGAAATTATCAGACAACTGCTTAATATAGGTTGCTAAGACGTCCGCATCAAAATTAAGCTGCTTGCTATCCCAGTTTTTATAATCCCCATTCCGTGAATCGCCATAATTCATGTAAGACTTAGGACTCTGCATATCCTGGAATAGATTTTTTTGTCTTGCTGCAGCACGACCTTTGATGGTAAATTCAGGTGAAATACGCCAAGTTAAAGCAGTCTGCCCAGCCAAAATATCCTGATCGTATACTTGGTTCAACTCATTAGCTGCAAAATAAGGGTTGTTGTACCAAGCATAGTTATAGTTTGCTTGACGATAGCCTTCCTGTCCCGGAATATAGAGGTGATCCTTTAATTCCTGTCCATTTACATCATTTCCCATCCACAACAGAATCGTATACATATGATTTTTAGGCCCATATCCATACCTTGGATAATTTGGAGATTTCACTTTATTATAGGATAAGTTAAGATCTAATTGTACCTCAGGAGTAAAACGGTAAGAGGTATTCAAATTTAATCCACCTGTAGAAAGCTTTGTATTGGGCACCTGACCTTTTTGATAAGCATATTTTCCTGTTCCAAATATGCTTACCTTTTCCGAACGATACGATAATGTCGCATTATTTTCGGTAATCAGTCCAGTTCCAAGGAAATCCTCTAAATTGTTATGTGCGACCCAATCAATCGGCACTCTTTCGTAACGTGACTTATCATTATACTTGGTTCCACTCACATCGCCCCACCAAGGAATCACTTCACCAGTTTGCTTATCACGAATCGGACTGTTCCATTGTGCAACCTTTATTCCGGAGTTCAATTTGGGTCCCCATGTCATATCTCCATCTGAAATACCTCCATCAGCACCATCCCAAAACTCATATTTACCGTTGGATCCACTTCCGAACTCCTTCTGCGATTCAGGAAAAACTGTAAATCCAGCAGAAAACATATTACTGGTTCCAACCGAAAACTCCAGCCTATCGCTTTTTGCACTTTTGGTTGTTATTAAGATCGCGCCATTTTTACCGCGTGATCCATATAAAGATGAAGCGGCTGTTCCTTTCAGTACATTGATATTCTCAATGTTTTGACTGGACATGTCGTAAAAATCAGATTCTACAGGAATACCATCTACAACAATAAGTGGGCTCTTACCACGCAATTGAAAAGATGGTGCCTGAAAAATCCCCGTTGGATTATTAACGATAAGACCAGATACTTGTCCCGTTAGCGCTGTACCAATATTCATTGTTTTAGACTCTTTAAGTACGTCTAATTTGACTTCTTGGGTAGCGTAACCAATTTGCTTCTTTTGTTGCTTGATACCAATTGCCGTGACAACAACCTCATCCAACTTTGAATCATCTTTTTCCAAAACCACCACAAGATCCCCATCTGTAGCAGTTATTGTAGCTGTTTTATATCCTAAAGAAGAAACACGGATTTGGTCGCCAACCTGACCTTTCAGATTGAATTTACCATTAAACTCTGTACGCGTACTCTGTTTGCTGGTTTCATTGATGATCGTGCCGCCGTCAATAGGTTTGCCGTCCTGATCCTTAACAATCCCTTTAATAATAGCTTGATCGGCAATTTCGAGCTTGGTAGTTTCATTCGCAAAGTTTGCCCATACGCTATCGACATGTGCCGCATTCAGCAATGCAATAGCTAAGGTCACCTGAGCTGTTTTCCTAAATTGAGGTAGTTTAATAGGTTTCATTATTTTGAATTTTGCCCAAAAAAATGAAACCTATATTACTAGAAGATGAGTAGTATATTAACAATGTAATCTTAAAGATTGCTTAACTTAACATTAACATCGTTCGCGCTGCAATGTCTTATACATCAACTTGCATATTGAGCTTCCGCGTGCTTCGTCGAACCGCATAGATGACTATAATGAAAATAATCCAATCTATCGCCGCGCTCGCTACGTAAATGCTGTGTACACCAAAATATTTTGGTGCAATAATTAAGATAGGAATATAAAATACAACCTGCCGCAATACACTGATAAAAGTCGCAGGCTTGGCATGATCAATGGAAGGAAACCACACCATCGCCATAAAAATAAATGGAAGAACCAATAAAACACTCATGTAAATTCTGAAATCCATTAGCTGCTGTATTGAAAAAATCGCTCCTGGTATCAGGATCGATATGACAGCAACGGGATGCAGCATCACCAGCAACCAGAACGGAAGCAGAATCAGCAGCCCAGTAATGGCAAATAAACGGTACGAATTGATACTTCTCGTATACTGCCCAGCACCATAGTTCATCCCCGTTACAGGCTGCAAAGCCCGCATAAGCCCCCATAGTGGGGTATTTAATAAAATATAAAGCCGATTGACCGCCGTAAAAAACGTAATATCCATATCATTTCCGTAATTGGCCAATGCGTTGAAGACAACAATATTCTGGATTACAATCATGACCATCATGACAAACCCGGGCATTCCTAATGAAAGCGTTTCTTTTAAAATCGATAAATCCCAAGATAAAGACCAAAACTTTGTTTTGAACGAAGCCTTTCCCCCGGCGTAATACCATACACCTAAAAATGTGTAGATGATCATCGATATATTGGTTGCCCAAGCTGCTCCTGATACACCCCAACCAAAGTGTTCTATAAAAACCGGTTTAAGTAAGACATCAACAAGCAATCCTATTGCAATCATCCAGGCCGCAGTTTTCATACGACCCTCTGCACGAATAATCATGTTGAGGGCCAAACCATAAATCCAGAAAAAACTACCCAATATGGTTGCTCGAAAGTAATCAACCCCAAGAGCCAATATCTCACCTCGACCGCCCATCATGTAGACCAATTTGTCGGCAAATGCATAGCAAGGGAGCGTAATTATAAGAGAGAAAATAATAGTCAAAAAATGCACCGTACCAAATGACCTATGTAATTTCTCCTGTTGATCCCCACCTATCCAAATACTAATTGCTGCCCCCATACCTGTTCCGATCAGGGTACCAAAACCTTGTGCAAATTGGGCTAAAGGATAGGTTACACCGACAGCTGCCAACGCTGTATTGTTAATCAGATGACCAACAAAAATACCATCTAGAAAATTGTTCAGACCATACAGGACCATTGCAATCACGGCAGGCCACGACATCTGCCACATCACCCTACTTAACTTGCCGTTTAAGATCAGTTGTTTCTGTTTCTCCATAACCTATCGTAAACGTTAGGCCTGGATTTCTTCACTCTCACTACGGCGGTCTGTAGCAGATTTATCTTCAGCAACTCCAGCTTTCCAATACGAATAAGCATAAAGCTCCTCTCTTCCCCAACCGAGATCCTTACGCAAATAATTGCGAATCTCCTTAACTGTCGAAAATTCAGCAGCCACATAAGCAAATTTATCGGCTACGGGCAAGGATCTGATCTTCACCAAATCTGCCAAAAGGCTACCTTCCTGTGGCGTATCATTATGTAACCAGATAAAATCAATAGCAGCCTTAGTCTTCAATTGCTGTATATCTTCGCTACCATGTACTTCAATCATACATATTCCCTTTGCCGAAGGTGGCAAATCTTCTAAGATTGCCCCCAGAACAGGAATTGCAGTTGCATCCCCAACAAGAAGATAGTTAGCTGCAACTTCATATAGGGACGTCTTACCTGCTTTCATCAGAATCCCGAGTGCATCGCCAGGTTTTGCAGCCATAGCCCAAGCTGAAGCTGGCCCCTCATCACCATGGGCGACGAAATCAATCCATACTTCATTTCTATCAAGGTTGATACCGCGATGTGTATAAGTTCGAACTGTTGGCCTAATCGCTTCATCCATCGGCTTCCACTGCCCTCGTTCATAATCAAATTCTGGAAAATAAATGCGATCAACATGCTTTGGCGGAATCAAGATCTTGTTATTGACCCCGACGGTCGTATTAGCGATTTGATCTACACCATCACCAGTCAAATAAACACGAATATAATGTGGCGTCAGGTATTCTTTTCTACTTACAGTCAGGGCCAGCTGTATTACTTTCATTTCAGTTTTTCCCATGATTTTCTAATTACGTACATATTTGATCAAAAGATTTCTATTAAGAACCTTTCTAAACAAAGGTAATTATTCGACTTTTATCAAACCCGATTCATGCGCTATTAAAACTTCCGTAAGAAGGAATAAAAGGTCCGTAAAGTGTAAAAAAGCTATTCCACATTACAAGGTATTTTTTAGCTTACTCGGTGGGATTCCAAATTTACGTTTAAAGGCGTCCGAAAAATGGCGTTGATTTTTGTAACCAACCAAATCAGAAACTTCACCGATTGTTCGATCGTCATCTAAGATCAGTTTCTTGGCATGTTCCATTTTTGCATCATGCCAAAAACCAAAAACAGTCGTACCAAAGAGCTCCTTAAAACCTTTTTTCAATGTGAATTCATTGGTACCCACCAGATGCGCGAGATTGACCAATGTACTATTGGCGTCCATATTTTTTAAAAGAAACTCACGAACGGCATATATCTTATCGATATCGGCTTTTTTTAACGAAACTGCTGCAAAATCCTCTTTCTGAAACTGTTCCAATTGAAGAAGCAAGAGCTCCATAATCCTTGCTTCCAGGAAAATTTTCTTAAAAATTCCCTTTCGTTGGCAATTGATTACATCGTTGATAATTTCATACATATCGTGAGTAATCCGTCTATGCATATCGGTCAGCAATCCCGATTTACCACGGTCAATGGCATTCCGAAAATCTGCAAAGAATTTAGAATCTTCGGGCAGGAATCTTTTAAAAAATTCGGGCGATAAGTTTATTTCACATAACTGAAACTCCTGATTCCCCCACTCCATTTGACCACACATTGAATTTCCGTAAATAATATTATGCTGGTAGGTCTCAAAATTTACACCTAAGGGCATCATTTCGCCACTCGCCAGACTATTGCCTTTTAAAGCAAAGTGCATTTCAACTGTTTCAAAATCACTTTCAAAACGAAACCGCATCCGTTTAAATAACTGTGCATGACCGTAACCGATATGAATACCATCGAAGAAAATCTCCTTATAAAAACCTTTTCCAAATGTAGTATCTAAATGTGTTACAGATTCATAAATTCCCGTGTCGACGGAAAAGCAGGTACTTGGGTAAGTCCGCTCCAATAATAAACTGGGTGAATCAATATCATATAATCTTAGTGCCATTTTTAATTCCTTTTAGGATTCAAATAGTCCTACGCACATTAGGCAATATACCTTAACAGAAATATTCCCTTCGACGGACATTTTACTCCTTTATGCAGACCCCATAACAATAGAATGACTGCTATCTTTGACTAAAGTATAAAATTATTTAGAATCATTCTTAATTATTTGAAAATAATTCATTATGGATACAAATAGAAATCAGGATATGGCGGACAACTTTCCACTCATCCAGGATAGCATTTATAATAACATCAAGATTGCCAATCCAAATGCAACGAAACATGACATTATTTTAGCTGCGGAAAAAGCGAAAGTCTTAGATTTCGCCTGGGAATTTCCAAAGGGGCTCGACACATGGATTGATGATAGCAGATATCCTTTATCCAGCATACAACAACAACAAATACAACTGGCCCGTAAATTTTTAAGGGCATTGTCGTAATGACAATGCCCTCCTTATGCTATGGCGTGTAGCGTGCTGCGGTGGCAGAACTATTTAATCACCTCAGTTTACAATAACCAGCCCTTTACGAGATCATTATGTTTCTTGACCCATTCTTTTGCCGTAAATGCTTTGTCCTGGCTTCCCTGCATTTGTGACAACAAATCAGCCATTGTTGATTCATCGAAGTAGACTTTGGAGAAAAATCGGGCTAGCTCCGGCTGCTCAATGTTAAAGTTTCCTCGTGCAAAAATTTTAATTTGCTCGGCATCACCCAATGTCTTTTTGGGGTCATCCAAAAACTTCAATTTCATTTTAGCAAACATCCAATGCGGTTGCCAGCCAGCTACCACAATCCAACGTTTTGCTTTGATCGCATTTTGCAATTCCGTGATCATAGCTACGGTAGATGAGTTTACATGCTTATAATCGAGGCTATAATCTTTGATCACTTGATCCACGGCACGTGTTATTCCAGCCCCCTTTTCTATTCCAATGATCCGTTTATCAAACTCTTTTTCATGTTTTTTCAACTCTTCAATTCCATCAATTGTTACATAATCCGGTACAACAAGTCCATTTCGCGCATGGCTATAACTCGTCCCAAGCTCTTCTATATTAGGGAATTTAGCCACTTTACTTCCATGGGTCAAAGGTAGCCAGACATCCATATATAGATCTGTATCACCATTATTCATCGAGGCTAAGATCATATCTGGTGTAGCGCGTTGGATAACGACATGATACCCCTTTTCTTCCATAATAACTTTTGCGACCTCTGTCATTGCGACTCCTTCAGCCCAGCCATCGACCATACCGATATGAATAATATTTTTATTCCGGCCTGTGCTGCATGACGCAAGCAATAACACGATCAGACACAATACCATACTTTTTATTTTCTTCATACTATGCTTTCTTTTTTACAAAGCCCTGCGTGATTCGATCCAAAATAATAGCGAGAATCACAACGGACAAACCACTTTCAAAACCAAGACCAATATCCAAGTTATTAATACCCTCAAGCACTTTTTCTCCCAAGCCACCGGCAGCAATCATTCCGGCAATAACAACCATCGATAAAGACAGTAATATGGTCTGATTGATCCCTGCTAAGATTGTTTTTGTAGCCAAGGGCAGCTCTACTTTAAATAAGATCTGACTATTGGTTGCTCCAAAGGAACGTGCAGCTTCCACGATATCTTTTGGAACCGCATCAATCCCTAAAGTCGTCAAACGGACAGCAGGTGGCATAGCGAAAATAATGGTAGCAAAAGCTCCCGGGACTTTACCGATACTAAAAAATAACACCGCTGGAATCAAGTAAACAAAGGCAGGCATCGTCTGCATTAAGTCAAGTAAGGGTCGAATGATTTTCGCTGCTAGTTTATTCTTTGCGGCCCACACGCCCAAAGGAACTGATATAACCAATGCTGTCAGTGTAGCGACCAACACCAGGGCCAACGTCTCCATCGTTGCAATCCAAAATCCCATCAGATAGATCAATGTTAATCCCACCAACGTTGTCAATGCAACCCCTTTCCCGGATTTCCACCAGGCTAATGCTGTAAATAATGCGATGATAATAAAAAAAGGTATCGTTGTTAGCACCCATTCCAGTCCAATAATGGATGCATTCCCCGTATTTTTTATCAAGTTAAAAAATGGTTCTAAATGATCTGTCAGCCAATTGACGGCTACAGCGATGTATTGTCCTATATCGATTACTTTATTCATTTCTACTGATTATTTGCTTTCTCTTTTAATTCAATAATTTCTTCTTCATTATACTTTGTCGCTTCGATAATTAACGATGTCTGTGTTACGATCCCCAACAAACGATTATGTTCATTCACGACAGCGATTGGCGACCGGATCTCCGATATCAGGGGCAACATTTCTTCAACGGTCACCTCTTTTGATACGGTTGGAACGGTAGTATGTATAATGGATTCTACGGTAGGTTCCCTACGCTTTGCAGATTGAATGACTTCATTCATGTGAACAAAACCAAGAAAAGTCTCATGAGCGTCAACTACTGGGAGAATTTCAATTCCTGTAGCGCGCATCTTACGCAAAGCTCCTTCGGGACCATCTTTTTTGAAACGTACAACAGTAGGTTTCTCAAACATCAGTGAACCTGCCGAAATGATTGACTTGCGATCCACTTTTTCAACGAAGGCTTTAACATAGTCACTTGCTGGATTTGTCAAGATATCTTCCGCGGTACCGATCTGTTCGATGACACCATCCTTCATAATAGCAATACGATCGCCCAATTTGATTGCTTCATCGAGATCATGGGTAATAAAAACGATCGTTTTTTGTAAATTATCCTGCAACTCCAGTAACTGATCTTGCATTTCTGTTTTAATCAGGGGATCTAATGCTGAAAATGCCTCATCCATCAGTAATACTTCGGGATCATTTGCAAGTGCCCGAGCCAGTCCAACCCGCTGTTGCATACCACCAGATAACTGAGACGGTAACTGTTGCTCAAATCCACTCAGTCCTACTACATCCAGCGCTTTCTGAGCTTTAGATTCCCGTTTTTCCCGTTCTTCCCCTCTTAGTTCTAAACCAAAAGCGGCATTGCTCAATACGGTATGATGTGGCAACAGACCAAACTTTTGAAAGACCATACTCATTTCTGTCCTACGGACTTCAAGAAGATCTTTATTATTTTTCCCTGTAATATCCTCTCCATTGACAAATACCTTTCCCGATGTAGGTTCGTTCAATCGATTAAGACAACGGAGCAGGGTAGATTTCCCACTGCCTGATAGTCCCATTATAACAAAGAATTCACCCTCGAAGATTTCAAAATTAGCTTTGTTGATTCCGATCGTGCAATCTGTCTTTGCCAAGATTTCCTTTTTGGAGAAACCCTCATTTAGTAATTTCAAAGCTTGCTTCTTCTGTTTTCCGAAAACAAGTACCAAGTCTTCAACTTTTACTTTTACCTTACTAGTTTTATCCATTCTTTAATTTTTTTAAACATAAATAAACCATAAGGGCATGAGTAATCCACTAAGGCCATACGCCTACGCTATTTTCTTACAAATAAAAATATCCCTACAGTTGAGTTCGTTTGATCGAAATCTTACTCGTACAGTTCAATCAACTTATTAACTAACATACTTTACTCTCGGTTCGGTAAGAGCAATGATGAAAAAGAAACTAATCTTTTAAAGACGAAATGCTCCATTCAAAAAGCATCTCCAAAATATACTTCAACAAGTATAACGAACAACCTAGGCTGTGCCAAAGGCACAAAGCCATAGCGGAATAAACTCACGCCATTCTGTCTTTTGACAGTACAAAGGTACGAAAAATAAATTAAACGTCTTTTTCGGCCCATATAAACCTATTTTACAACAACTTATAAAAACAAAAATGAGATCTGATTTTTTGAAGATAAAATCAGTAAACTTAATAGCTAAAACAGCCGGTCTCGCAGCCCATATTGTACACATAATCCCTTTACCTTTTCCGCAAATGCCTGTCGATAATAGTTAGGAAGTTTACCGTCCGGACCAAACAGTCGTTGGTATTTTTCCACGAGCTGTGGATAGTGTTTTTCAACCGCACGCATAACCAAAGTCCGATTATCACTAGGGTCAGAACCATATAACGCCAAGGTTGCTGGAAAAATATAATTTGCATCAACGGATCGAAAAGTCGAAAACATCTGATCAAGATGAGCTCCTGTATCTGAAATAAAAGGCAACAAAGGCATTAAACTTACGCCACTACACAATCCCATCATTCGCGCCTTGCTCAATGCACTCAAACGAAGCTCAGGCGATGGTGTCCCCGGTTCAAATATTCTGGCAATTTCGGTATCGATTGTCGAAAATGAAAAGGTAATAAAAGCACGATGTGTTAATTTATCTTGCAGATCAAATGGGAGTATTGCTTCTGCATCGATCTGCTTCAATAAATCAAAATCTCTACTGACGAGATCCGATTTAGTGATAATATGTACCGGAAAACGATAATATAGTATAATTTCCAATAATTGTCGCGTCAGTAACTCGGTTTGTTCAAATTGCAAATAAGGATCCGTTGCAGACGACAGTACAATTATTCCATATTGTTTTTTACGGGCACGGAGCGCTAAAGCACGATCTAACAAATCAATCGCGTTCTGTTTGACACTTAGCTTTTCAGCCATATTTACCCCATATTTACTACCCCTGATATAACAATATAGACAGTTAAAAGAGCATCCGCTATAGGGATTTACAGTATAGTCATCAAGAAACCAAGGATCTCTCCGTTTTGTTTTGTTAAGAATGGATTTAGCAATTACACGCTGCATACGGAACTTTACGTTTACTGAAAATCTATCTTATAAAACAGATTTTAACATACTAAGTTAATTCAAAATTACGACTAAGAGACAAAAAATAATTCCATAAAATTATTCTCCTAAATAAATTTATCAAAACTCCATTCGGCTACATATTCCCTCAATTTGGCGATTTTTATTAGACGCGCTTTCTGGAAATTTGTGTTACAAATACTAAGAAATATGATACAAAATACGCAAAGTAAAATCTGGTTTATCACGGGCAGTTCGCGCGGATTCGGGAAAATCTGGACAGAGGCAGCATTACAGCGGGGAGACAAAGTAATTGCTACCGCACGACGACTCTCTTCCATCGCCTATCTCAATGAGAAATATGGAGACAACGTATTGACACTGGAATTGGACGTTACCGATACCGAAAAAGTAAAAACTGTTGTACAACAGGCATATGATCACTTTGGCCAGTTAGACATTGTCCTTAACAATGCAGGTTACTCTCTGGTTGGAACTATTGAGGAAGCAAGCATGGACGATATTCGAAAACAATACGAAACAAATATCCTTGGACCGGTCGCTGTCATTCAAGCTGTTTTACCATTATTACGTCAGCAAGGATATGGCCACATCTTAGGTACATCAAGTAGCTTAGGCCACGTTACGCTGCCTGTAATCGGATACTATTGTTCCTCAAAATGGGCATTTGAAGCAATACACGAAAGCTTAGCACTTGAGGTCAAACAGTTTGGTATCAGAGTAACCATCATAGAACCCGGAGCCTATGCCACCGAATTTGGAAGTCAGGAATCACTACAATTTGCTGAAACATTAGATCTCTACCAGGATTTTAAAGCCCAATTTTTTACTGATTTAGGAAAAATGGAGAAAGGTGATCCGAATGCGACCCCAGCCGCAATCTTCAGTATCGTTGACACAGAAAATCCTCCCTTGCGGTTTAATCTAGGAAATGGGAACCTATCTTGGGTAAGTAGTGTATATGCCGAAAGGATTGCCACATGGAAGGAATGGGATACTGTTTCAGCCCAAGCTCAAGGCTTTTCCAAGTAATCCCTATGTCAATAATTCATTCTCGTTTACATTATCGGCTATTGTAAACGAGAATTACGTAAATTCAAAAATGAAAAAAGAACAAAAAGCTCTCCCAAAGATGGAATCTCTATCGGATATTCACCGTGCTTTTGGCCTTCCAACACCAGCCCACCCCTTGGTTAGCATGGTGAATGGCAGCACTCATCAAGTTATGCTCAACAATATTCCTCAACCGCATGTATTGAATTTCTACAAAATATCCTACAAACCGAGTGTTAAAGGAAAACTCATCTATGGACAAGGTTATTATGATTTTGACGAAGGCGGACTTCTGTTTGCCGCTCCAAATCAAATTATAGGAAACCACGGCACAAATGAAGGCGAGGTATGCTCACAATATACCCTTTTGATACATCCTGATTTCTTTTGGGGATATCCGCTAGCAAAAAAAATAAAACAATATGGCTTTTTTTCCTATACCACAAATGAAGCCTTACATTTATCCGAAAAAGAAAAGGACCGAATTATTTCCATCTTCCGACACATCGATGAAGAATTAACTAGTCGAATCGATGACTTTAGTCAAGATGTGATTATTTCCCACATTGAATTACTTTTAAATTATGCCAACCGATTTTATAAAAGACAGTTTATCACACGAAAAGCGATTAATACAAACTTAATAGCCAAACTTGAGGAAATATTGGAAGCATATTTCTCTAACAATATTTCTACGAAACAAGGCATTCCAACGGTGCAGTATCTTGCTGAACGCCTACACATTTCAGCTAGCTATTTAAGCGATCTGCTCCGTTTGCAGACCGGTGAAAATACCCAGCATTTCATCCATGGTAAAATAATTGACAAAGCAAAAGAGAAATTATCCATCACAGACCTATCCGTAAGCGAAGTTGCTTACGATTTAGGCTTTGGCCATCCCCAATCTTTTAACAAGTTATTCAAAGCGAAGACAAATATGTCGCCTTTGGCCTTCCGAAAATCTTTTCCCCAACCAAATAAGTAGGTAAATACGAGAAAAATAAGTGATATCGCACAAATAATTGCAAATATTTCATTTTCAATACCTAATAAAGGCATTTATTCATTACCTTTATACTATTGAAACAAAACTCAACCCCAGCCATGTTTATCGGCGCAGTCAAATGGTTCGACAATAACAAAGGATTTGGTACTCTTGCGTTACCTTCCGGAGAAGAACTCTTTGTGCATATACGCAGGTTTAAAGTTCCTCCAGAACATATTATTCAACCTGGAGAAGTTATTGTTGGCGATAAGAAACCCGACCCTAAAAGGAGCGGTTATCTCGCCCAGAACTGCAGGATTCTCAAAAGGCCCGAAGATTGGAAATTCGTCATCTCGCTCCTCGACAAAGAACACACCGTACTCCTCCCCGACAGCCACGGTCGAGAACAAAAGCATAACTTAACCTCATTAACAGCAAGACAACTTTTAAGAACCCAGCCCAGAGAACATATTGTGGCCATGCTGACCGCTAATTTTGGTGTTCATTTTGATAGCTCAATTTTCATTTCCTATGCCGAATTGATCGACAAAAGCATTACTGGTGTTTTTGAGAAAGAAACCGCTTACGATATACTTTCCAAGGTGTTCGAATACTTTGGGAAACATGTCTCACATCAAATTCTATTTCGCGTATGGAAGGAAAGCATGTTTAGGTATATTGGCTATCCGGCGGAAGGCGACTACGAAATTCCTGAGCTTGTATTTAATCTGAATGCCACCGAAATCAATTGTGAGGATCTGGCGAGAATAAACACTTACAGCTTTGGCAAATCTTTTTGCACTGATTTTGTAAATGCTTTATTTGAAGACATAGAAACAATGGACAAAAAGGATATTGAACCATTGTTACCTTATATTGAGTTTTTGGAGAATGAGGATTCTATTGAAAAAATACAGACGCTGCTGCAAGAATAGCTGAAACTATTTAATGCTGTAAAATTAGCATGCAATCCGCCCCAATATAATAAGCGAGATCAGACAAAGAATCTGAACTATTGATTATCCTTCGTATGATAATAATTGAATATCTACGAAGGATAAGTTCTTCACCTAAAGTCCTCTTTATGCGCTATGTAGGTGGTTAAGAATGATTGATCCCCATTCCACCGTCCAAAACAAAATCAGCACCAGTGATGTAAGATGCATGATCACCACTCAAATAAACAACCATTTTAGCGACGTCTTCGGCTGTACCTATCTTTTTGAGTGGAGATTCTGCTGCCAACTTATTCCAAATATTTTCGACAGTCTGCTGGTCATAATTCTTGTTAAGCACATCTGTCCTAGTCGGACCCGGACTCACCGTGTTTACACGAATTTTACGGTTTGCAAGCTCCATTGCCGCTGTTTTGGCGAAGGAATTAACGGCCGCTTTACTCGCTTGGTAAATCGAACTCGCTGGCATATTTAAGGTAGCTACATTAGAAGAAAGAATAACGACAGACGCACCATCGCGAAGTAGAGGGATAAATCTGCTCAATGTAAAATATGAACCTTTTAAATTGATATCCATTACTGCATCAAAATTCGCTTCTGATGCTTCATCAATAAAACCTCCTTCACCTGTAATACCGGCGTTTATAAATAGGACATCAATATATCCAAACCGATCTTTTATTTCCTGAGCAAGTTTTTCAATATCTTGCAGTATAGCCTGATCCGCCACGTAAGCTGTTGCTCCTATCCGCTCAGCAGCTTGATCAATAGCTTGCTTTCTTCTTCCTGTAATAATAACTTGTGCTCCATTTTCACTAAACTCCTTTGCTGTTGCGAAACCAATTCCACTATTCCCTCCCGTAACTAAGACGACTTTGTTTTCTAAATTTTCCATTGTTCTATTTTTTTGACAAATATATTGGGTATTTGATATACATTTGATACCAGTATAATAGAGTATACCAAAATTACCATGGAAAGAAATCAAGTAGAAGAACTAAGAGCATTACAAGACACCCTGTATTTTATAGGCGGAAAATGGCGTATTCCTATTATCAATTCACTATGCAACGGTAATAAACGGTTTCGAGAAATTGAACGAAGTATCCCTGGTATCACGACACGTATGCTGTCCAAAGAATTGAAAGATATGGAACTCAACAAGCTTGTTAACAGAAAAGTCAATCCGGACAGCCCTGTGCTAATTGAATACCTACCGACTGCCTATTGCCGGACATTTGGTAATATCATCCAAGAAATGATTAACTGGGGCCGAGAGCACAGAAAGGTGATTATTGAAGAATCTGTAGAATAGACTTTTGAGCTCTATTCTACAGATTTAAATCGAAGTGCAGTAAGACTGAGTTTATCACCATCGCCCTCCACTAAAGAAACAGTAATTTTGTAGCGCCCCGGAGCCTTAAATTTCATCCATCCCCAAGGGTACCAATTATACACAGAAGAGGCCGCTTGCTGATTCTGCACGATCTCCCCAGCCGAGTTTTCGATCTTCCACACCACTCTCCCCTGCCCCGTATAATTTAGATCAATTTGATAATAGCCTGGCTTAACAATGTCTATAGCATACGTTAGTTTACTTTCATCAGTCCATTGCCCTACTTGAACCACATGCTTCCATTCACCGAATTTTTCCATCCAGGATTTTCCAGTTTTATTACATCCTTCAACTTCAGCAAAATCAACAGGCACAATTGTCTCCATGGCCGGATCAACTCCCAACATTTTATCAATAACGGGCATTTCCCGCATAACTACCTCAATGACAGAAACCAATGGATCGGGGGCTACACCTGGCGTATTGATTTTTAACCATTTTCCATCGAACGTGTAATTCAAGGACTTTTTGCCGTTGGAAGTTAAAAGGCTAATCGACTTTATCCCTTTTGTTAGGCCCGGAACAAACAACTTTCCATTGATCGGCCAATGATAGACCAACAATGAAATTTTACGTCCCTGCACAGTAGCATCTCCCCAGGGTAAGGCATGCCCCCAAGGTGACGCCTGTGCACCATAAACGGTCTCAGGATATTTTCGGATCCAGGCACCCGCACCGCGCAACGCTAAACTCGCTGGTTCTGGAATAGTCCCGTCGGGTTTAGGCCCAACATTTAACATATAGGTCCCACCCCGACCGATAGTAGACAATGTACGTGACAAGATCTCACGAGCACTCTTCCAATTATTGTCGTACCAAGCATAACCCCAAGAATCGTTGGTTACATCTACTGCTTCCCAAAGACCCGGAACATTCTGCCGCGGCACTTCCATATCTCCTAAAGTAGAATAATCACCAAGCCCATGCCCCACTCGCCCCGACACAAATGCTCCGGGTTGATTTTTATGAACCAATTCAACAAGCTTTTGTGCATATTTCTTGTCCATTCCCCCAGGAGTATCGAACCAGACCAATTCTATCGGTCCATACTCAGTTGTAATCTGATTCACCTCAGGATAACATTTTTCCCAAAAATAATCATCAAATGTTTTCGGTTGACCAGCTACATTCACCTTTGGGCCTCCATTTCCGCCAGGATAAGTCCAATCCTGATTTTGCGAATAATAGAAGCCAAAACCGATCCCACCTTCCTTACATGCTTTCGCGAGCTCAATCATTGGATCGCGCTTAAAGTCAGTCGCCTCAACAATATTAAAAGAATTCACCTTAGAATGAAACATTGAAAATCCATCATGATGTTTACTTGTAATCACGATGTAACGCATTCCAGCATCTTTTGCAAGCTGCACAATAGCTTTAGCATCAAAATGATCTGGACGGAAAGAACCCGCAGCAGCCATATAGTCCGCAACAGGGATATTGGCCACGCTCTTGTTCATGAGCCATTCCCCTATGCCATAAAACGTTTTTCCCTTCCAGGTATTTGCCAGCTGCGAATAGATTCCCCAATGGATAAACATCGCATATTTGCCTTCACGGAACAGTTTCCCTCTATTTTGGGCGATCGGTTTATTTCCCCCTTCACCATCCCACATGTGTTCCATCTGTTGCGCTGAAACCTGGTTCACAACCAACCCCGCCAGTGCTAGACAAAACAATATCTTTTTAATACCTATTTTTAACATCTTAGACTTTGGGCAGGTTATAACCATTGTGATAAACTTTCGCCAGGTACTGGTCGGCATCCTTATCATTGAAACTGCGCTTTTGCTTGTCCCAGAACAATTTCTTTTTGGCCCGATAAGCAATATTTCCCATTTGTGAGAATATCGCGATATGTGCCCCAGCTTCTATCGGAGCATGTAAACCCTCCACAGATTTCTTTCTAACTGCTTCTACAAAATTAACCATATGCTTGTCCAATCCATTGTCCTGTGAACGTTGAAAAGAGACAGCATCCATTCGCCCTTTCTCCGGGATAACCTCCCACCCCTCACGATTGACCACCAAAGTACCATTATTGCCAATGAAAGCAACTCCGTGAGTCTTTTGGTAAGGCCCCAAATCTATACCTGTTGCCTGCTCCCATTGAACATTAAATCCATCAAACTCGTATACCGTTGTTAAACTATCTGGTGTTTCAGCGGCATCGTCAGGATAAGCAAATTTACCTCCAGCAGCCATAACCGAAACAGGATCTGATACTTTCATTCCAATTAGCGCATAATCCAACATATGTACCCCCCAATCGGTCATCAAGCCCCCCGCATAATCCCAATACCATCTAAAATTGAAGTGAAAACGATTGGGATTAAATGCACGTTTTGGTGCTGGCCCCAACCATTTATCATAATGTACTCCCGCGGGAACAGGAGCGTCTGCCTGAACCGGGATACTCTTCATCCAACCTTGATAAGCCCAAGCCTTAACAAGACGTATTTTCCCCAATTTTCCGCTATGAACAAAATCCATCGCATCTCTGAAATGTTGTTGGCTTCGTTGCCATTGCCCAACCTGTACAACGCGTTTATGCTTTTTCGCAGCTGCAACCATAATTTCGCATTCCCGAATGGAGTTTCCAATCGGTTTTTCGACATACACATCTTTTCCGGCCGCAACAGCATCAACCATTTGCATACAATGCCAATGATCGGGGGTAGCGACAATAACAACATCAACGTCATTTGCTTTTAGGAGGTCTTTATAATCGATATAAGTCTTCACATTGATATTGCGTTTCTTTAATTCCTCAGCTCGATTCCCCAAAACATTTTCATCGACATCACATAATGCCGTACACTGCACTCCCGGTACCTTCAAGATGGCGTTCAGATTAGACCAGCCCATTCCGTTTGTACCGATCAGCCCTACACGAACCGTATCAGCTTGGAAACCGAATACTTTCGTCTGTGCAAAAAGTGCTGATGCAGCCAATAGACTCGTATTTCGGATAAATTCTTTTCTCTTCATTGTTTAGTTTGGTTTATATTGATATTGTGTATTCATTACTAGGAAGACGATTAACTTGGGATCCCCCCTAGCGAGATTACTAATATAACATTTAGTCTTTAGGATGAAGAATATTAATCCAAACAAAATAGCTGAAATATAACACTTTGAATACTGTAGATAATTTCTATATTTGTTAAAAACAATCATAAAACCATGGGCCGAAGAACTTGTCTTTCTCCTCCAGCAAAATAATATAGCGCATTGTCAAACGAATAATGGCTTCCGATCAGGAGCAAATTCGGATGATATAAGGATTAACTATTTATTTAGCTTTTAAATTTCCCTTTATGGGAAAGACATTTCTCTTATGAAAAAATCATATTTAGTACTTCATACCGCAGTACTGCTCGCAGGATTCACCGGTGTTTTCGGCAAGCTTATTACCCTCAATCAAATACCACTCGTCTGGTTTAGGGTCTTACTTTCAACAATCATCTTATTCCTCGTTCTCAAATTATTCAAAATTGAGCGTTTAAAATCCACTAAAGATGCGTTTAAAATTGCGAAAGTCGGCGTATTAATCACCATCCACTGGATATTTTTTTATGGTAGCATTAAGTTTTCCAACATTTCCATTGGCGTTGTTTGCTATTGTCTGACCAGTTTCTTTACCGCTGTATTAGAGCCAATCATCAACAAGAAAAGATTTAGCGCAGCGCAGCTCATGTTAAGTATGCTGACATTGATCGGAATCAGTTTAATCTTTCATTTTGATAGCTCTTATCAACTTGGGATTATTTTGGGTGTAATTTCAACTATTTTTGCGGCTCTATATACCATTTACAACGAGCGATTAGTCAAACAATATGATAGTAAATTGCTCAATTTTTATCAGATGCTTAGTGGCACCGTTGTATTGGGATTTGGACTACCCATTTTCTATTATCTATTTCCTACCGAACGTTTTATACCGAGCTTTTCTGACGGGGTCTATTTAATCTTGCTGGCTTTATTTTGTACAGTTGGCCTTTATGTTCTTTTTGCTGAATCACTCAAGAAGTTATCTGCATTTACAGTCAATTTGAGTTTCAATCTCGAGCCCATCTATTCAATTATCATTGCTTTTTTATTCTTCAACGAAGGCAAACAAGTCAATGCTTCCTTCTATGTTGGACTCGCTCTTGTACTCGTTTCTGTTCTTCTCCAAACGATGCGCTCTATCAGAAAAAAAGCTTAATAGTTCCTTATTCCATAGGCAAACATCGCATTGATTGCCTATGGAACCTCTATTTTAACATGAAGAAAAGAATTAATTTTCATCAGATTTCTTAGACAGATGGTGCCTTTGGTAGACTCGCAATATGTTGTCCGGCTTTCATGCCGGAGAAAATACATCCTCCCAAAAACGTGCCTTCCAGTGCCCGATAGCCGTGCATCCCGCCACCACCAAATCCAGCCACCTCACCGACAGCATATAAGCCCTTTATCACCTTGTCATCCTTTGTTAGTACTTGTGCTTGGAGATTCGTTTTAAGACCACCTAAGGTTTTCCGGGTCAGTACATGGAGACGTACCGCAATGAGCGGTCCATTTTCCTGCGCCAGGATTTTATGAAGGGCTGCCACTCGGCCTAATCTATCACCACGGTAATTCCGTGTATTCCTGATATAGTTCACTTGCGTGTCTTTTGAGAACTTATTATCTACTTCCCGGTCACGCGCTTCAATTTGCGATTTAATTGCTTCATAGTCCAATAAATCCTCCCCTGTCAAACGATTCATACGAACGACCAGATCCTTTAGATTGTCCGAAACAATAAAATCAGATCCTTTTTCCTTAAAAGCCTCAACAGGCCCGGGAGCATTTTTCCCAAAAATGCGTTTCAAAAATAATCTATAATCCTTGTTGGTAATATCTGGATTCTGTTCTGAGCCCGAAAGAGCAAACTCTTTTTTGATAATCTTCTGCGTCAGAATAAACCAGGAATAAGAAAAGCCTGACTCTTGCAGGTGTTTGAGTGTACCCAAGGTATCAAATCCAGGCAAATAAGGAGCGGGAAGTCTGTTACCGCGGGCATCAAACCACAGCGAAGAGGGCCCAGGCAAGATACGGATGCCGTGTTTAGGCCATATTGGATTCCAATTTTCAATCCCTTCCGTATAATGCCACATGCGATCGCGGTTTATCATATGAGCCCCAACCTCTTCCGCAATTCCGATCATTTTTCCATCGACATAGGCGGGAACACCTGAAATCATTTGTGACGGTGCTTTACCTAATCGTTCAGGCCAGTTTTCGCGTACCAATTGATGATTTGCGCCGATCCCTCCAGAAGCAATAACGACCTGATCTGCATAATATTCAAACGCTGCAAGAATAGTTCTGTTGGTTTCAACACCCCTTGCCTGGTGATCGTCTGCCAATATATCACCTCCAATTCCAATTACCGCACCATCTTGCGTTAGCAATTTTGTTACGCGATGTCGAAAGCGAAACTGCAGAAGACCTTTTTCCTGCGCAGCATAAGCTTTATCCACAAAAGGTTTCACCACTCCGGTTCCGGTCCCCCAACTGACATGAAATCTAGGAACCGAATTACCATGCCCCGAGGCCGAACCATCACCGCGCTCCGCCCAACCGACCATAAACATCAGCTTTATACCAAGCTTAGCGATGTAGGCAGACTTTTCTTCTGTTGCAAATTTCAAGTAGGCCTCAGCCCATTGTCGTGGCCAATAATCCTCCTCACGGTCAAACCCGGCAGTCCCCATCCAATCCTGTCGGGCAAGTTCATAAGAATCTTTGATACCCATTAGACGTTGTTGTGGCGAATTGATAAGAAAAAGTCCCCCGAAGGACCAATAGGCCTGTCCCCCTAGATTTTCTTCCGTTTCCTGATCTACAAGAAGCACTTTCTTACCAGCATTGGTGACTTCCATTGCTGTCGTAAGTCCTGCTAAACCCGATCCAATAATAATCACATCAGGTTTAAATTGTTCTACTTTTTGCATTGTTATTCTTTTACCGAACAGCTATCCCAATAAAAATGTGATTGCTCACAAGACCAACTGCCTAATATAAATTTACTAGTTTGAGCAGGATTGCACAAGAAAAACTTAACAGGAATCCCGCGGTACTTTCCTTAAAAAACACCCAATAATATATCACAAAAATGATAGAATAACCTAATTTAAATTATTTTAATAATAAAAATCAGGGTTATAACTTTGTGCTATCAATCATTCAAATAATAATAAGCGCCATTTCGAACAGATTTATTTGATAAAAAAGGTGCATTAGCGTAATAAATAATTTTAATAAAAAATAAAAAAATGGAATACAGAAAATTAGGAAAAACAGATTTAGAATTATCAGCAATTACTTATGGAGCTTTCGCCATTGGCGGCAACATGTGGGGCGGAAATGAAAAGAAAGATTCTATTGATTCTGTAAAAGCATCTATCGACAATGGTGTCACTACATTGGATACAGCCCCTTTTTATGGATTTGGTTTAAGTGAAGAAATGATCGGTGCGGCAATACAGGGTTATGATCGGACCAAAATACAGCTATTGACCAAATTTGGTTTGGTATGGGACGGCAGTAACCAAGGAAAAGGTGAATTTTTCTTTGATGCAGAAGAAGCTGGTAAAACTATTCCAGTTTATAAATATTCGTCAAAAACTAGTGTAATTCATGAAGTAGAGAATAGCCTAAAACGCTTACGTACGGACTACATCGATCTACTTCAGATTCACTGGCCAGATAGCACGACCCCGATTTCGGAAACGATGGAAGCCTTGGATCTTCTTTTACAACAAGGTAAGATCCGTGCCGCCGGCGTCAGCAATTATAGTGTCGATCAAGTTTCAGAAGCACGGAAGAACCTCAACATTGCAAGTAATCAAGTTGGTTACAGTATGCTAAACCGAGGTATCGAACAGGACCTTGTTCCTTATGCAAAGGAAAATGATCTAGGTATCATTGTATATAGCCCTATGGAACGCGGTTTATTAACCGGTAAATATTTTAATACAGGTAAATTAAAAGAAAACGACCACCGCAATGGTTATTTCCAACAATTTGATATGGCCAAGGTAAAGACTTTCTTGGATACCATCAGTCCAATTGCCACTAACAAAGGTGTAACACTTTCTCAATTGGTATTACGCTGGACCAGTCTACAGCCTGCAATCACTGTGGTTTTGGCAGGTGCCCGAAATGCAGAACAGGCCATAGCAAATGCTCAAGCCATCGATATCACGCTTACCGCCGAAGAACTATCATTTATCAATCTTGCTTTAGCAAAAATTTAACATGCAGCGATGAACAAATTCAATCAGTTGACAGTACTCCTTATGGGTGTACTGTCACTCACAGCATTGCAAGGCAATGCGCAAAATAAAACACTGCTGGTAGACCCAACAGATAGTACCTGGCATCAGGCTGCTTAGGATAAGAACGACGATAACATTATTGCCTTATTGTCGAAAAGTTATCGATAATCTTCATCAGAACCAAGGCTTCCTCAATCGGAGATGGATTTGGCCCGATACCGCGGAAATAATCTACCGTACGCGAAATCATCGGCAATTGAATATTTTCAGGATGATCAAATATAAATTCCTTCTCTCCATCTCTTGTTTTGACAATAACTGAATTTCCAAAAACAGAAAAAGTAATATGCCCAAGGCTTCCTACCATTTCAACCTTATCTACCTGGTTTTCTTTGGCAACATTAAAACACCAACTTCCATTGAAGACAAGCTGATTTTCAAACAAAATGGTCCCTGTGGTCAGATCAGCTACAGCACTTTCTTTATCCTGAATCAAGCTAAAACCATCGTATGAAACCGGCATTCCAAAAAAATAGAGCATCAAATCCAATTGATGTGGGGCTAAATCAAAGAAATAACCTCCTCCCGAAACAGCAGGATCAGTACGCCAATCTCCGCCACCTTTGGTCACTAGGTCGGGCATTCTACTCTGCCATAAACGCAATTGTACCGTCCTTAACTCACCAATTTCACCATTTCCAACAAGCTCCTTAACCTTCAGAAACAAAGGCAATTGCCGCCTATAATGTGCAACTACCAACTTCCCGTCTCTTTCTTTAACTTCCTGCAATAATGTTTCTGCTTCTATCGCATTTAACGTAACGGGCTTTTCAACATAAACAGATTTCCCGCTACGCAGGGCAGATCGTGCATACGCGAGATGAGATGACGGTGGCGTTGCTACATAAATTGCATTGAGATCGATATTATCGAGCAAATCGTCAGCGTCTGAATACCACAAGGGTACTTGATGTCGACTAGCATAATCAGCAGCTTTCGCCGCATCTCTTCGCATTACAGCCATTAGCTGACTATTATTTATGCGATTAAACGCTGGTCCGCTTTTTTTTTCTGTGACATCACCACAGCCGATGATACCCCATACAATTTTAGGATTATCCATAAGTATATTTAAATTATTACTAAAATTCTGACCAATAATCCTGATATCTGGCCAGAATTACAGTACACACATCGAAGACCGGTCTGATTACTTAGGGCTTTTCACGTCCCACAAATCGGTTTTTACCCAAAAGAAAACCGATTGCCCTTTCGATATTTTTTCTTCGACTATCCGCAGTTTTTAAGGAAGAAATATAGCGGATGATTTCCTTTTGCTTTGATGGAGACAATCCATCGAATACCTGCAGAGCTTCCTTATTTAGTGCAAATGCTGCTTCGAGTTCGGGGTGAGGCAAAATAGTGCGGTCTTCCGGATCAAAAGCGATTGTTACGGCTAAGGTCTCACCGATTCGTTTCGGCGAATTCGACAATATAACCGTGTTAATGTACAGTCTCCACTCCCCCTTAAACCGCAGCAACGTCTGAACATAATCCTTTTCATTCACTTTTCCTTTCACAGGAATATATCCCTTGTTTATTCCTGCATCCTTAAATAGGTTTTCAAGAATATCCGTAGGAACAAAAACAAAAGGATTGATACCAATAATTTCCAATTGTGCTTCAAAGGCAAACATGATATGATCAATTAGGTGATTAATTATGCTTCAGAATAGTATCGATATGCGTCAATTCATCCGTCGTAAAGTCCAACCTGTCCAAGGCCTTGAGGGAATCAACCAGCTGCTCACTATTTCTGGCCCCTACTAAAACCGAGCTTACGCGTTCATCTTTCAACAACCATGCAATTGCCATTTGCGCCAATGTTTGCCCTCTTTGTACCGCAAGATTATTCAACCGGTCGATCTTCTCCATTAATTCTGGAGTGATCATTTCACTTTTCAAAAAATGTTCTTTCGAAGCGCGTGAATCTGCCGGAATGCCGCCGAGATATTTGTTGGTCAGCAGTCCCTGTGCCAAAGGTGAAAAAGCGATCGCTCCGATTCCTTCTGCCTGCAGCACATCCAAAAGTCCCTCCTCAGGTGTCCGCACCAGCATCGAATACTTAGGCTGATGAATAAGGCATGGTGTCCCCATGGCACGCAATAACGCAGCAGCTTTCTGAGCAAGATCAGGAGGATAATTGGACAAGCCTACATAGCAGGCCTTTCCTTGATGAACAATATCTCGCAATGCTGCCATTGTCTCTTCCAACGGTGTATTTGGATCCGGTCGATGATGGTAAAATATATCCACATAATCTATACTCATCCGTTTTAAGCTCTGATGTAGACTAGCCATCAAATATTTACGGCTTCCCCAATCACCATACGGCCCCGGCCACATGGTATACCCAGCTTTCGTGGAAATTAAAAGTTCATCACGATAGCCCACAAAATCGGTACGCAATAGCTGTCCAAAGTTCTCTTCGGCACTTCCCGGAGGAGGACCATAATTATTGGCAAGGTCAAAATGGGTGATCCCACGATCAAAAGCGGTCAGCAAGGTTTTCCGGAATACAGCTTGAATATCGGTTTCACCAAAATTTTGCCAAAGCCCCAATGATATGGCTGGCAAGAGAATACCACTCTTCCCACAGCGTCTGTAGGGCATATTCTGATATCGGTCTGGATTGAATGTCACGTTACAAAGTTTATACCTGCAAAATACAAAACTATTTCCAACAGTCCAGCGTATTTCCCGCTTTCATCTTCTTTCGCAAACCTCTTTTTAACATTATATCATTTAACAGCAGGTCATGTTTCTAACACCAAATCGATTAGCAACAGGTCATGATAACCTTAGGAAAACAGGCTTCGATGCATAATTCTTTTTGCATAGAAACGTATTTATATTGCATATAAAAAGCAATTTATCTAAGTTTGGTCTTATCCAAAAGTAAAGGGATTAATTAGACATAACATGATTGGCAGATTCTTCAGAAAATTCTATTTACATATTGTCATCTGGACCATATTACTGCTGTTACCCTTTATAACGTATCTCTACCAGCCGGATAAGATCGCTGATTTCAAAGCCTATTCGGCATTATCGCATTTAGTAAATATTGTATTTCTAGCTACTCATTTTTACTTGCATTGCTACGTTGTTGCGCCCACCTATTTTTTTGGTCGTAGAAAGATCTTTGTACTATTAATCGCAATTGGGTTCGCCACCTACGTCGCGCTGAACTACTGCATAGTCTATTTTAATCCAGCTGGAGAGCTTGCTCATCTGAAGAAGGAAAATATTCTTTTCGTACGCTTGGTCATTGGCCCAGGCATTATTTATTCCCTTTGTATGATCACGTCTTCAATGATCTTCCTCTACGATGAACAAGCGCGACAAAAGGAACTCAACAAACAGATTGCGCTTGAAAAAACAACGGCAGAACTAACGATGTTAAAACTTCAGATCAGCCCGCATTTCCTATTCAATACACTTAATAATATCCGTTGGCTCATTCGTAAACAATCACCAGATTCCGAAGACACTATTGTTAAGTTATCCGACATGCTACGCTATATACTCTACGAAGTAGACGGCCCCAAAGTCGAACTTTTTAAAGAGATCGACCATATGCGCAATTTTATCGCCTTACAGACCCTTCGTCTTCCTATCCAAGGAAATATAACACTAGATATCGAAGACAGGGTCAAAAATAGAATGATCCCCCCATTACTCTTCATACATTTTGTGGAGAATGCATTCAAGTATGGTGTGGATAGCAAAACTGCACCACAGATACAGTTTCAATTTCAGAAGACTCAGGGCGGCATTATTTTTATATCCCGCAATAGAATCTTGCAACATACAGAACCGCGTCCAAACGAAGGTATAGGACTGACTAATGTACGCAGACGATTACAATTATTGTATCCCAATCGACATGACCTCAGCATCAGAAAAACCGATGTTGGAGATTTCGAAGTCACCCTCAAACTGATGACCGATGAAGATTAAATGTATACTCATAGATGATGAACCCTTCGCACTCAACATTTTAGAAGACGACTTGTTGAATTTTGAGCAAATCGAAGTCGTTCATAAATTTAATGCGACGGCCGAAGCGGAAGAATATTTAAAAGATCACGCTATCGATCTAATTTTTTTGGATATTGAAATGCCCGATCAATTGGGCACGCAGTTTATTCGCGAGCTCGCTCCCCGCCCTTTGGTTATCTTCACCACGGCCTATCACCAATATGCTGTTGAAGGTTTCGAGCTAAATGCCATTGATTATCTGCTTAAGCCGATCTCAAAAGAACGACTCGCAGCTGCAGTCCGAAAAGTGGAAGAAGGTATGCTGCTCCGTGCAAAACAGCTCCCCGAACAGGATCATATTATCGTCAATGTAGAATACAAAAAGACGAAAATTTTTCTCCATGAAATCAGCTACATAGAAGGCTTGAAAGACTATGTAAAAATATACCTGGTGGACCGTGAATCGCCCCTTCTTACGCGCAGCAACCTCCGTGGAATGGAAAAAATATTACCTACAATAGACTTCCTACGCATACATAATTCTTTTATTGTCAATAAAAATCGTATTGAGCAGGTCGCCCAAAACAAACTCACCCTACCTGAAACCGCCCTTCCTATTGGTAAAAAATATATCAAAAATATCGAACAGTTTATCTAATGCTACCGCCACAAATTGAATCGATGCATTTATCCGTTCGTCTACACATTGGCCGCTTCGGTCTACAGATGATTGCATAGCTAAAAAATCCTTTTCAAATTTGTGGACTATCGAACAGCCTAATCCGCGTAGCCGGTAGAATAGCAAAGAAAAAATGAAAAGATTTATAGCAATAGCGCTAATGGCAACTGCGGTTGCTTCCGTACACGCTCAAGCCCCTGCAGGTGGTCGTCCTGCTTTCGCCATGTCCGAAGGTCAGCTCTCGGGCCAAATTGTGGACAGCAACGGGAAACCTATCTCACAAGCTTCCGTGAATTTATTGAAGGTTATCAAGGATCAAGCTACAGGTAAAGAAAGGGAAATCCTCGTAAAAAGTTCCAGCTCTTCAGAAAATGGAAAATTCAATTTCGCAGCCATTTCGCCAAAAGAAAAATGGAAGCTAAAAATTAGCTCCGTAGGCTATGCACCTATAGATCTAGCTGTAGACTATAGCGATAGCAAAACAACAACCAAAGATCTAGGTGCGATCAAACTGGAAAATGACAACCGTAAACTCGATGAAGTTACCGTGACTGGCCGCAAGGCACTACTCGAAATGGACATCGACAAAAAAGTCTTCAACGTAGAGAAAAATATCGTTGCAGCTGGCGGTACTGCGATCGATGTACTTCGCAATATGCCTTCTGTACAAGTAGATATCGACGGAAACGTAAAACTGAGAAATGCAGCCCCTACAATTTTTGTCGATGGAAAACCTACAACACTCAGCCCTGACCAGATTCCTGCCGATGTGATCGATAAAATCGAAATTATCACAAATCCATCTGCCAAATACGACGCTTCCGGAAGTATGGCCGGTATCCTCAACATTATTCTGAAGAAAAATAAGAAAGCTGGATACAATGGTATGGTCACCTTAGGTGGGGACCGCTTTGGTGGAACTAACTTTATGGGTAGTTTAAATCTGCGTCAAAATAAATTCAATATCTCACTGACGGGAATGAATATGCGCATGCGGACCAACACCGAGGGCGACAGCCACCGTACCAGTACAATTAATGGCGTAGAATCAACAGTAGATCAAGATATTGAAGGCAAAACAAAAGGTATGATTACCTTTGGCCGGCTCGGCGTAGATTACGACTTAAGTCCCAAAACAACGCTATCTGTAGCCGGCGTATTGGTTCAGGGTAAATTTAAGCCGAATGAGAACTCGTCGATCTTAACCACCTCTGGCAATAGCAAATCACTCAGCGATCGGATTTCCGAGTCTGAAAGAAGCTTTAAGCCACGTGGATTGCAAGCTGGTCTCGTCCAAAAATTCAAAACTGAAGGCGAGGAATTATCTGTGGATTTCAATTATTTTGGCGGTAACAACACATCCAATGGTTTATACACCACCAATTACCTCAATGCAAGCAGCGAAATCAGCGGAACTCAGATCCAAAAAAACATCGGTTCTGGTGATAATAAGTTCATGACTGTGCAGGCAGATTATGTCAAACCATTTAAAAATGGGATGAAACTCGAAACTGGTGTGCGTGCACAGATCAATAAACTCAAAAATCTCAACAACAATTCCCTAAAAGCAGTGGACAAAGATGATTTTGAGAATATCACCGCAGCTTCAGCCAACTATAACAATAAGAACAGCGTCTATGCAGCCTATGCCTCACTTGGAGGAAACCTCAAGGACTGGGTATCCTATAAAGTTGGGCTGCGCGCAGAAAGCTCAACGTACGACGGTGAACTTTTGAATACAAACGAAAAGTTCCACAACAAGTATCCCCTGAGCTTATTTCCTTCTTTGTTCTTGAGCAAAAAGCTAACCGAAAAAGACCAAATACAGATGAGCGTAACCCGTCGTGTCAACCGTCCGAACTTCTTTCAGCTCATACCATTTGTTGACTACACGGATAGCTTAAATATTACACGTGGTAACCCTGACCTTGTACCCGAATTCACCACTTCTGGCGAACTTTCCTACAGCCGTACACATGGAAAAGGTACATTTTTGGCAACGGTATACTATAAACGTACAAACAATCTAATTACACGTTACCTGACACAGGAACTCAATCCGGTCACGAACAAAATGGATTTCATTAACACCTATATCAATGCCAATTCCAGCAAAAATTATGGGGCAGAATTTACTTTTACCAATAATCTCAAAAAATGGTGGGACCTGACTGCAGACCTTAACTTCTATAATTCCAAAATTGAGGTGGATGAGAAAACGCCTTCGGAAGGTATGTGGACAGTATTTGGAAAATTGAACAATACATTCAACTTACAGAAAAACTGGAATCTACAGCTAGCGTTTGAATATCAAGGCAAAACAAATATGCCAGTTACACAGGGACAAACATTCGGTCCACCAATGAACCAGGCGCAAAGCTCTTCACAAGGCTATATCAAACCATTCTATGGTATCGACTTTGCCATCAAGAAAAGCTTCTTGAAAAATCAGGCTGCCTCAGCAACATTGGCCATCAATGATATCTTCAGAACACGCGGCAATACCATTGTTTCATCGGGTGAAGGGTTCTCTCAAACCTATTATCGACTTTCTAATCCGCAGTTGATCAAATTGAATCTTTCCTACCGTTTTGGAAAAATGGATATGAATATGTTTAAGAAAAACAAAAACCAGAATTCAATGGAAGGCATACAAATGCAATAACATGTGGATCATATCACAATCAAAAGCGGGTATTTCTTGTAGGAAATACCCGCTTTTTTATTAAACAGCGCCAAAGACTAGACGACTGTATTGGATATATTTTTCTTTTCAAGTATTTCAACAATTTCCAGTAGATCATCAATCACATAATCGGGATTTGCCGATCTGAGTTGAGCCGCATCATGTGCACCTGTTGTTATGCCTATACTCAAAGCGCAACCCGCTTGTTGCCCCTCCTGTATATCAATAATAGAATCACCAATTTTAACGACAAAACCCGGATCCGTAATTTCAAATTTTTGCATGGCGAGATGAATCATATCTGGATAAGGTCTGTTTCGAGGTACATCAGAAGCAGTAATTAATGCATCTACGTCTTTGCCAACTTTCCAATTAAGCTTCTCCAAAAGTGACTCAGCTGTCTTACGATCATAGCCCGTATTGAGCACACGCAAGATACCGCGCTCTTTCAAGATCGCAAAAAGTTCTTCCCCATTCGCGTTAGGGTAAATTTCCTCGACTTCATAAGCGTGTTCCAAGTCTTGCAAAAACAAAGTAAACATCCGTTGAGCCAATTCATCATCATCAACATCCAAACTATTTTTGAGTACAGTCTTAATTGCCTGTAGCTTCTCCTTACCTGCAGCGTGGGCCAATACCTCTGTTAATGTCAGTTCGTATCTCCCTACCGTATTTATTGCATTTCTAAGCGTCTTATAAACAATATTATTTTCGTTCACTGTCGTACCCGCCATATCAAATACGACCATCTTGATAGCTTCTTTCATTTTATTCAATCTAAAAGTTTAGCAAAAATAAAAAAATGTTAAATAAAACTAAACAACACTATGTTAATTTATTGCTATGCTTTGGTTAAGAAAACTACTTTAACGAACCACAAAATAATAGGTCCAGGCGATCAGCAAGATTTGAAACGGAATACGAAACCACAAATAGTTTGGACCGGCGCCATCAAAAGTAGCCGTCTCATAATTGATACGCCTTAAGTTTGCCCGAATATTTGTAGGTAATACAAGTAGAAAGAAGACAATTAAAAGATTTCCCGTTATCCGACTCACCTGGGGGACAAATAGTCCAATTGCGGCCATGAATTCCATTAAACCGGTTCCATAGATCATTTCTTTTTTAAATGGAACGAAATCGGGTAGCATCAACATCATTCCTTTGGTATAAAGTAGGTGTCCCAATGCTGTGAACAACAGCATCACCGCCAATCCAACTTTACCCGCTAAAAGAATATCCATCTCCCCCTTCAATAGCAATAGGATGAGATTGGAAATAATGCAAACGACAATTAAAACAAAAAATGGTTTCATCTTTTTTATAACAAAAATAGGTGCCCTTCCTTTTTTTATCAATGAACATTTGTTAATAAATTTCTTTCCTGATCCGGCTTAACGATTGCGGTCTAATACCAATATAAGAAGCCAGATATTTTAAGGGAATGTTGCGAATCAGTTCGGGTTGCTCACGCATCAAATTGATATACCTGGTTTTTGCCGAATCTTCAAGTAGCGTCAGTTCCCGTTTCATTTTTTTTAGAAAAATGTCCTCAACCGCTTTCCGACCAATTAGGTTACCAACCGTTGTTGTTTGATATACTGCATGGAGATCCTCAAACGATATCCGCCATAAAATACAATCTGTTATTGCCTCGAGATGATACGATGAAGGCTGCTGCGTCAAGAAGGAATCGTACCCACTTACAAAAGAGTTTTCGAAAGCAAATCCAAAAGTAAAATCATAGTCCAGTTTTGGGATATTGAAACGTACAATTCCTTTTTCAATAAAAGATAAATACTGTTCAGTTTTTCCGATTTCCAAAATCAATGACTTTTTTGGAAACTCCATCTTAACAAGCCTAGCGGAAAATACTTCCCAGTCCGTATCATTCATGACAACGAGCGATTCAAAATATTCTTTGATCTTGTCCATGATTCTTATTTTTTAAGAGCAAGATAAAAACTTCTGTTCAAATATGTCGTAATGATTATTTACTATTTAATCGATTATTTATTTCAACAAACATACGACCTATTTTACCAAAAAATATTAACTTAAACACAGTAAACTTTAATTATGCATATTCTTAACGAAAACGCCCCAGAACGGTGGCCTGCCTTTAGAAAATTAGGTTTTCGATTTTCCTTTATTTTCATTTTGTCGTTTATTCTTGTTTTTAATAACGGCACTTATCCCTTATATGGATATATCAGCACCCCTCTTACCCATTTTATGCAAAGGTTGACTCCCTGGTTTGCAGAAAATATATTGGGCTATTCTTACGACCACAGCATCTTCATCAACGGAAGTGGAGATACCTCCTATGCCTGGGTATCCCTATTGATCCTATTCTTGCTGGCATTAGTTGGGGCAGCTTTATGGTCCATATTGGATCGAAGAAGAGCCAGCTACACAATCCTTTTCTATTGGTTAACCACAGCAATACGCTATTATGTTGCTTTTATGCTTATTAACTATGGACTGTACAAAGTCTTCTATATGCAAATGCAACCGCCGAGGTTAACACAACTTCTCCAGCCATTGGGCGAGTATTCTCCTATGGGGCTGGCATGGACCTATATCGGTTACTCTCAAGGCTACAATATACTTATTGGTTCAGTAGAAATATTATCGGGCTTATTGCTTTTCAGAAAAACGGTGGTTGCTGGTGCACTAATTACGGTTGCGACCAGTATCAATATTATGGCCGTCAACTATTTTTATGACGTCCCCGTTAAAATGGTCTCTACAGCACTCCTGCTACTTTCCATATTTCTACTGCTTCCCTACTTAAAAGCATTGTTCGTAATTTTTATTTCAGGAAAACCTGTACAGTTACTCCCTATCCAACAACCCCTATTCAACAAAAGCTGGAAAAGAAAAAGCTTGTTTATCGCCAAATTGGCCGTGTTACTGCTCTTTATAGTGCAACAGAGCATGGGTATATTAAGTACAAAAAAAATGATAGCTGAGTACCTAACGAAGTCACCACTCTATGGAATCTACCGTATTGAACAAGCGGGAACACAGGGCAAATCAATCCCCCAAGATTGGCGACTTATTGTTTTCGAAATTGATAACAACAAGGTCTTAATACGCAACACAGACTATACCCCACAAAGGGAGAGCGTTGTTATTGATGCAGCCGGGAAGAAAATTACCCTAAACAATTATCAATTTGATTATCAGATCAACCCTGACGGAAATATTCTTCTGACAAAAACCTTTGATGACCATACAGCGCACATTAAACTTATTAAACAAGACGTGCAAGCGTTCGAATTAATACAGCGCAAGTTTCATTGGGTACAGGAATATCCCTATAATCGTTAAATAAGAATCGTAAAAACTCAATAAAACAAATCGTACACTTAACACCTCCCCAGACCAAAATAACTATGTTTAATGCTGCAAACATAACAACATGCGACGACGAGGTAGAGCATCTCGGTTTTTTATATCGCATGCGGAATATCAGGGTACACACCTACCATATGCTCAAAAGCAAAGAAGTGGTGACCCTTATCTTAATACATTCGAGCGGAGGTCGCCGTGAGATTGATCAGGAGCAACATAATATAATGGGTTATCAAATTCATCTAATGTTCCCCGGTCAGTCAAGTTATTTCTATTTTTTCAAAGAAACCGCTGTTTATCATTTTAGAATTCCCTGGCAAAATTTTGAAAAATTATGTCATGCGCTTTCAATCAACATAAAACTCCTTAAAGATTATCCGATACTTCAGGTCACGCCATCTAAATTTGAAACGCTCCGCTATGAATTCGATAAGATCCGTAATGAACTCTATCGCTATCAGCCACCATTATCACTCATTTTATCACGTTTGGCAACTAGCTTACTAGAGATTAACCACTCCTTAATCAACCACATCGATAATTTAGCACCATACGCTTATCCAGCCACCCTGAATCGCTTTCTTGAATTAGTAGAACTTCATTATAAACAAGAACACCATGTCGCTTATTACGCAAATTTACTGAATATAACTGCAAACAATCTTTGGATGCAAACACAGCAATACATGGAGACTAGCCCCCTCAAACTGATTCATAATCGTTTATTAAAGGAAGCTATGCACCTGCTGAGTTTGGGGCCCAATCCAATCAAGACTACACTGATTGAATTGGGTTTTGAGGACTCCGCTACTTTCTCTCATTTCTTCAAAAAACAGACAAATATGTCACCTTCAGCATATCAAAAGAAACATTTACCAAATAAAAAAACATAAAAAAGGCTCCTACGTGATATACATGGAGCCAATATTTATTAAGAAAACCGCATTATAACGATCTTTTTTTCAACGTGATATTATCCAAAAATGCATTTCCCGTTCCTACATTGGTAAATCCGATCCGAACAATTTTTTTATTCGGATTAATCTCCTTGCCAGTAACAAAATCAAGCTCCTGCTTTCCACCTTTTTTTCCTAAATCAGGTATTAACGTCTTTAAATTCGACAACTTTCCTGTTACGACAGCGACATCATCGACTTCCACCTGGACTTTGTCTCCTTTACTCCAATAGACAAGTTTGAAGTCTTGTTGGGGATCCAAATAAACATATTGCTCTATTTTTTGACCCGGCGCAAGTACCACCGCTTTACTCCCCTTTTCTCCGCGCCCTTCTTCGATGACCGCTGCTCCTTCCCAAGGTGCAAGGCCAGATTTATGCTCAAAATCTGGATTAGGCAATTCATTACCATCTTTTAAAGGCCAGTTATACGCCCGAATATAATCGACCTCCATATTGACTCCGCCTTCAGATCCATAGGCTCCAAGAAATACGTTCAAAAAGTGGTTGGGTGAATAAATCTGATTTTTATTCGTATATTCTTTGATCAGATCTCCATTGATATAATGTTTAATACTTGTAGGTGTCCACAATACCCCATGTGTTACCCATTGTCCGACATGTTCATACCCCTCTGCAATATGTGTAGCAAGATTACGTTGAAATACCCCTTTTTGATCAACATGTCCATGTATCACAAATTGAGCTGTAATATATTCGAAAACGTCGATTTCAAAAAGCTGTCCCTTGGGGCGAATGCCTTTAATTCCATCGACTTCGGATCCTTCTTGAACATAATAACGAATATCTGGTCCAGGTGAATCAAACCAAAAAGCGGTATTTGTTCCCTTGGGATTCCCCTGTCTGTTGCGCCTTACCTTAACTTCAAAGTACCCACCTTTGCTGTTGTCCAGTAAATTTTCATTGGACTTCCAATCATAGGTTTGGATGGATGAAATCTTCTGGTTGCCACCCGCTGTAAAAATCCGTTTGGGAATAGTATCGTTGACATACAGATTGATCGCTGATCCATTTAAAGTATAAGCAGGTTGTGGCAAACGATCATGCAACATTTCATCCTTGGATTTTGCATTCAGATAGTTCAAGGATGAAAAATAGTTGGTCGTCCATTTATTCCGATTAAGTAATTGATCGTTAAATTCATCCTGCCAATAGACTTCCATACCAACAGGAACTGCTCTTGAACTTGGATTCTTTTGCTCTTCATCGAGTTCAGTATTATCCAGCTGCCATCTCTTGCTCGTATACACTTTTCCATTTGCCAAGGATTTTCCTGTAGCAGATTCTATCCAGATATAATAGGTCGTTTCAGGCTCTACCTGCTGAATATAATAACGTTTGACACCTTCTGCCAATACCGCATTGGCTGTCTGCGGTTTCTTATTCGTTTTTGCCCAAAAGACTTTCGCTCCGGACATGCTCGGTTGATTATCCTTCATGTCTACTCGGATCCAACTCCGGGTACCCAATAGCTGTAATGGTACATTTGACCTTGTCGTTTGAGCCGATAGCCCTAGCGCTGACATTACCTGGATACCTGCAAGAAATAGATATTTTTTCACAATTTTCTTATTTTATAAACGAACAAACTATAGTCAATCTGCTTACGAACAGACTATAACCTTACGATAATAATGAGAATTATCAGCATTGGCAACTCTGATCAAAACGCAACCGTTTGTTCAATTTAGCGATTCCGAAAATTGGGACTTAAAAAATGGATCAGACAACTCGAATTTTCCGAGCTAACGCGTTCTGCAGCATTGGTAAAGTCAAGAAAAAAGATGTTTGGAAAATCCAAAAAGGCTTGATATATAGCGTAAAAAAAAGTTTCCATTCAGATTATTCATGCAAAACCAAAATCGCTTTAACTGATCGGTTCAAAACTTCATTCACCGTACTGCTTGCAAATAAACGGTAAATCATATTATGGTTGCGTTTGACCAAACACAGAATATCGGTCTGATTGTTTTCAACAAAGTCAATGATCGCATGTGATGGCCGTGTATCATCCTCATCCACATAATTAAAGTTGATATCTACGTTAGGAAGCAACTGCCGCATTTTTTTCTCCCCATTACGCACGAGCTTTTCGTCCAAATCCCTTTCTGAGACGTGTAGAATTTCCAACTTCTTGGGGTCCGAAAGCTTTAAAATACGATTGAGCGCTTTGACATCACGAACAGACAATTTTGTTGTTTTATAATCCGTTGCCAATGTAATGACTGGAATAACCGACAGATTACTTTCAGGAGGTACAATCAAGGTTGGAATACGCAATTTTGTCACAGCCATACTCGCATTACTACCGACAATTTCTTTAATGCCTGTCGCCCCAGTAATTCCCATCACCAAAAAAGAAACATCCGTATATTCAACATATTTTGTGACTACATTACGCAGATAACCTACTTCAACAACGGTTCTCACTTTGAGGTCATTGTATTTATTTTCCTGGACGACCTGATCAGTCCATTCTTGCAAAGCAGCACGTTTTCTAGCGTAATAATCTTCTATAAAGATCGCGTTATAAGTACTGTTGTTGATCCCTTCTGTCGGGTGTATGGCATGTACAACAGCAACTTCCATATTCAAACGAGAAGCCAAAGACAAGGCGTAACGCAAAGCATGACTTGCATTGATTGAAAAATCGGAGGCAACAAGAATTTGTTTCATTTTTTAAGTTTTTAATATTTACCTGTCAATAGCCATGTGTACAAATGCAATGGATGACAAAAACATTCAGATAACAATCAACTAAATAAAAAGATGGAAGAATACAAATAGTAGTAATGCCAAGCCAATTGACACGGGTAAAGTAAGTACCCAGGCAAGACCGATACTTTTGAGTGTCCCTTTATTCAGATTACTCTTTCCTCCAGAAGCGACCATTGAACCGGCAATACCACTTGAAAGCACATGCGTTGTGCTAACAGGCAAACCCAATACGGTACTGATACCAATTGTCGAAGCGGCAACAATCTCGCTTGAGGCTCCTTGAGCATAACTCAAATGTTCATTTCCTATTTTTTCACCAATCGTTACTACAATACGTTTCCAACCGATCATTGTCCCAAGACCTAAGGCGATTGAAATAGTTAAGATCACCCAGATCGGTGCAAAGTCCGTAAGATGTTTCAATTCGCCCAACTTACGATTGAGCTCCAATCGATTTTCAGGATTGATATCGATCTGTTTATTGCTCTCTAATGCAGCAATGGTTTTAACCAAACCTTCAACCTCTTTTCTGAATTTAAAAGTCCCGGCTTTATCCGTTACACTTTTATCCATCAAATGCAACTTGACTTGTTCAATCTCCTGATTGACTTGCACAAACATCGTTCCCTGAGCGACATTACTGGAAGCAATTGTCTGTAACACGATTTCCGTTTGATCGAGCGTTTTAATGACAGCCGCATCTGGTACGGAATGGTTTATTGCAAAACGAGCAGGCAGAAATGCAATTAAGATCAACATAAACAGTCCTACGCCTTTTTGTCCATCGTTGCTACCGTGAAAAAAACTGACCAATGTACAGGTCAGTATAAGAATACCGCGTACTAACAAGGGAGGTCTGTCATCTTCCCCCTGTGGGATGTGAAAAAGTGCTTTATAACGGACGACATGCTTTAAAAAGAGCATCAATAACACCGCTAGACCAAAACCAATCAAAGGTGAGAGAATCAAAGAAAGACCAATTTCCTCGGCCTTATGCCAATTGACACCACTGCCACCATAATACCAGGTGAAGCCTATACCAGCCCCGATAAGGGCACCAATCAAAGTATGTGAACTCGAACATGGAATACCAAAATACCAAGTCCCCAAATTCCAGATAATAGCCGCCAATAGTACAGAAAGAACCAAACAAGCGCCTACCGAAACCGGAAGTGCCATTAAAGTATCTAGAGGCACCAATTTAAGTATTCCCATAGCCACTGCGATCCCACCTGCAAAAACACCTAGAAAATTCCAAAAGCCAGACCAAGGAATGGCTACAATTGGTTTAAGTGCTTTGGTATAAATTACCGTTGCAACAGCATTCGCGGTATCATGAAAGCCATTGACAAATTCAAAGGCCACAACGGCAAATAAACAAAGGGCAAAAACAATAAGAAGTCCAGTACTAAGATCGGTTTCCCCTAAGAGAGGAATCATGTTGCAGAAAATTTGCATATTATTCTTTCATAAGATTTATGGTTGTCCTTGCTGAGTTTTTCTTACTTGCTGAGTTTTCCTTAAGGAAAACTACCACAGGAACAATCGCTTCATTCAGCTCAAAAATAATTTTCAGATGTTAACTTTTGATAAAGGATATATTACGTTATACAACACGAAAGAAAAACTTAAAACACTGTTAACGAATCTTATTCCATTGCTATTTTATTTCCCACAAACTTTCTTAATTTTCAGGGAGCTAATACGGACTTTATAGGGACCTCATTCGGACTTCATTCGGATGAAAGCGAATAAAATCCGAATAAGTCCCGTAGAAATAACGATTATAAGACGGATCAAAAGTAAATTTGATCGCTAGTTTCTACCCACAAAATATAGCCCCCCTCCCATATAAAACCAACTGTGAAGTAAGAGCCGTATAAGACCAACCGTAAAGTAAGAGCTGTATTAGACCTTTTGTAAACTTTTTTCAGAAATGGACATAGCGTATCTGCGAAATGCCAAGCAGAGGATTCGAGAGAATTTTTTCCGCCATTTACAACGAAAATAGTACGATTTACCGATTTAAATCCACAGTCTACCGAAAAACGCAAACTTTTTAGAATTAAACCCATTACTTTAGACAAAAGTAAATTTAACACCGAATTAATTATGCCTAAAACTTATTCATTAGACTGTTCCTTGACGAACTATTCTCCCTTACAGCGGATTACATTTAGTACGCTAACTTTTCTCATCGCTATTTATTGCGTGCTCTTTTCACAGCATACAAAAGCCCAATCTTTAGACTGGTCTACAAAAGATATTGTATTTAAGAGTGAGGGTATTAACCTGGCAGGAACCATACTTCAGCCTCGGCGTGCCCATGCTGCCATTGTCCTCATACATGGTTCTGGACAAGAGAAAAGAATGATGGAGTTTGCCTCATATTTAGCCCAAAACGGTATTGCCGTATTTACTTATGACAAGCGCGGAGTAGGAAAATCTGAGGGGACCTATGCTGGCCCTGAGGTCGGTACCAATAATATCGATTCTGCCAACCTTCACCTCCTCGCTAAAGATGCACAAGCGGCAGTAAAAGTATTCCATCAACAACTAGGGAAAACGAACATTCCTTTAGGGCTATTGGGATTCAGTCAAGCGGGATGGATCATTCCCTTAGCGACTAACCAAAATCCTTTGGTCGACTTTTTTGTATTGTACAGTGGAGCAGTTATCCCTGCCCGTGAGCAGCTCCGCTTCCAATTCTTTACAAATGGGAAAAAAGATTTTTGGGATAAACATACGGAAACCGATGCCCGACAACATGTAGCGAATGATCCAGATCGCTATCAATTTACAAATACCGATCCGATGACATCACTTAAAACGATAACAACTCCAGGACTCTGGCTTTTTGGATCCAAAGATATCCAAATACCTGTAGGCTTATCGATTGAACATATCAATGCACTGAAAGCACAAGGAAAGCCCTTCGAATATTGCTTATTTCCTTTATTAGATCACAATACAAGCCTTTCGGCATCGCGTGAACCAAGTGCTATTGCATTGAATTGGATCAAAAGTCAACGTAAAAAAAAGTCATAAAAAATGCCTCTTGACAACGATTCATCTGCATAAAATCAAGCATTAAAAAGGCCTAAGTAAAAAACTTAGGCCTTTTTAATGCTTGATTTTAATGTTTAACTCGCTAGATTAATGCAAATCTGTACGAAGTACTTTACTTTTGTTCAATGCTCGATTGGAATAGATGATATACACGGTGCCAACAATAGTTGGCATAATCCAAACCAGCGTTGAGCCAAGCTGAATCCCAGCAACTAAAAATGCAGTCACCGACGCAATCAATGCGCCTACCATACGGCCCAAATGACTGACCAGCCAGGCATTTTTCTTTTCTTTGAAACTTTTAAACAGCTGAAAATCCCGAATACTCATAAATGCACCAAAACCACCAAAAAAGACATATAAAACAGAATTTGCCACCTGTTGTACCAATCCAATTAGACCAAGACATAACATACCAACCGATACAAGTAGCATCGTGGCGGAAATCAGTTTGTCTTTCCAATCGGCCTGTTGTTTAATTTTACTGCGTAAAGTCAATGCGCGATTACCTGCTAGAATGAGATAGATGGTAAAGATACCGATCAAAAATAAAAATGTGTTTTCGTGGCCCGGCATCCTCGCAATGACAAGCGAAATTAAAGAACTAATCACCATCGCATAGGAAAATATAATCCCCATTTTCTTGTGCCCTGCTCCCCCCTTTTTTACAGCCACACTTATCAGGCCGGTAATCAATCCTATCCCACCAAAAAATGCGTGAACATAGATCAATGTCTTAATTGTTTCTTCCATAGTTCTTCTTTAATAATTGTTTTTAGCTAATAATGGTATTGAAGCAAAAAGGCTAATGGTTATGCCCTGTTTAAAATAGATAGACAAAAAAACAGCACTATTATGCCGTTTGCGACAATAGCCCAAATGTAAAAAATATCCTTTAATTATCTATATGTTTAAATAAAAATTACTCTTTTTCCTCACGGACGAGAAAATCATAAGAGTACCAGAATTTAAGGTGCCCATGGGAACTAAGGCCTCCTAGACTATAGCTAATGGGATAATCAAAGCTATTCTGTTGCATTTCAAGTTCATTTTTATAATCAATGACAAGTTTTTTAATTTCGCCCAGGCCTGTCGCGCGTCTAATAAAACTTGTTTGACGTCCACCACGCAGATAAACCAATACGTCGGAACCTTTTAATACCGTTTCGTCGGTTTTCGTCAGAAATTGATTGTACAGCAATTTTTCCAATACATTTTTAAGATCACCACGTGGAAAATCACTTTCTCCCATCATGATCGAGTGTGTACCGTAGTTGACTGACGAAACATAGTAGGGATTATATCCTGTATTTTTTAACTTCCCAAGTGCATCCTTATTAAAAGCCTGTTCATAGTCTTTCAGATCCGCATGGAGACTAAATGTAATATGTTCTCGACGCAACAACAGGCTATTAGCTCTTTTTATCGTGGTGGAATCATGGTGACGAACCAATTTGAGTACACTATCTACGTCAGGGCTATTATTAAGATGGTAACGTATCGCCCTATAGTCGAAAAATGCCCCTACCGACGATTGCTTCAAAACAGCCGGTTCCCCCTTGCTTTTCTTCGCGAAAGCTCGCACAGCATCAAATCCAGGAATGACATGAATAGGAGATAAAGTTGGTTGTGTAGAAGAAATTGTGCTTTTGAAAGGTTTATAATAATTACGAAGGGAAGTTAGTTTTAGTTGCGGTGTGGTATCTTTTAATCCCCAAACTGTCCCCAAATAGAAGTTTTTATCTGTGGTACCATCCACGTAAATCTGGCTAACCGAAAACCCGACGGAACGCCCTTCAAATTGATACCTTTTAGCCATTGTTCCACCACCGACCTCCGTGGAGTCAAAGTCAATATCTTCTTTGTCACAGCTGGACAAAAAACAAATGCTTAGTAACAACAGGAAAAGATATTTCATAATTTAAAAAATTAATCGTCAGCTCTGGTGCAGCACTTCGATCTCATCTACCCGTCGGACAATGGCCTTTAGATTCTTCTCAAATATATACAAAATTCCTAATCCAACATACATAAAAATAAGAATTACAATACGATACAAAGCTAAAGGAATATAATTAACAATCCATTCCGAAGAAACCAACCCGATGATCAAAACCATAATCGGTATCGTTAAACCAAGATAATTGCGATAAACGCAGTATTTGCTCCCTCTAGGTCGATGCCGCAATAAGTATACTGGAATATAAAAAACGAGTGTACCGATCATCCCTAATTTTAATCCGGTCCAAAAAGCATCTGCATCGAGCGGCACAAAATAATAGAACAATGTGAAGTACACGATATAAATTGCACTATGCCAATGCTTGACGAATTGTAAAAAATCAGCAGGAAATTTATTGATCTGTTTACGTTGCAGATTCAATTCATAGCTAGCGGCAATGTTTCCAAAACCTGCCGCTCCAAAACTGGCATAAGCGAGATCAATGGCTCGATTGAAATATATACCGGCATCTGAAGACATGAGCTCCTCTACCTTACAAGCAAAGTGATCCAGAATTTCAAGTTGAACATCAACATAACGATATCCTTTAGAACGAATAAAATCCATCAGAATACCTAATTCCGCTTTGGTCAATTTCTTTTCTGTCATGATACAATTGGTTTAGTGTTCAAGATAACCTGTAACTTCTCCACAAAGGTCAACGCATCTTTCATTTTACTTACCTGAGCTTTTTTTCCCTTCACTGTCAGGGAGTAATATTTTCTTGCTCTTCCATCGACTACTTCTATTGCTGTATCCAGGAGTCCTTCCGCTTCTAGCTTATGTAATGCAGGGTAGAGCGCTCCTTCAGTCAGGATAAACTCTCCTTCGGTTAAGAGTTTTACTTGTTGAGTCATTTCATAGCCATACATTCTTTTCGTTCCAGACAATAGCTTTAGAATAATCGTTTGTAAAGTGCCTTTTAATAACTTCGTATCTTTCATTCGTTCGTCTTAAACAATTAATTAAATATACCTAATTTTCTTATATATACAAAAACATAAAAAAACTATGATACAGCAGGTTGCATTTTAACCGCCGCCATGAGTTATGGCCCTTGAACTGCCTTTTGACTGGACGGCTTCGGCCCTGCTTTTGCAATTAACCAATCAAATTCCTATGAATCGCCTAGTGTTTACCTCGTGAACCAGGTAAACATTAGGTCTTAGGTAGGTGTTTGCTAGGAACAAGAGCGAGCAATGGCAATGGCTGGCGCGAACAAAGGCAACGGCAGGTATAAATCGAAAAAGCCGCTAGAGCTGGGAACTCCAAACGGCTTTACATTAACAATTATATATAGAATGATATGATTATCCCGCTTTCAGGAGATCAACAATAAGACGATCTCTATTTTCATTCAACGAGGGATAAAATTGATTTAAATCAACCAATATGATTGGCATCCCCCTATTTTCGGGTTTATACAAGACATTATCTACCAAGTCCCGACAGAAAACTAACGATTCATTATCCGTGAATACTTCTTTTGACCTTTTGAGGAAACTATCGAAAAAACGTCTTGGATTATTGATGATTTTAAGATGTTCCTGGTTCGGAAAAACCGTACTGGAGAGATCTAGCCTTCGAGAAAATATAACGTCCTTCAATTCCGCATGACCGAAATTTACCAAAGGAGTTTTTAATGGTTTGGCTTTTTTGAGAATAAAAAGATTGGTAGAGTATAAATCTTCTGTAAAAGGAATTCCATAAAACCATGAAGAACTGATCTTTCCTTTAAAAACCACATGAACCAAATTCGTCCCATCGAAAGTTGTTTTGTCAAATGTATTGTAAAGGAAGGAGGACTTTTCAATTTTTAAATTTCCAATAATGGCTTTCGAAAAATCGTTCGCTTCGAATGTACTTTCCATCCAAAGCCCGGATTCCTGAAAAACAACAGACTGAAAGTTACAGTCGATAAAGGTACAGCGAATGAACTTACAATCACGAAACATGGAGTTCATGAAGCTTTTCCCTTTTATCGTACAATCGATAAATGAACAGTTTTTTAAAACTTTGTGATTGAATTCAAAACTTTCAATCTCACTTTGTTGGAATATTTTATTAGTCAGTGCCATGCTAAAAATGATTAATAGGCTAAAATTTCATAGTAGTTGCATTGCAAATGGATTTTTAACGGCCAAAATCTCCATTTATACAATGATGACAACGGGAAAGACAAAACGTCCTAAAGAAATTTTGACTTTTTTTATTTTTTTTATCCTAGCCTAAAACAGTCAAGAAATATAAGGTCTCCTAGCAAACTGACTATAGGACTACGCTAGCCAGCGATTCTTATAACTGGCCAATAGACACAAAAAAAGCCGCAAGAACGGGGAGTCCTTTACGGCTTACTACCTATGAAAAACATTCACCTTAAGTATAAGGCACTATCTACTATGACAATTAAAATTAAAATGGCACACATAAACCTACAGCACAATGAATTAGCGAATTAAGATCTGTTCACTCCCTACTTCAAAAAAAGCTCCAATCGATGTTCTTGGCATTTCTTGGAACCAAATATAAAGTGCTCGGTCAGAGATTCATCCCACCGTTTACAATTCGCCAAAAATGATTTACGATTCGTCTGGTGTGCTATTTTAATCGACCAGTTAATCAGCCCTTTACTGCTAAAAGAAAAAAAAGTATATTGGTGAACACAATTAAAACTGTTTATGAAATTGATAAAAAATATTTTGGTGGTGCTCTTACCGCTTACCTTATGCAGTGGCACAGCCTTTTCCCAAACCAAAGAGAAGCTTAAAAAAAAAATATGAAAACAGCATACCAATTCCTATTATGTATTGGACTCTGCCGTCAATGATTTCCATTCTATTTCCATTGATATTATTGTACAAGATGACATCCCAGACCACTATTCATTTTACATTTCACCGTTTAATATATCCCTAAACAATATGCCTTTATATTGTGGTATTCAATCTGCCGGTGGCGGTATCAGTATTAAGACTGGTAAAGAAGAAGACATCAAATTTAATGGCATCTTTTCGCGTTGGTTTGAACGGACAAAAAAGGCTTTAAAAACTACAGGATATTATGCCAGTTCAGATGCGGAGGGGCTATATCGCAGGCAAAGCCGTTCCAGATACTATTAACCCCAAAGAAACCTATTTCAGCTGGGGCGATTATGAACATTCCTAGGTCACCATGTATGTCGAAGATTTAAGCACAAAAAAAGTGGTCAATATAGGGTCGCTAGCCTTCCCGGGTAAAAAGATCCAGATGAAAAAACACATCACATCGTTCTTGGAACAATACAAATATTTTATCGATTTCGCCCAAAGACCGCGGGACCTCGAAGGGTTGAATGTCATCCGATACGACAAATTGCCTAAAGTAACCGTTGTTCAAAAAAATCTACGCATCAATGGTAAATTGGTCAAGCTTGAAAAAGTGCCGACTTACCATAACCGTACACACCCCCCCGAACAAAGTAAAGTAGCCGGTGAAATCCCTATTCTATCCAAGGATAGTTATAATGCTGCAACTGGTGAACTTACACTCGAAACGGGCGAGTTTGTAAAATGGCCGGAGAAAAAAGAGGTTAAGTAAAAAGAACCTTTTTAATTAAGTCCAAAACTGACAATAAACGAGTTTTCTTCTTTTGCGATCCTATCTGACTTATTCTTAAAAGGCTCTCCAATGGAAGCGCCATTCTTCGCAACAGCACAAAAAATTGCTCCATATTGAATAACGTATAGCATGGCTTATCCCATTGCGTAAACGACGACAAACCTGATCCGAAAAGAAACATGTGGTGAACTCTTGTCAATCAGATAAAGTCGCACACAAAATAACACATAAGTCAAGTCAAAAAAAAAGTCTTCTCATCATCGTGATGAGAAGACTCTTTAAAAAATTGAAGTCTTGATCCGAAACGTTCGCCGAACGGCTTACTTAATGACGAACCAAGTTTGACTTTTTGCCGGTATATTGACCTCAAAGATCGCTTCCGAGGCTGCATTCAATGGCATTGTCCTACTGTTTTGATCTTGCTCAACCACTTGTACATTTCCTATCAGGCCGGTATAGTACAAGTTGACCTTAACTTTTCGTTTTATCGCTTCGTCCAATGGATTATAGATCATTAGTAATCCTTTTTCTTTTCCAGCCGGGTTCACGTGCAAAATAGCATCATAATCCATCCCGTCAGGACGCCTTACATGGATAATATCACTGTCCAAAACTTCGCGGTGTTTCTTGTAAAAATTCACCCATTTGGCCACTACATTTTTCGTCTCTGGGGAGTCATAAAGCTGTGGCCCACGATAACAGGCCTGTACACCTGCGCCAAATAGATTGGCCAAGCGTTGCTCGTAATGTGGTAGGTGATCCTTCAAAGGCTCGATCGTCGCCTCTTTGCCTCCGCCTTGATATTCTACCAAAGGAACAAACATCCAGCCCATAGACGGCGCCTTTGCCCAGGTACCATCGAAGATATTCTGTCTTTCCACAATTTCCTGCTGTGCCCTCGGAAGCGACCAGTTTGCCTCACGGTAGCCCATCCCGACTTTGTTTCCGCCATTCAAGAAATACATATCCGGAATATTCAGGTAGATTCCCTTTTCACGGCACCATTTGTAAAAATCAGTGATCCGTTTAAACTGATTCCATTGCGAGTCTTTTTCATTATGATGCCCGGGGTGATCGGTGGAATAGCACCAATCTCCAGGATAAGATCCATCGTGCTCAAATACGCCCAATCCCGAACTTTCATACAGCTTATACAGCTTTTTGAAGTAAGCCTGGCCCCATTCACTCTCAATACAGGGTGAACTTCCAAAGCGAGGATGCATGCCTTCAGGTAGCACAACGTCATTTTTAGCATCAATATGCCGACTGGCCAGGAGCGAATAGCCTCCAAGTTCAATTCCTTTACTACGCGCATAGTCAGCAAGCTCTTTCATACGCTTGAGATTTTCGGGAGAATCATCTTCGGCATTGAATCCAGACCAAAAGGTCATAATCACCATTTCAAAACCAACCTCCGCTGCTTGATCAATTGCCTTTTTTACCGACTCGTTGTCCGAACTCCGTACATGCATCAATATTGGATTTTCAGTTGCCCATGGCGCCATGGAGCGCAGCATTTTTCGATATCCAAGGCTCTTACGTTCCCGTTCCCAGCTATCGTTCAACAGCTCCCAAACCCGATAGCTTGCAAATTCTCCACCGGCAGCAACCTGTTGTTCAGGTCCCATTTTAGGTGCAACTTCCAACAGACAGGGTGTCTCTCGGTCGTAGTTGACCTGTGTCGTATATAGCGGGTCATTTTTCCACTCCAGGCTCGAGGAATAAACGACTTCCTCGCTCATACCGCCAAATGTATAATCTGTTTCCACCGTGATATTAGGGTATAACCAACGGCTTCTATGATCCACCGAACTTTCGGGCTCAAATACAGCCAATTGCTCACTCTTAAAGCTATTAACCACAATTTCCCGGTCCGACTGATTCTGCACGGTAATCCACTTACTAAAGATCGGCATGTCACCATAAAGATCATAATGAACCTGTACCGTAATGTTTTTCATATAAGCAAGTTTACTGGACAGATCGCCTGCAAATTGGGATGGAAAATCACCGTATGCCCAAAAACCTTCTATTTTGGAGCGACCTTCCTTTGTCGAAGCCTTACCATCCTTATTCCCGCCGTTTGGATCCATTTTTCCGACACGGACCAGTTGTATCTTGTCACCCGACTTTAGTGGAAGATGACCAACAGTACGCCATTGCTGTCCGTCCAAAGAGGCTTGTGCCAATAATTCTTTATCTGCTATTTCATATCTAAACCATAGCTGATCTACTTTACCAACTTCGAAAGTCCCGTTATCGCGTTTGCCATCAAAAAAAACAACCTTGCCTTCGCTTGCTCGCCAATAAAGTCTGGGATTACTATTCGTTAGGCTTAGTCCAAAACCCAATCCCCAATCGTTGGATTGATCAGTACCTTTATTCATCTTGGCTACGAGTACCTTTACCTCTTGAGGAACTGTTCTTTCAGCGAACACAGCAGCATTTTCAAGTGCCATAATTTCGCCCACTTTTCCTTCATTGACAAAGGAATTACGCTCATGTGATTTTGAAACCATCAACTTCCATCCAGAATCCAGATGCTGAAATTTATCTTCCAACAGCAATGCCCTGTTTTGGTCACTTTTACTCTTTGCGGCAAGCGCATCGATCGCCTGCTGATCCAATGTATAGGTAAACGTCAGCTCTTTGCCCGGGACAGGCCAAGGCATATTTTTAGGCATCCAGTTTGGTCTCTTTTTCCAACCAAAACGGGGTTTTGTATCTTCAATTTTATAGTCATGGAATTTAAAAGCCATGGGGTTTGCCTTTAAACTCGGGATCCATTCTTTCAGTAAATAATTATGTACTTTCTGTCCTTCCAATCCGCCGACATCAAAGGTAAACCCATCGATTGTTACGCTGGCTTCAGGTCGAATCGACCGTAGAAATGCTGTATTTCCAGTCAATTCATCCAAACCAATACTGGCTACATTTGGAAAAGTCGTAAATGTACGGCTGACCAAACCATTGGAAAAGACCAAATGACCTTCTTTCGTCTTGAAAAGTCCTGCTTTCGCCTGGGGAGTTGCTATTAGCCAGTCTCCAGTAAGGCTGTTGCTTTCTTTGCTAAATAGCGGCAGCTGCTGACTATAGCTCTGCTTTGCCTGGCCCAACACGCCCAATAGACACAGGATATAGAGTTGCTTTTTAAAGTAATTCATCTTTTATTTTGCCAAAACATTTACTGAGGCGACTTTCAGATACTTGCTTGAAACTTTGATTTTATTTGCTTTCAACAGTTTTACCGAGCCCCCACTGTTTATTTGGTTCGTTCCCCATAAACAATACCAAGGTTCCGCCTCGCATAATTTCATTGTGATCTATAAAACAGTTATTATAAGAGACGCCATTAAGTTCAGCTTTTTGGATGTAGCGATTTTCAGGCGAGTTATTTTCTGTTTTGATTACAAACTGTGTCCCAGGATAATATTTGGGATCAAGTTTAAAGGTGATCGTATCAAACACAGGACTTGTAATCTCATAGCGTGTGTCACCCGGACAAATAGGGTGTAATCCAGATGCCGCCAAGACATACCATGCTGACATTTGCCCCACATCTTCATTACCTATCAGACCATAAACTGAATTATGATAGGCACGTGAACAAATTTCACGCGTCCATTTTTGCGTGAGCCAAGGTGCGCCTAAACGATTAAACAAAAAGGGGGCATGGTGTACCGGTTCATTGGCATGGTTATAATAATTATTCCACATCATATCTTGCGGAGCGAGTTCAAAAAAACTATTGAGATCCGCGATGGTTTTTTGCTTACCACCCAAAAGGCCCGCAAGTCCATCCACATCATGAGGGACAAACCATCCCTGCTGATAAGGGTTGCTCTCAACACAGCCATAATTTTGGGTTAAGCGCCCCGTTTCTGGCCATTGGCTCCATGTACCATCCTGTTCTTTCGGTCGAAACCAACCAACTGTTGGGTCAAAGAGATTTCTATAGCTTTGCGCACGATGAGCATATAAATCCACATCAGTCGTTTTATTTAATCGTTTCGCTAATTGAGACAGGCACCATTCTGTATAAGCATATTCCAATGTCGTCGAAATTTCTCCTGTAGTTCCTTTTTCTCCATTTCCAAATTTTTCAACTGTCTGTCGCGCATATTTATAAGCTTTTTCTACATCAAAGTTGGATATCCCTTTCATATAGGCGTCCGTAATAACTGATACGGCAGGGTTTCCGATCATACAGCCACTATACGCGTTCAAAAATTCCCAACGTTCTAAATAATCCTGTTTACTTTCTTCGGCCAATGTGACCAAAGAATTGATCATATCATTTGCGATAGTCGGATTAATAATCGTTTGCAAAGGAAACTGACTTCGAAAAACATCCCAGCCGCTAAATACTGTTCGTTTGGTAAAATCTTTCGTTTGGTGAATATGTCCGTCACCGCCAACGTATTTTCCATCTACATCCGAGAAATCTCGCGGATCGATCATCGAATGATACAAAGCCGTGTAAAAAACAGTTTTCTCGTCTTCTGTCCCACCTTGAACCTCGATTTTCCCTAATGCATCATCCCATCGTTTCTGCGTTTGCTCCAATACATTGTTAAAGTTCCAATCTTTGATTTCTGTTTCAAGGTTATTTTTGGCTCCCTCCATACTGACAAATGAAATTCCAGCTTTCATTAAGACCTGCTCATTTGCTTGTGTAGGGAATTCGGTATAAAAGCCCAAGTGTTTACCTTCCATAATGCCGATATTTTTTGTGACGACAGATCTGGAAACCATCTCTTGATAACTGGCACTTGTAACATCTTCCAATTTCCGTTTTTGCCCCTTTGGAAGGGCACAACTCCATACTCCTGTATCGGTAAAAGGCTTACTAAATTGGGCATAAAAATAGACCGTATAATTTGCCTTCCCATCACCATTTCCCCAACCTCCACCTTCGGGCGTGCACTTCATCCATCCTTGGATGGTATGGTTGTCCACCACTTTCACATATTGTTCCGTAGATGTACCACCTACTCGCCGCGCTAAGTCGATCTGAATCCGCGACTTTTTATGTTTGGGAAAGGTAAACCGAAGCATTCCGCTATGCGGTGTAGCGGTCATTTCAGCTTTTATATTATAATCTGAAAGCAACACTCCATAGTAACCGGCACCTGCTTTCTCATCTTTTTTGGAAAAACGAGAGCGGTAGCCTTTTTCCGGATGTTCGGCACTGCCTGCCGAAGTTTTCAGCTCTCCTGTGGTCGGCATGACTAAAAAATTACCTAGATCACCGTACCAGCCTATACCACTCATTTGTGTAAAGGCAAATCCTTCGATCGAGGTATGCTCGTAGTTGTATCCAGAACCATTATCTCCACCGGTAATCGTGTTGGGGCTAACCTGTGTTAAGCCAAATGGAGTTGCTGCCCCTGGAAAAGTTTTACCGAAGCCATGTCCTCCCGTTTCGGCTTTTTCACCGCTGGTAACCGCGCCGATAAATGGATTGACATATTTAGATTGCGAGTAGCAGTTAAAATAGATAAAAAATAGAACAGCACTAAATTGAATACGATATATCATAAAAAATGGTTTAGATTACTTCTTCAAGCCTACGGAATCCGATAAGATATCTGCAATTTTACCGCAAAAAAAAATGCTTAAACAATTGATTCGGTTTGACCAAAAGTTTGCAATAGACTATAAAACTCGAACAAGATAATCAATATCACTATAATCTCATTCTTTTTGTCTCCCCAAATCAAATTTCCTTAAAATCTCAAATACCCGTTCTTTGCGCAATAACCACATGCCTAACTTTTCTTCGGCAACACCATCCAAAAGTCGGTATGTAAAGACAATTCCCTCCTTTTCATCCAGCTGAACCCCCAAATATTTCAGTGCAATACCATCTTTATACAGTATAGGACAAATTTCTGTAATATGTGAGGACAATAAGAATACACTGTTCTTGTATCCTTTCAAACAGTTGACTAACTCCAGGGTTGCTTCACTGGCATCACTATGGTTTGTCCCCTTGAATAGCTCATCCATGAGAATAAACATTTGCTTACCGGATGCCAGTAACTCCGCCAAATGTTTAACCCGTAATACTTCATTAAAAAAGTGACTTGCACCTGCATTTATATTATCACCTAAATTTATGGTCGCCGATATTCCATCAAAAAGTAATGTCTTCATCGCATCCGCTGGAACCGGAAAACCAAGATGTGCCAGATAAACGCAGCTTCCAATTGTCTTCAACAAAGTAGATTTGCCCGTCATATTTGCTCCAGTCAGATACCAAAGGTTGTTTTCTTTTTTTATTTCGACATCATTTTTAATGGCATCTTCGATAAATAAATTATAAGCCCCACGTATGGTGATCATATCCTCTCCTCTTGTCTTTTCCTCAATCTGAGGAAAAACAAGATTCTTTCCTTTGATACTTTTTGCTACACTGAACAAAGCATCCAAATGATACAAAACATCGAAAATCTCACGTATTGCATTTCGTTTTATATTTCTAAAAAGATAATCGTATTTGATCATCAGCTCCTTAGAAAATTTGTTATTCAGTAGCTGTATAAACTCATCCTGATCGATATCTTCCAGCACACAATCTACATGTTTATGATATTCTTCTAGTATTTCTATTGTATGGTCTTTTGATTTTGCAGATGCTAAAAAATGAGCAAGACCGTCTGTAATCTTAGCGATCTCGTGAACAGATCGCTTAACAAGTATCTCGCGTTTTTTAAAATCCAAAGACAAAAAATTCGTTGACACCATTTCCAAGTAATAAGTAGTCCGAGAAGGTGAATAGGGCTCTTGCGGTAGAGACAAATATTGCTCAAGATCCTGCATCATATACTTATCCAATAGACCCGAAATCTCAACTTCTTGCATAAAAAGAATTAAATGCTGTCTGCTTTCTATTTCCAATTTAGAGGAAAGAGGTTTAAGAAAATAACTATACAACATATCCCGCCCACCTAGCGTAACTGTACAATCGAAAAAATCAATCATATCCTTATACCTGTTGTTGGTAACATTTAAATCTGCTAAAGTCTGTTTGTCAACGATGGACATAATTTATTTACTGTGGCTCTTTCCCTAAACTTACTCAAAGTCATTATAATTAGCAACACTGTAGCAGAATCGTTATACAGCGAAATAAATTTTCATAATCATGAGATTACTAGCGATTATTCTAGAATATTAAAACTGAAATATATACCTAATGAGTCAATCAGGCAAGATATAGGTTCTTAAGCATTTAAATTTAGTTGAACATATCCAAGGAAATAACGCAAGGGTAAAAAACAAAAAAAACACCCGAAAGCATGGGGTACTCCGGGTGTTTTAGCCATATTATTAACCTATTTTATGAAAAGTGCCCTTGAATGGGCAACACTAAAATAGAAAATAACTTTGTATAAACAAAATAAAATCAAAAAAAAATCATTTTTTCTAAATCACTAAACCGGTTAAACATGGAAATTTAGCAGCGCGGCTAAAGTATTTCAAGGTCCTTTTTTGTTTGGGCAAAAGTTAAAATCTAATTGATATTATCTTAATATATTACAGGGAGATTACAGGGGGGTAACAGGGGTATAACAGGGGGTTAGCAGGGGTATATCCCCTACTAACCCCTTGTTAACACGCTATAAAAGTAGTGTTATTCCCTTCTTAATTTTGAATCTGAGGGGAACTTGATGCAGGCCTTCGCTATCATTGTGAGATTTTGTTTAATTTTAAATCGATCAAGTAACTGTTAGCTATGACCGAACGTGAAATTCTGAGACAACATATCGACAAGACCGTCCAGTTAAACGACGAACAATTCGACTACTTCTTTTCTTTTTTTAAACCGATCTCCTTTAAAAAGAAGCAAATGATTATCCGTCAGGGAGACCTTGTGGAACAAGAGTATTTTGTGCTCAATGGCTGTCTAAAGACCTATTTCACCAATGATGAACAAAAGATGCATATCTTACAGTTCGCCACAAAAACCTGGTGGGCTTCCGATTATAATGCATTGCATAATCAAGGCCCGGCTACGGTCAATTTAGATTGTGTCAGCGATGCAGACACTCTTTGCTTATCGAACGAGGACCGTGAAAAAGTATGTAAGGAAATTCACGAAGTTGAAACCTTTTTTAGATGGCGTTCCAATAAAGGATACATTGGGCTACAAAAAAGAATAATGTCACTGCTGAACAACGATGCTCGAAGCCGCTACGAGGAACTCATGCAGCAATATCCCGAACTCTATAATCTCGTTCCCAAACATTTGATTGCAGCATATCTGGGTGTTTCCCGCGAAACACTGAGCAGGCTATACCAAGCCAAATAATGTGATCTATATCACAAAAGCAAAACCATTCGCTAAATTGTGATGTATATCACATAGGGCTCTGGCAATTTATCCCCTACTTTGTACTATCGTTTTAAACATATAATTTTTTAACAGACTTGGTTATTTAATATGAAAAAAGACAAATTAAAAGTATTGGTTGTATTGACATCACATGACCAATTGGGAGATACAGGAGAAAAAACAGGTTTTTGGATAGAAGAATTTGCTGCACCTTACTATGTTTTACAAGATGCAGGAGTGGACGTCACAATCGCATCGCCTAAAGGTGGTCAGCCACCGATAGACCCTAAAAGTGCGCTTCCGGATTTTCAAACCGAAGCAACCAAACGTTTTGATGCCGATAAGGAGCTTCAAGTAAAATTGGCAAATAGCATTCCTTTGGATCATATCAATGAGCAGGATTATGATGCTGTTTTCTATCCTGGGGGCCATGGCCCTTTGTGGGATTTAACCAACGATAAGACATCCATTGCATTGATCGAATCATTTTGGGCCGACAACAAACCTGTCGCCGCCGTATGCCATGCCCCAGCTGTATTTCGCTATGTCAAGGATAGTAATGGTCAGCCACTGGTCAAAGGCAAAAAAGTTACCGGATTTTCAAATAGCGAGGAAGAAGCGGTTCAACTAACGGATGTTGTTCCCTTTTTAGTGGAAGATGAACTCGTAAAATTGGGTGGTCAGTACAGCAAAGGGGAAGATTGGCATAGTTATGTAGTCAAAGATGGTCATCTCATTACCGGGCAAAACCCTGGGTCTTCGGAAGAAACTGCTAAAGCTTTGTTTGCGCTATTGAGCAAGGTATAATAAACAATTAGCTAAAATCAACAAGGTTATTTCCTTGAAAGGAAATAACCTTGTTGATTTTTATATAGGTAGCAGCAAAGTACAAACTGGCTTTGGCCGTTTATATTTTTTGTGAGCAATATTTAAAAACCAGCTCCATTTATCTGTACATTCTCCCCTCCTTTTTTGAGGTTGGCTGCATCCTGTTGGATTTTAAAATATTGTGCTTCTGGGCAGGCCATCTGCGTCATCCGTCCCGCATGCATAGGCACTTCGATCACTTGCTTTGCATCATAGCGGAGTAAAGTGGTGTAGGACCAAATCGCTTCCAATACTTTCGTTTTTGTTGCCTGTACAGGTTTGCCTTCATTGGCCACCTGATCGATAGCGTTCACCCGCTTAAACTCGCCCAATCCACCCAGGGTATATCCTGCACTTTCAAACGTAGCTTCATATTTCTTGCCGTTACCCTGTATAGCAAATTTTAACATCCCTGGACCAACAATTTCCAATGTCATTAGCACCTTTTCTCCAGGATACCAATAATATTCGTCCTGTGCGGGTGCATTTTGATAAAGACTTGCCTGGCCAGAGCTATGTGCAGCTCTTCGTAAAAATGGTCTGAAAGCCCGTCTGTCTTCAGTCACATTTCCTTTTTCATCTTTAATAACTTCCCAGGTAAGACCAATATCCGTTTCCTGTCCCCCCATGTTACCGCCCATATAAACGGAGGGATTATCCAGGTATTGCTTGGGTTTGCCCGGGTTCAACCGAGCCGGATCAAATTCCATCTTTGGTAAGGTAACTTCGGCCTTAATGCCGACCCAAACATCTGTACTGGAAACGACTTTTCGATAGTAGGCTCCTTGAAAACAAGCTTTTGAAGAAGCCGGACGCACCTCATTTTTGAGATACTCATTCCCATCAACACCTACAACCGGAAATTCTGGTTTAACAAATTCATTTTTTGCACTGCAGGCGGTCAGGCCTAGTAAAAAAAGTAAGAGTATGTGTTTCATTATTTCTTCGGATCAATGGGTACAAAAATTAATGGGGTCGGTAGGCAGGAAGCTCCCGGAGGAGAATAGGTAAATTCAATTTCCTGTATTTCCTTCTTCGGGTCGGGCCAATAAGTTTCGATGAGAATTGCCTCTGGATAACCTTTTGTAATCAGCGCATTTTTGGGATATTGCATCACTGTCTTTTGACCGTCTTGCCCCACAAGTTCCATTGTCAGCCCCATACCACCACACCATTGGTTGTCGCCAGATCGGCTGTTCCAGCTGACCAAAGCCAATCCTTTTCCGTCTGTACTCTTCCATTTGATCTTTGTTTTATACAGCACACCGTAGTTTCCGGCATTCTTGGCAAATTCTTTTTTCGCGCCAATCGTTCCCGTGATCCATGGATCGTCCTGCCCGTCGGCAATAATCAGCTGCACTGCTCCTTTTTTGGTGTCAAGCGTATCTTTCGGATTAATCTGATAATTGGAAATTGGAAAAATACCACGCCCAGCGTTTGCGTGACTATGTGGAATCAGCGTCTTTATCCGCGGAAACACTTTTGGTCCAGACTCATTTGGGGCAAATTGTATGACAGAGATCTGCGCCGGCTGGTCTACCACAAATTCATAGAATCCATGGACAAGTTCATCGTATTGTACCAGCTGTTTTTCCAGTTTTTCATCGATAGCCATCACTTCCCCCGGTTTAAGTACTTTCACCTGATTGTTTACAGCAGATAAAAAGTAGTCCTCAAGCCCCTTCTTTCCAATTTCAAAGTAGTTTGAACTCGGTTTTTGTGAGGCATACTTCAACATGCGAAAATGCATATTTTCATGCCCCAGGTTTTTTATGACCGCCGAAATCTTACGGGGCATTTTTTGAGGTTCTTTGACACCATTGACATTATAGACATACAACCTAACTGCTCCGGGATCAACCGTCTCCTGTAGTGCAATGGCTTCCGGAACACGGATATACTCGGGATCATCAGATATGATATACTGCGGCCCCGGTAATACGGTCTTTGTGTAAGGCAACTTGGAAAAGTCCGTTTTTAGAAAATCCTCCAACAAAACGATATCGCCTTTATTTGCGCTGACAATCTTTTTGGACACGCTACTTAAATCATTTTTTTGTGCAAATCCAACTTTACACGAAACTAAACCTAACATCAACAATAAGCTTGTTTTGATGTGCTTGTTCATAATTTTATTTTTTTACGAATGAATACAATGTTCCTCCACTGCAACACAAGCTGCGTGAAGGAACGATTATTTTAATTTGAATCGGCATAAATTGTAAACTCCTGCGCAACGAGATAACCAAAGGTCGTCAACATATACACCTGAAGCCTTTGTCCATTTTCTGAGGTTCCCATACAGATGTCGCTGGTTGCATTACCATTGGTACCGCCAGTAAACAGTTCGGACTCATAAACACGCAATTGGTTATAGGTCGGAGAACTCAGTGTGGTACCAATGCGGGCTCGATCGCTAATATCATAAACATACATCTGACCAATCTCATTGCTTCCAAACAATTTGACCTGAGCCAAAATATCTGCATTGTTAAAACGCTGAAAGGCGATACCACCATTCATAGCAGTACCTGTAATTGCCGGGAATGCTGCTAGCCGCCCCCATGTACTTCCCGAAACATAAGCAAGTTCGGCGTTAGTGCTCGCGATCAGTTCGGCGTTAGTGCCGACCCCTAAAGGAAGATATTCCGGTAGGAAGCCTAATGATGTCGCACCATCTTTATATTCCAGGACATCGGCAGCTGTAGATTTTATCTGGCCATTTTCGACTGTCCAACGCAGGAGGTAACGACTGGTTGCAACAGAAGCGAGTAACTGACCGTTTCCGTCCATATCCCCTACCCAGTTAAGTTTACGACCGATATTGCCATCGCCGGCAGCTACCGCAGCAGGTTTGCTATAAGGTAGATCCAATAGCTTGGCAGGACTGGTATCAAAAACATCTTTGTATTTGTATAGCACAAAGCTCTGTCCATTCGGCGTATAAGTTCCTAGCATAAATCGTCCTTTTTCATCGCTCACGCCTTGGAAGATCAAACGGCCTACCGGGAAAGGATTTGTTAGGTTATGGGAATAAGCTCCTGTGAAACGGTTGTACACCTTAAATACAGATGGTGAAGTCCGGCTCACAATCACTAGGTAATCGCCACTCACAAAACAGGACGTTTCACTATTTGCAGTGAAGCCCAAGTCTGCCGCTTTCTTCAGGAACAAGCGCCGGTTAATGCCCACCCCTTTTTCAAGTTTGACAGGTTCTTTGACAACCAATTTGAGCTGCCGCATGATATTTCCGGCTCCAGAAATCGTCAGGGGTACTTCTGCACCGTTTGCTAAATTGACCTGACCTCCGCTTGCTATAGAACCACTGGAATGTTTATTAATAACGTAACTCAGCGTAGATTGTGAAAGATCCATACCCGGCACCACATAAAACGTCACCGTATTCCCGTTTAAGATCCCCTCAACCTCATTTTCCTTTTGTTCGCTGTCTTTAAATGTAATTTTGATTCCCGAAATATCCGTATTGCCTTTCTTCTCGGCAATGACCACATAATCCTTTGCGTCACCGTTTCCAGCGGTAACAGTAATTTTCTTGGGTGCCGTCAAGTCTGTAAATCCATTTAATCCCGGCGTCACCTGGGCATCAGCCGGAACGGAAGCACGCAACATCAGCCGCGAAAGATCTACTTCATTGTCCGAATCGATCGGATAATAATAATCTACGTGCAAATACACCGTATCATTGCTGATCGTACTCAAGAAGAGCCGATCTTGCCCTTTCCCATCAATCGTAGCGTAAAAATCCATCAATTGATTTTTCACATTCCGCTCCAGATAATTAGGTTTTTGACATCCTCCCAAAAGGATCGCACAGGCCCATAAACTGTAAAATTTTATTTTGTCCATTGCTAGTCTTTCATGTTTTTACCAACCTTTAATTTGAGTCAAAGCGCCGTTCAACTGCACTTCATTTTCAGGTATGGGCAGATAATATAATTTTGTACTGAAACTTCTGTTGGTTGCGTCTGCTGAGACAACTTCATACGTTAATCCTGTTGCGTTCGGACTGATCTTATGCCCTGTAAACTTCACATTATCCAACAGGAGGTGAGCTTTTCTCCAACGGCGCAAATCCCAAAAACGATGTCCCTCAAAAGCGAGTTCAACTTTGCGCTCGTGCTCCACTGCGGCCATTGCCTGATTATTGTTGGCAAGGCTAAGGGCATTAAGTCCACGCTTCTGGCGAAGCTGATTGATGTAGGTTGTTGCAGTCGCAAAATCGCCCAATTGCGCTTTCGCTTCCGCCATAATCAACAAGACCTCGGCATAGCGCATTTCGATCCAGCTTTGTGTACTCTTATTTTGAACGAATGTGGTATTTGTAGGATCAAGCATTTTGCGTACATAGTATCCCGTAACGGTACGTTTGGGGTCGCCACTCGCGCCAAATGTTGTGAATCCTTCTATCGCATCGGTCGTCGACGTATTCAGTGTTCTTCCTTTCCAGGTTGCACCATTGTACAAGATCGTCGCATAGAAACGAGGCTCACGATTTGTATAGGGAGCCGCTGCCTGCGCAGCATTCTGCCAGGAGAATTTGGATCCGTCGGCCATTTCAAATTCATTGACCAATTCCGCGGTTGGTACACCATAAACCAATGTATTACCCTGAGCATCTCGAGGTGGGGCATAGCCCAGGTCGTATTGATGCGTGACATCAGGTGCTGCAAAATCTACCCGAAAGATTGCTTCCTTTGTATTTTTATTGGTAAAAATGCTTGCAAAATTATCGTCCAAAGCATAGACTCCCCCATTAGCCATATCGATGACTTTCTGCGCCGCATCGGCTGATTTTTTAAAATACTCCGCGCTCCTCGCCTGTGAAATGCCCGTCAAAGGATCCTGATTGAACTGCTTGAGATCATATTTAGCAATAGAGCCTGCATACAGTCCTACACGCGCCATCAAGGTATAGGCCGCGCCCTGGGTAGCCCGGCCTGCAAGATTGTTGAGCGGAAGATGATCCGCCGCAAATTGGAGATCCTCCAGGATAAAATCATAAACGGCTTCCTCGCTCGAGCGTTCGTGATCTTTTTCAGTATACTGATCCATACTCTTGAATAGAATCACGCTTCCATGGATCTTTGCCAGCCAGAAATAGGCATATGCTCTCACGAACCTGCCCTCAGCCTCATAAACCTGCTTTTGAGCATCGGAAAGGCTGGACTTGGTGTTAATCCCATTGATCATTTCATTGATACGACGGATACGTTCATATCCGCTCGCCCAATAATTCAAACCCACGCTTGCGGAAGAAAACTGGTTTGAGTTGGATACAAGAATATTGACGGTACCATTCCCAGCCGTATTTGAGGTAAATTTCATTCCATCGGCTAAGGCATCCATTGCATTGTCATAGCCTAAATTGGGAAATTGACCAAACTGGAATTTTTTAAATTCAGCATAGATACCCGAAACATATAGTTCGGCCGAATTGGGGTCAGCCCATACCTTCTCTTCTGCGATCCGGTCCTGTGGAATTAGATCGACAGAACAACCTTGCAACGCCATAAACAACAGGCCTAAAAATGAAAGCTGCCGACAGCTGGTATATAGAGTTGATTTCATCTGTAATAGTAATTTTTAGGAGATTAAAAAGTAACGCTTAAACCAAATTCAAAAATCCGTTGCTGCGGATAAAATCCATTATTGACATTTGGCATTTCGGGATCGAGATATTTCAAGTAATCCCATGTGAAAAGGTTTGAGCCAGAAGCAAACACGCGTACATGTTCAATCTTCGCTGCATTCAGCAATCCTTTCGGGAAAGTGTAGCCCAACTGCACGGATTTAAGCCGCAGATAATCTCCTTTTCTGATCCATCCTGAATTGGCATTTGCATTGTTCGTCGACATACCTGTTGCTTTATAGGCACTCATACGTGGAAATTCGGCATTCGGATTGTCTTCGCGCCATGAGTTTTCAACCAAGAAATAAGGGGAGTTTCCATAGTTATAAAAAGGTCGCGTAAAAGGTGTATTATCCTCTACCCCTGAAGTTCCTGACGATCCTTCGTAGGCTCCTGCTAGGGCAACATCAACACGTGCAGCACCTTGCAACAATGCTGAAAAGTCGAAGCCTTTATAAGCCATATCGAAATTCAAACCGAATGTTAATTCAGGTACATTGGAGCGTCCAATATAGGTCATATCATCTGTTCGGGTAATCCTGCCGTCGCCATTCAAATCTTTAAATTTGAAAAAACCGGGAGCCATAAATCCAGAACTTGGTGAAGGTGTATTGCGTGCTTCCTCCCAGGTCTGTACCATACCCTCTTTGACAAATCCAATTTTTGTTCCGATAGGTTTGCCAATGAGACTCTGCCAAGAAGGGATACCGTTCGCTTCATCCAGCTTCAGATACCTGTTTTTCGCCCAGTTGATATTGCCGGTTACGCCCAGTTTGAATTCACCAAAACGGTCGTTATAACGAAATTGGGCATCGAAACCGCGATTATCAACTTCGCCAATATTGGCCAAACTCGGAAAATAACCTCCCATCGACGCTGGATAAAGGTTCCCTACCTGTCCCAGAATACCGGAAGTATAACGGTAGAACCATTCGAAATCAAAACCAAATTTTCCATTTAAAAACCGTGATTCAAATCCAACATTGGATGTGGTGGATTCTTCCCATTTCAATAGTGGGTTTTGAGGTGCATTGGTATATAAGGCTTTGACCGGCTTGCCGTCTATGACAATGACTGGTGTTGTATTTTGCGAAAGGGTATTAATGTAAGGGAAACTACCCACTTGTGCACGATCATTGCCTGTACGCCCAATAGACCCTTTTAATTTAAGGAAATCTGCAAAAGGGACAGCTTCCTTAAAGAAGGACTCATTTGAGACAACCCAGCCCAATCCAATGGCCGGGAAAGATTTCCAGCGATTTTCCTTGGCAAAGTTAGCGGAGGCATCCCAACGCGACACCAACTCCACCAAATAACGATCGCGGAAAGCATAATTCAGCCGTGTCACGAATCCCGCCCGTGCAGATTCTGCATCGCTGGAACCTGTAGACTTGATAATGTCTTCCTGGGAAGCCGAACCATAGTTTATTTCCTGAATAATACTGATTGGAAAATTACTTGCGCCGGCACCAAATTGATTACCATGAGTTTTTGCATATTCATATAAACCTAACACACCGATGCTATGATCACCAAAAGTGCGGTTGTAATTTAAACTGGCCTGCCAGGTGCTGCGATAGTTTGCAGCAAAACTCTGACGAAGAGAGGTCTTTGTGATTCCAGGCAAAGTGGTCATGGCCACAAAGTCGCCTGCAACCTGGTCCCGCTGTCTTCCCATCGTCGGATAGGGTGTCAGCCAAGATTTGGATTCATCCGAATTATAGTCGTATGCGCCCTGGACTTTTGCCAGCAAACCTGTTACTCCCGGAACTTTAAAATCGATGTTTGCTGTTCCCTGAAAGATATTGCTTTTGAGCTTCTGGTATCCCGAATTTGCTACGGAAGCAATTGGGTTGACCCAACCTGCTCCGGCCTGATATGCTACCGGTAGTCCATTTTGGGCATACATAGGCAGATTCGGGAGCATCCGAACAGCCTGGTAAAATGGATTCATATAGGCCGAGTTATCGGGTGAAATACCGGGTAAATTGGTATTCTGATTACGCAAACCAATGTTCAAACCAACCGTCAGGTATTCGTTAAGCTCACTTTTAAGGTTTGTACGGATATTGTAGCGTTTAAAATTGGTATTGTCGATCACCCCGTCCTGGTTCATATGGCTGACCGAAGCAAAATACTGCGTTTTGCCCGCTCCACCAGAAATTGTTGCGGCATGATGTTGCGAATAGCTATTATTATCTGCCAATAGGCCAATCCAGTTTGTATTCCCAAATAACGGATTGGTATTGGTTCCATTTGCCACAGCATCGATGAGTTCCTGAGTGTAGATGTAAGGTGCTTCAGTCTGCTTCGTATTTCGGAGAAAATCATTGTCCAGTTCTGTTCCTTTGTTATACCAGTTCATATAATCCGGTCCATTGAGGAATTTTGGAAAGCGGGTATTTTGGCCAATGCTGTATCCAAAGTCATAGGTTACTTTGGTCTGTTCCTTTCGTCCATTTTTTGTTTTAACCAATATAATACCATTAGCGGCCTGTACACCATAAGCAGCCGTGGAAACTGCATCCTTTAAAAAGGAAATCGTTTCTATCTCACTTGGGTCCAAATAAGCCAAGGTAGAAAGCGGTCTTTCGATATCATCGACAATCACCAAAGGACTTCGATTACCGCCATAAGTTCCTACCCCGCGCAGATATAATGTCGCATTATCTGCCCCCGGGCGTCCTGATTGTTGTAATGCTGTCAATCCGGGAACACGTCCTACAAGTGCATTGGTCAAATTCATCGACGGGGCTTTCTTGAGCTGATCACCTCCGATCTGTACGACAGATCCAACAACATTGTTCTTCTTTTGCGTACCATAAGCCACAACAACGACCTCGTCAATCTGACGTTCATCGGACTGCAAAACAAAACTTTGTGTACCGGCAACTGTGATCTTCCGCGACTGCGACAAATAGCCGATATAACTAACCTGAAGTTCAGCCGGAAGTCGGTCTACCTGCACGGTAAAACTCCCTTTTTGATCTGTACGTGTTTTTACAGAAGTCCCCACTACTTTAACCGTCGCCCCAGCAATAGGCTGTTCATCGCGATTTCGTATGGTACCATTTACAATGGATTGAGCAAAGCTTATTGCGGATTGCATAAAAACAATAAGTAATCCCAATGCCTTAAAAAGATACCTGCGTTTTACATGTGTTGGTTTCATAATTTAGGAATGAAAAAATAGTGTTATGTTAAAAAAATAGTATTTATGGTCACTCGGTTACCTACACCATGATCAGACGTTTTCCATTGGATAAAACACGCAACGTTCTGACACGGACAAGGCAACGTATTTTGGTTTACAATTATTAGGTATATTATTTACACAACACTAAATAAGAAATAAAATTTTAAATATTCAAATTATTTCTAATTTTTTTTATTAATTCAAACAGACTAAAGAAGAAAAAACATAAACTTAATTTGCGATGATGAGATATTTACTATATTTACCCTGAAGTTAACGTAACAAAGTTATGGGTATAAAATTTTTGAGTGACTTACATGATGCGAGCTATAGCGGTGTAGCGTATAAAAACATTTTACTTAAAAAGGAAATTTTAACCTTTTTTGCGACCAAAGGTCCTTCGACTATTCCTGAGCTGAGCAAGGAATTCAACATTAGCATTCCGAAGATTAACGAATGCATCAATGAACTCATCGAAGACGCATTGGTACAGGACAATGGAAAATCGACTTCGGGAATTGGCAGAAAACCGAATTCCTACGGTCTACTTCCGAATGCAGCATTTTTTGTCGGTGTTCAGGTAAGCCATGATCACCTCAGTATCGTGGTCATGAATATGAAGAAAGACATTATTGCCAGCCAGGAGGAAATTCCACATCGTTTGGAGAATAATCAGGAATCACTCCAGAATATATGCCGGGAGATCAATCAGTTTATTGCCACACATCAGATTCAAAAGGATAAAATATTGGGTGTAGGTATCAATCTTTCTGGCCGTATCAACTATCGAACAGGTTATTCCTACAGTTATTTTAATTTTTATGAAGATCCTTTATCGAAATATTTCGAACAGGAGCTGCAATTGCGCGCCTATCTTGAAAACGACAGTAAGGCGCTTGCTTATGGCGAATTTTCCAGCGGAATTTTAAAGGACGAGAAAGATGCACTCTTTGTCAATGTAGACAACGGTATCGGGTTGGGTATTTTAATCAACGGAAAGATCTATTATGGGAAATCGGGTTTCTCGGGTGAATTTGGACATATTCCCATTTTTGACAACGATATCATCTGTCGCTGCGGAAAAAAGGGTTGCCTCGAAACGGAAGCATCTGGTTTTGCACTTAGAAACCGTGTAATAGCAGCACTGCAAAATGGCGCAACGAGCATCCTAACAAAAAAATTCAATGATCTGGAAGATATCCGGCTCAGCGATATTATCACTGCTGCAAAAAAAGATGACAATCTCGCTATTGAGTTGATCAATGAACTTGGGGAAAAATTAGGTCGTGGGCTTGCTACATTGATCAATATTTTCAATCCAGAAATCATCATCGTAGGTGGTATTTTAGCCAAGAGTGAGGAATACCTGATGTTACCGCTGAAAAATGCAGTCAATAAGTTTTCATTATCCATTGTCAACAAGGACACCAAACTTGCTTATTCAAATAATGGGGAAAAACTTGCGGCCTTTGGAGCTTGCCTTCTCATTCGGGACCGTCTGCTTTCTATTATCGATTAAGACATAAGGCGTGGATTTCAGTGAAATCCACGCTACTTTATCTTTCTACAATCTCCTTCACAACCTCTCCATATTGATCTTTCACCTGCTCTTTCCTTTGTGCAAGGTATATCCACTTCTTAAACGTTCCGATAAATACAATCGCCATCAATGACATCGCTGCTACGGCCAAGCCCGCCAGTAGGTACTGTCCTTTAGGCACATATCCTTGTACCACCTGAAGATAGCCGGCCCAAAATGTAATCACAGCCATAAAGACACCGGGAACGGCTGCAAACAAGACATATTTTCGTCTATTCATCCGGATGAGCATCGTTGTACATACAATCAGACCACAGGCTGCCAAGAGCTGATTGCTAATACCAAATAATGGCCAAATGCTACTTACGTTACCGGTATAAACCAAATATCCCCAGGAAAACGTAAACAGGGCGCTGCAAATCCATACACCTGGTTTCCAGTTTTTATCGCTAAATTTAGGAAAAACAGTTCCAAGCATTTCCTGTAGAAAAAAACGTCCCACCCTGGTACCTGCATCAATCGCTGTAAGAATAAAAACAGCTTCAAACATGATAGCGAAATTATACCAATAGGCCATTATATCGTTCATAAAAGGAACCTTATCGAAGATATGAGCCATCCCTACAGCCAACGACACTGCCCCGCCCGTCCGACCGTGCAGATCTACACCTATTCTGTCTATAAAATGTGGTAAATCCACAGCTGAAAGATGGGGGTGCTGCGCTAGAAACTGTGCATAATCGGCTACCGGCGTATTGATTGCAAAATAATCACCAGGCATCAACGTACAAGCTGCAATCAAGGCCATCAAGGCAACAAAGCCTTCAACAAGCATGGCGCCATACCCCACAAACAAGATCTCGCGTTCATTACCGATCATTTTGGGCGTCGTCCCGGTTGCGATAATAGCGTGGAACCCTGATATGGCTCCACAGGCAATCACAATAAAGATAAAGGGCAAGACAGGTCCTGAAATTACGGGTCCGCCACCATGGATAAATGAGGTCAAGGCGGGCATCTGAATTGTTGGTGCAACAAAAAATATCCCTACCGTCAGCATAATAATTGTACCTATTTTGAGATAAGTCGAAAGGTAATCTCTCGGAACCAATAATAGCCAGATGGGCAATACTGAAGCGAAGAAACCATATACAGCAATACCGATAGAGATCGTTTTCACATCCCAGTTGAAAAGTGCGTGAAAAGTTGGAACCTGCATCAGGTGATGACCAGCTATAATACCTGCAATAAGCAGGATACCGCCAATGATACTCGCCAAGGTCACCGAGCCCTCCCGATAGCGCATCATTAAGCCCATAAAAATAGCAATGGGCATTGTCAGTACAATCGTAAATAAAGACCATGGTGCCTCGTGCATTGCACTAATACAGGCCAGCGATAATCCGGCCAACGTTAGGATCAAAATGAAAAGTACGGCAATACCAGCAATAGCCCCAATAGGTTTACTGACCTCCTTGGAGGCAATGGTTGCCAAACTTTCTCCTTTATGTCGTACAGAAGCGAAAAGCACGACCATATCGTGCACACCGCCACCTAATACACAACCAATTAATATCCACAGAGCGCCGGGCAGGTAACCAAACTGTGCCGCGAGAACTGGACCAACTAGTGGTCCTGCAGCAGCTATCGCTGCGAAATGATGGCCAAACAGCACTTTTTTATCGGTTTTCACATAATCATGTCCATCAGCAAACTCCACCGCCGGTGTCTGACGACTACCATTCAACCTGAGCAGCTTATTTGCTAGAAACAAGCCATAAAAACGATAAGCGATCGCAAAGATCAATATCGCTGCGAAAACTAAGGTCAACGCATTTATTCCATTGAGAGCATCCATACCAGTTAAGTTACACGATTATTTTTGCTTTTTCAAACACCTCATATACCTTCCATAAGGCACGAGGTACATGAAAGCATCCCTTCCATTTTCCGCCTTTGAGATCGAGCAATACCTCACCTCTTCGATTGAGATAGCCAAACCATTCACCATGTTCGGGGTCCCTAAAATGCGTCCAGGTATATTCATGAACCCGTTCGAACCAACGTTTAGCCTCTTCATTACCCGTCAGTACCCAAGCTTTCGCCATACATACCAGTGTTTCACAGTGCACCCACCATAACTTCTGGTCCCATTCCAGCTGCTGGGTCGGTTTACCCTGCGCATCCATAAAGTAGAATATACCTCCATATTTCTCATCCCATCCATGCTCCAACATACGAAGACCAATACGCATAGCTTTTTCAATCAACGCTGGTCGCTGCAATCTTTCTCCCAGATCCATCATAAACCACATGGCCTCTATCGCATGTCCCGGATTGAGCAATCTTCCTTCAAAACTATCCAGCAATGAACCATTGGGACTTACATTTTCAAAGACAAGCCCCTGCTCCTCTTTATAAAATACATCCATTACCTCCACCACGATATCCTCAATCAATTCCTGCACCAGGTTAGGTTCCAATAAATGCTCCAGTTCGATGGAGAGATTGCTCAAGATCATAGGCAAAGCAAAATTCTTTGATGGACGTGTCCCTGGAACAGCCTTATCGTATATGCCCTTGGTATGTGTTCGCCGTTTCAATATATTATGAAAGGTATCTTGCGCAATTTCCGCGTAACGCTGCTCCTGAGTTGCTGTATACAGGGCACCAAATCCCATGGCAGCAAAGCAATCGGAAAAAATATTATAGGGCTGCACAAGTGCCTTCCCTTGTCGATCAAGTGAAAAATACCAGTTCCCCTCTTCGTCACGTCCATGTTTTTCCATAAAGCTGGCACCATGAACTGCAATATCCAACCAGGATGACCGTGTTTCAATTTTGTTGTAAATACTCGAAAAGAGCCAAACTTGCCGCCCCTGCAGCCACATAAACTTATCCGTATCAAAAACTCCACCTCTTCTATCCAGACAGGTAAAATAGCCACCATACTCCTTATCGAGCGAATGCTCCGTCCAGAAAGGAAGAATATGATTAAATAATTCGTCTTTATAAATTGTACTATAATGATTCATATATAAATGAATTTGCTCTTTAAAGGCCATTTAAAATCTCTGGCCTACTCTTATCAATAATGCTATTTCTTGTTCTCTGACTTTTTCGAGATTGCTTTTGTCGTCATTTCGCGTGCTGTAAACACGCGATCCCTATCACCAATTGTGGTTCAGTGCATGTTCCCGGTACCGATTGTAAAGGTGTCCTGCCTGTAAATAAGCGGATTGTGGACTCATAAAGTGAGAAAATTCGAAAGTAATAGCCTTATCATAACCCGCCTTTGCTGCAGCTTCAAGTTTTAGCCTTAGTTTATCAAACTTGATCGGCAAGAATTTGATCGGCATATCCCGGTCAAAAGATTCGGCATTCGTCCAACAGGCCATACCATATTTATCAGCCAATTTCTTATTGACCTCAAAAAAATCGGGAAGCTCATCGTAATCAATGTGTCCATCCTGAAAGGCCACTGCGTCGACAGCACCTTGTATACCTTCAAAAATTTCGCCCCATTCCCGTTCGTGTTCCAATACCGAAACTGCATCGGCTTTACTAAGCTCGGGAGAAGCGGCAAGCACAGCTTTTTTCCCATCAATCCAGGGCGATATAAATGTCGGCAAGCCCCCACTGACGGTCTTGCACTGTAACCCAAGTGTACGAAAAGCATGAACCGCCCCTTTCGTTTTACGACTGATTTCCGTACTGATATACCATCCACCGAAGCTTTTATAATGCCCATATTTAGCCCAAACCTCTTCAATTACATATTGATTGGCATCGATTTCGTGACTCAGGTCTCCTGTCTCCCAATAAATACCGCTGTCATAAAGTCCAAAATAGAATTTCATCTCATACTTGTCTGCAAGCTGCAGATAAAGCTCTACAAGATCCAACGATGGTTTAAAACAGCCATATTTGTCCATCAGATAAGCCGATGGATAGGTTATAAATTTACGATAGCCACTGCGAATCATAATAACAGTGTCTATACCAATTGCCTTCATATATGCAAAATCCCGATCCCACTCTTCCGGACCCCAATTCTGGTGCGGAATATCGTGGGAAATCTCGTCAATAAATGTCCCTGTAATTCTCATAAATATTTCTTTTCTTTTAATAATTGCACCCATTTTATATAGGCACTGGGTATCAGATGCACACCATCAGCTGAGTAAATTGCGTTAAGTTTTCCCTCATTGTCCTGAAAAAGTGGGCAGAGGTCAACAAATGGAACATTTTCATCTGCTGCAAGCTGTCTTAGTTTTTCATTTAAGATCGGAACCAACACATTTCTACCTTTTGTATAAGGCTCTTTTGTTAGTTCTTCATTGATCGGCAAAGCACTCTGAAGATAGATAAGGGTCTTTGGTGAGATCTTTTTTATTCGTTTAATGATACGCTTGTAGTTATTGACCGACACTTCCTGCGGAAGCTTTCGGAATTGGTCATTAATGCCATCCATCAGAAAAATTGCCCGCGGACGTCCGCGCAACACCTCATCTATACGCGCAAGAATCCCAAACGAATTATCTCCGCCTATCCCCCTGTTCAGTACAGGATATCTTGAATCTGCAAGCAATTCCTGCCATTCTGCCCGTTCAGTAATACTATTTCCCAAAAACACGACTGCTCCTTTAATTGTTGGACTTTGTTCGAAATAGGCCATTCGTTGTTGATAATACCAGTTGGCGTAACTGCTATCTATTTTAGTCTCCTGAGCTGAGAGGGACTGGGAAAATACCGATAGATATATTCCAATTAGGAAGCAACCTTGGAAAACACGATACGCCTTAAAAAATTCCAATGATCTCATAATAGTTTTTGCTGTTTTAAATAATTGGCCCAAATTAAATAGGTGGCTTGCTTCAGATGTAAGCCATCAATTGTTAGCTCAGCTTTTAGTTCCCCTTTACCGTCCACCAATATCGGCTGTAAGTCTACAAAACGAATTTGATGTGCCGTACACAATTCTTTCAAAGCTTTGTTCAGTAGCACGATCTTGTCATTCCGAACCTCTTCATAGATTTTTGGCAGTAAAGATTCATTCACAGGTAGAAGTCCCTGCACAAAAAGCGCTGTATTTGGCGACTGCTTTTTAACCTGCTTTATTATCCTTTCTATATTCGTTGAAATAATGGAAAGCGGTATTCCTCTTTTCATGTCGTTCACCCCACAGAGCAGAAATATTTTTCGTGGTCTGGACGCTAATATCTCATCTAGTCGTGCTAAAATACCGTAAGTCACATCACCGCTAATCCCACGATTGATCACATGCTTCTGCTGGAGGATTTCTTGCCATTTTCCACCTTCGGTAATGCTATTGCCAAGGAAAACGATTTCGTCCTTCTGATTGGGCATCGCTTTAAAAAACTCAAGCCTTGCGCGATAATGCTGATTATCAAACGTAGAATCAATATCCTTTGATTGCGCTAAAGTCAATGCCGGTAAAAAAAAAGGCAACAATAAGGCCTTCCAGTTCCTATAAGAAAGTATGTTCATATGCATTAATTATTTTCGTCGGTATGCTCTTTTTCGGGTTTTCGCAGTGGCACCCACCAGGAAACCAAAAAGGCTGGAATGGTAGAAATCAACACCCAGATAAAAAATTCTTTATAGCCCAAATGATCACTCAGCCAGCCGCTTATCATCGAAGGAATCATAAATCCCAGATTAACAAGTCCACTTCCGAAAGCGTAGTGTGCCATCTTATATTTACCTGGGGCAATATTTTGCATGATAAAAAGAATAATTCCGATAAAGCCAAAACCATATCCAAAGTACTCGATGGCGACAGCAGCAGCTATGAGATAAAGGTTTGTCGGCAATGTGATCGCAAGAAATGCATAAGCTACAAATGGAACATTAAAAAAGGCACAAAGGATCATAAGTGTTCTCCGGTCTAAGCCCTTTTTGGATACAAAATGGCCTGCGACAATCGATCCCAACACAAAAGCTATGGCACCAAATACACCATAAAGCAATCCAATTTCCGAAGTACTGAGGCCCAGACCACCTTCGGTACGTTGCGCTTTAAAAAATAAGGGGGTGATCTTAATGGCCTGCCCTTCAGCAAAACGATAAAAGACAATAAAAAGTAAACTAAACCAAATATTCTTTTTCTGAAAAAAAGTTATGATAACGTCTTTAAGCGTATCCACTCCCTCCTTTAAAGAAGTGGATTTGGGTGCTTCATCGTGAGCAGGTAAAGCACGTATGCTGTACAATCCAATCCCCAACATAATAAATCCATAAGCAAACATCACCACCATCCACGCGGATTTAATGCCGATTTCCTGCTCCAATTGCCCCGCCAAATAAACGAGTACGCCGCCAGAAAAAACTTTGGCCACATTATAAAAGGCACCTTGCCAGCCGACATATTTTGCCTGTTGTTTTGCATTCAGTTCATTCAAATATACCCCGTCGGCTGCGGTATCATGTGTGGAACCACTGAATGCGATCAGTGTCAATAAGGCAATGGAGAAGCTAAAGAAATGATCCAACTGTAGCGTAAGACCAAGTAGACCAAAGAGTAGCCCCGTGAGTATCTGCGTGGTATAGACAAAAAATTTCTTGGTCTTATACAGCTCCAAAAAAGGCCCCCATAAGGGTTTTATTGTCCAGGGCAGCATAATCAATGAGGTCCAAAAAGCAATCTGTGCGTCCGATACCCCCAAATTTTTATACATAATGGAGCTCGCACCCGAAAGGGCAACAAAAGGTAGCCCCATGGCAAACCATGTTGTGGAGATCCAAAAAATAGGCGGAAGTGCCTTACGCCCTTTGCGAAGCTCCACCGTTTGTTCTAATAATTCATTCATTTTATGACTTCCAATAAAGTTTTAACCGGCTGCTCACGATCGTCAACAGCGCCACGATTCCGGTGAATAATACACCTCGCATCACTCCCCCAAAAACACCCTGTGCCCCCATCTGATCAAGAGCGCTCTGTAGTCCCGTAAGCGCCAATAGTGGGATCAACAATAGATTTCCTGCGGTATAGGCGACCATCGGATTTTTACCAACCAATGCTATACCTCGAAACAGCGGTTTTCCAAAAGCAAGATTCTCGATACAACACAGCATTGTTAGCGCATAACAGGCTAAGCCCGTACAGACAAAATAATAGCTGTATGTGGAATAATCCTTTTTTATTCCCCCCTCATACGCTTCGAAGATCAGTCCTAAAAAAAGCAGATAGCTTCCGAGTACGGCTATTTTTGCCCGTAGTGTCAGTACTTCGCCCTTCCGAAAAACACCTGAACAGAAGCATAGCGAAAAGATCAACATCAGGGTAAGTCCGATATTGATATCGAGATAGCGCATGTAGAGATTGAAGACATTCAGCCCAATTAGAAGTGCACAGAGCAAGCCTTGTAATGCCAGTTGAGACCGCTGCATCCCGGGTTTGTCGACCAACGACGTATCAGCAATAATCCACTCGCCGACAACTGTAGCCGGAAGGATAATAAAGAGGTATTTGAGGTAATAAAATTGATAAAGCCAAGTCGCAGGGCTGAGTTTGTAGATAAATTCGTTGATACTACCGACTTCTTTGGATCCCAAAAAAACGCCCATAATAAATGGTAAAATCGCTATACGTAACCAGATGGATTTTGCCGTCAGCCACCACCACAGCGTTCCAAACAAAGCCATATTGGCCAGTACCAGAATAATAATATCTGTCTTCTGGAGGGTAAATCTATCCGTTTGTGCATACAATAGATATAGCATCCCAACAGATAGCAACAGGGCCACTACGTGAACAAGTCTCGCGGTCCGCATCGGCAAATAGGACTTTAAATCGGCATAGAGTGCAAAGAGCAGGACAAACCCCACGATTGACAAGAGATACTGCGACGCAGCAGGCTCTCCACTCATAACCCAAGCGCGCATATAAAAAGAAAATAAGGCGAAAAAGAATAAGGCAACAAAACGCTTAAAAATTGCACCCACGATAGGTAAAGCGTTTAGGTTAGCCACTTTTTTCCGCATAGCCAATGGGATGGCCGCCCCCATCGTAAAAAGGAAAATCGGAAAAACCAGATCTACCCAGGTTATACCTGCTATACTGGGATCAAATACATGTTTGGGCGGTGGCACCTGTGCATGGTACATCCAAGCAGGAAGGTTTCCAAATGAAATGCTCGATGAAAGCACCATTAAAAGGATCGCAATTCCCCGCAGAGCATCCAAACTATCGTTTCGCTGCTGTGGGGTCGCTGTAGAATTTGGTAAAATTGGTATCATCTCGTTTTTCTATGCGTTCGGAAATCAATTTTTTGTTGCTATAAATTGGCCAGTAAAATCCACCGGCCGTTCAAACGGCTTTAGGATAAGATCCAACACAACTGCCACTTGAGCCCTTGTTAACACTTGATTTTCTTTTGCTGCAATGACGGACCAGATTTTATCTTTATTCAAACTGGGGTCGACCTGGAGCAATAGAGCCGCAAAAAATTCTGCTGTGACATCGGCACCCGAGCCAGCGACTTTATCGGCCGATGGATAATAACTACGCATACCATCGATCAGATCTACTTCACTTATGCGGTGTTCGGGATAGAACCAAGTCTGATTGGCCCATTTGTAGGGCACCCCTTTTCCTTTAAGAATCCCGGTTGCTCCAATACGTTGGATTGCCTGAAACCGGCTATCTTTTGGATCAACATCGATAAAGGGCATGAGATAGGCATGATTGTCCAAAAGTACTTGCTGGACTTCCCTTAATGAAAGATCTTTGGGAGCAACACCTTGTTTTGCAGACAGCGCTGCCAGTACTCCAGCAGCTTGACCAATACCCAATACAACTGGCTGAAGGCGGGTGGCCCCAGCCACAATATTGCTCACACTGATGCTTTTTTCAGCAACAATAAAATCCGCTATTTTATCAGGAATCAAACTCCCAAGGGGTACATTGTAAGATGGTACCCGAATCTTAACAAAATCAATTTTGGGAGCATCCGGGTTCTTCAGGTGATGATGATCGATGGTATAATCGCCTACTATCCCACCTGTGCGGTACAAAGGCAGCTCCTGCTGATAAGGACTCTGCACATAAGGCAATGTAAGCTGTACCAAGCCTTTAGCACGTCTAGACTCGCGATGGTAAGCAATAAAGGGAAGTTTATCGGCCGTATCATATTCATCATCGGCAAGCCCCAAGTTTTTAAAACCAAGCTGATTTTGAAGATGATATACAAAACGTAAGGTATGATCTTTCGCCTTTTGCAATTCCACCGTCCTCGTCTTTGGCGACATTTCAATAATATTCAGGTAGATATCATTTCCGTCTTTAGGCCAGTTTATCATGTATTTTCCATTCGGCAATTTGCCATAGGTAATCATTTGATCACAATTGATGATAGGCGTATTGCTGTGTGAAGCAGGATCTTTAACATCGCAGGCATGTTCAAACTCTTTAGGATCATAACCTTGAGGTTTCTTTAGCAATCTCTTTGGATCGGCACCATAGTCTTTCAGGATAGCGACATAAGTAAGGTCTTGAATTATTGAATTGGCCTTTTCGGGAGCAAATTCTTCTTTCGTATCGTAGCGGCTATCCATACCGATGCTGTAAGCAACACCCGCACGCGGCAAGAGATCCCCCAATTCCGTCGCATCGACTAAAATAGAAGCGTTTACGGTTTTCTTTTTTCCTTCCTGCTCAATGGTAACAGTCCAGCCTTTAGGCTGTTTTTTCAGGTCCAAAAGGGTACTTTTATACCAAACGGCAATATTTTTTTCGGCTCCAACCATCTTTTTTAGCAAGCGGTTACCGACCGAAGGCTCAAATAGCGTATTGCTTACCCAGCCTGTTTCCACTGCCTTTGGACCACCATAATAGGCATAAAGTTCTGCCCTAAATTCGCCCCATATTCCCGAAGGCATACGATGGTTACCATCAATAGCGGAGACCCCAGCGGCAGTGAGCATACCACCCAACCAGCTTGTCTCTTCCACCACAAGGACCTTACTTCCCAAACGGGCAGCTTGCAAAGCCGCAGAAACACCACTTGCGCCCCCTCCCACAATCAAGACATCGTATGAAGCAACAGCCTGCCCCTGCGAGGAGAGTGTGACAGAAATCAATAAAATAGAAAAAAAAGATTTAAACCAATTCATATGAAGTTAATTGCAGTAAATAATTAAAAAATACGCGCCAAATACCGGTTTAAGAACCAGGGATACACTATTTTGTTGCCGGACTAAGGGATCAGTATAAGGTGAATAAAACATATAGGTTATCGATTAATGGATCAGACGATTAAAATAAGCGAAATGAACCGGAATGGTTTTGGCCCAGTAGCCAGAGGTATGTGCGCCGGGCTGCGCAATATAAGTGGCTTTGATCTTGAGTACATCACAACTATCCCGAAGGGACTTATTGGCCCCATATAGATAATCTTCAGTACCACAATCAAAAATAAATGTCTTTTCACTCCCAGCGATCTTATGGACATTATGGATGACACTAAAACGATCGAATAATGGATTTTGATCGCTGTACTGACCTAAATGTTGGGCTAGACTTGTCTTCTTGAAAGCCGAATGTCTCAGATTGACAACTCCCGAACTGCTACCAGCACTTTTAAAAAATGATGGATAGTTAAAAAAGAGCGAAAGTGCACCATGCCCCCCCATACTTACACCCGTAATAAATGAGTTGTCCCGATCTGTATGATATTTGCCCTGTATGTATGGCATTAATTCCCCTGTCAGGAACCGACCAAATTGTGCTCCGCCTTTTTGTGGACTGTCTAAAAACCAACTCGTCCGAAGACCGTCGGGGCATACCACCACAAAGCCATATTGATCGCTCAATGCCTGAAAATCGACAAATTTTGAAAGACTTTTATAATTTGCCCCATGACTATGCAGCACATACACGACAGGTAAGGCACGGTTGTCCGGCTTCATCTTGGGTATATAAACGTAGCCGGAATCTACTCCAGAAAGATGAGCAGACTGTAACGTATAAAGCTCTTGTCCTTTGGCCAACATTGTGCCAACAGCACATAAAAGGCATATGATTAAACGCATGGATATAATTGAGTCAGTCTTTAGATTTATAGTGAAGCTAAATTAATAATAAAATTTATAATAAAAAAAGTATTTAATAATTTTTTTTATTTAATAAGGTTGGATTACGTTATTTTATAAAGAACTATATAAAACCGTAATTTTTCCAATAGTGAAATGAACATCCAATAAGATTTTGGCATAAAAAAAGCACCGGAGTTTTCCGGTGCTTTTTTTAGTTCAGAAGTTCAATAAAGACAAGTGAGTTAATTATTTTATGCTGTAGGTTACGTTTGCCATAGTCAACCAAGGCGAGGTAAATCGTATATTAATTGTATCGCCCGATTTGCCCAAAGCCTGAACATACACGATCATTTTTCCATGATAGACGCGCTGTTTATTATCGGTATAGTCGCCCATATCTGCATTGTTCCCTGCTTCCATACCCAGTAATCGTGCATGTCCAGCAATATCACAGGTGATTTCATCTTCCGAAAGGACTACAGGAAGTCCCTTTTTATCCACCACTTGCAAGGCAACCTGCAAAATGCCACCGCTCTCAATCGCTTTCCCTCCTATCACCGTCGCCTGGATCGCCGCCGGACGTTCACTGGATTCGATAGTGTGCCGAACTACTTCTTTTTTATTCGTGTCCAGACCAACAACCTCTAGTTTACCAGTTGCATAGGGAATATCCCAAAAGATGATACCTGTCTTCTCATCGTAATTTCTCTCTTCGCCAACAACTTTACCATTGAGTTCCAATCGCGCCTGAGGGCTATTGGTATAACAGACCACCCTGATTTGCTGCCCCTCCTGATAGTTCCAAATTGGCCAGGCATCCATGGAGGGCGCTTCATTTTTCCGTTGCCCCTGTTCGGATTCCAATGCAGACCAGACATCGGTAGTCGTTGCTCCGCCCTTCAATGGATAGGTTCCCAAATAAGCCATTGGTTTATCGGACCACAGCGATTGGCGGTAATAACCCCTCGGTTTGATAAAACCTGCAAAATCCAGCAGTCCCGAATAAAATCCACGTGAAGGCCAACGCCCCGACTCTCCGAGATAGTCAATACCTGTCCACAAGAACTGGCCAAATATATGCTTGTTGTCACGCACCGCAAGCCATGCTGGAAGATCATGTCGATTTTCACTTCCAAAAATAACGCGTGCTGGATAACGCTGATGATCCAGTTGATAACGACTTTCGGTATAATTGTACCCTGCAATATCAAGTGCCCCCGGATAGGCTGTTTCGTTGGACATAGCCACACCTGCAAGCCCTGCTGTAACAGCTCTGCTTTTATCATATTTTTTTACTGTAGCAACCAGTTTTTGGGCAATATCCCCAAGACGCATCGCATCTGGTGCATCCTTTTTGTATCCGCCATACGAAGCCTGTGTAAAACCACCCTCCTTCTTCTCGCCGTTAAGGACAGGATGTGAATAAGGGTCATTTGGATAATCCACTTCATTCCCTATACTCCAGGCGAAAATCGAGAGGTGATTGCGATCCCGTTTGACCATATCTGCAAGATCCTGCTCGCCCCAGCTTTCAAAAAAGTCATACGATCCCTCAAAACCGGGCGTTCCGACATTCCAGCCCTGCAGCCATTTCCGTTTTGGAAATTCCCATTCATCAAATGCCTCATCCATAACCAACAGCCCCAACTCGTCACATAAGGTGTAAAGCGAGGATGCTTGCGGATTATGACTGGTTCGAATGGCATTGACACCCAAAGATTTTAATGTCTGCAGCCGCCGACGCCATACCTCGGTATACATTTCAGCACCCAGCACACCGGCATCGTGATGTAGGCATACGCCTTTGACTTTCATCCATTCGCCGTTTAAAGCAAAGCCCTTGTTTGGATCAAATGTAAAAGTTCGGAAGCCCGTTTTGATTGCCGACTGATCAATTTGCTTTCCATTTTGCAATACGCTTGTCCGCAAGGTATATTGATCGGGTTGATCCAAGCTCCACAATTTAGGGTTTGCAACCGTCAACTGCTGCTGTATCGTCGCTTTAGCGGCAGCATCAACCTTCACTTTCTCCGATTTATTAGCGACAACCTTCCCTGCGGCATCAATCAACTCCTGCACAACGGTAACCGCACTGCCGTTGGACGTACTATTGACAACGGTCACTTCGGTATTTAACATTCCTTTCCCTTGCTTTAGCTCGGGATAGGCATATACTCCCCATTGATCGATATGCAAGGGATTGGCCTTTACAAGCCAAACGTCACGATAAATGCCCGATCCCGTGTACCATCTTGAATCGGCACTTTTACTGTGATCGACCTTAACAGCGATGGTATTTTCTTTTCCAAACTCAATATATGACGTGATATCATAAGAAAAGGATATATAGCCGTTGGGGCGTTTTCCAACAGATTTACCATTGATAAACACCTCGCTTCGGTTGTATACGCCCTCAAAATAGATAAATATTTTTTTGCCCTGATCTTCCATAGGTATCGGGAGCTGTTTTTGATACCAGCCAATACCGCCCGGTAAATAGCCTGTCGCGCTGGCTAAACTTGGACTGAGGGGGTATTTTACGCCCCAATCATGGGGCAAACGGACCTGCTGCCAGGCTCCACGCTTCGTTTCTGCGCTGGCCTGCCCCTGGATATCACCCAAATGGAAACGCCAGTCTGAATTGATCGCTTCGGCCTCACCAAATCCAGCCTGTGCGTATAGGCCACTGATGCCCATACCAATAGAAACAGCTAAGACGGATAGTTTTTTTATGAGATTATTCATTTTACTTTTTTGCATTAGGTTCAAGTGATTAAAGCGTTGGAACAACAGGCAACACATTGCCCTGATCATCAAAATACAAACGATCCATGCATACCTCCCGGTTAAATCCTGCTGCGTCGCCCATATCAATACCTTTGGGATAATTGAATCGATGGTAAACAATATACCATTCGTCTTTATCGGGAATCTGCAAAATCGAATTATGCCCAGTGCCATAGATCCCTTTCGCAGGATCTTTTTGTAAGACTAAATTATTAGCCGGAACAGTGATCGGTCCATCAGGGGAAGTTGCAGTTCCATAGCGTACCCGATAATTTTCACTGCGGGTATCGTCTTCTGACCAAAAGAAATAATAGCGTCCTTTACGGTAGACAACATAGGCACCTTCGCGGAATGTCTTATCCGGAGTGAGTACCTTGACTGTATTTTTTTTGATCGAAACCATATCTTTGTTGAGTTCAGCAACAGCCAGATAGCCATTTCCCCAATACAGATAGCTTTTTCCCGATTTCGGATCGTTAAACACCGCCGGATCAATCTCCTGCCCGCCATTGACACCCTCAGGCTTAAAATCGATCAGCGGTTTTCCCGCGTCCTTAAAAGGCCCGGTAGGTAAATCAGCCACCGCAACACCGATCTTTTGCGCTGCTGTAAAATAATAATAGTACTTGTAATCGTTCTTGACTTTCTTTTCCGTAATTGTAGGTGCCCATGCATTTCGAGGTCCCCAGGCAACATCTTTTTTCAGGTCCAAAATCACCCCTTCATCTTTCCACTGATTGAGATCGGAAGACGAGAAGGTCTTGAAATAATAGCCCCCCCAGCCATCAAAACCATCACTCGTTGGATAGATATAGTATTTTTTTGTTTTATTGGAATAGAGTACATCCGGATCGGCATAAAAGCCATCCAAAACTGGATTCTTTCGAAATGCGAATTCCATATCTTTGGGTTTCCCCCATTTGGAGGTCAAATCCAAAAGTTCTTGTCTTGAAATAGGAATAATGGTCCCATGACGTGGATGGAAATCCATGTCAATTTGATGGTCGATTACTTTAAAACGATCAAGGTCTTCGGAGATGCAGAATTGGTATTTCCCTTTACCATAGACATCATACATAAGGATATATTTATCCGACTGATTGAGTTTAAAGACACTGGATCCTTCCACAGCATCATTGGTCTGCTGTTTATAACCCGGTTGTTCAATCCATTTTCCCGAAGTCAGTGAATCGGTTATCGCCAGCTTAATGCCATTTCCATGTCCTTCAGTTTTGTAAAAAAGGTAGAACAAGCCATTCTTTGCAATAATATCGCCATCGATACAGGATTTACCATTTTTTGGAAGAAACAGCACTTTAGGTTCGGCTTCAAAATCCGTAAACTCCTTATTAGCATAAGCATAGTAGATGATATCCGGACCATTTCCGTGCTGCATGGACCAGTACACCATGTATTTACCGACCGAAGGGTCATATATAGTCTGTGGTGCCCATACTCTTTTCAACGCTTCCTGACCTTTGAAACGCTGCTGGATATCGATTGCTTGTTGAGACCAATGCACAAGGTCTTCGGATTTTAGCAGGATCAAACCCCGATTAGAATCCCAGCCTTTGGAGGAGGTCATGTCGGTGAGCACCATATAAAATGTTTTCCCATCTTCGCCACGGAGAATATGGGGGTCACGTACACCGCCAGTCTTGCTGATCACCTTCGAATCCAGAATAGGCTGGTTTTCATTTAAGGCTCTGTAGGTATAGCCATCTGTGCTGATCGCAAAACAAACAGCCTCATCTGCGACAGCATTACCTTTGAAATAGGCAAATAAATAACCTGCAAAATCTTTGTCCGTAGGTCCGCTGCGATAAGCCTGAGCAAAAACACCGCATGTAGCATGTATTAAAAATAAGGTAACTAAGATTGAAATTTTGTTTTTTTTCATGAAGGTTTAGTAGAATAAATAAGCATTAGACCATTTTTTTTGCATCTTTAAAAGCCACGGGATATAATCCCGTGGCTTCGTAATCCGGCAATTTTACTTGCCATCAGCACCTATTTTAAAGCTATTTTTTGAACTGCCGTATAGTAATACTCTCCAGATACCGTAGCTTTCACCCCTATTCGGGCAAACACATAATCGAGGTTTTTCAGGTTGTCCGGCAATTCACCGACGATACTTGTCGGTTGACCAAAAGCAACATTAGCCAAATTGGCATCCACACGTAGCTCGCGTTGTACCTGATCTGTTAAAACAGATTTACCGAGGTAAAGTCGCACAAACTCCAAATTTGCCGTACCTACTATTCTATTAACCGTAAAGTTAGCAGTAATACTGTTATTATTTTTTTGAAAAGACTCGTTTGTCACCGTGAAATAGGGTGTTACAGGCACATCAATTGTCGTATTGCCATTCACTTGCACCAATACCGTATCTGTTGCCTGTTGTAGCCATGGTGAATCTCCTTTCCGCACCAATTTGTATTCACCATCAAAAAGACTAACAGAAAAAGAGCCGTCCTGATCAAAATATACGGGTATTGCTGAGCGAAGCGGATACCCATCCTGCCATAATTCCAATTGAGGCCCATTATTCCGAACGCCAATCGCCTTTCCTTCATAAACAACGCGTCCCGAGAGCGTTGATTTTGGGGCTTCAAAATTATCATATTTGCAACCTACAACGAGTAGGCTTGCAAAAGCTACCAATAAGCTTAAAAATTTTATTTTCATGGTACAACTAGATTAATGGAATGGATTTCTAACTATTTTAGGGTTTTTATTAATGACATCCTGACTAATGGACGCATAATAATTGGCCATACGGAAAAAGCGTGCCTTTCTGAAACGCGCAGGTCTTACCCGTTCATAGATGTACTTACCGTCATCGGCATGCCCTGGACGCACGACACGATAAGCATATAGTCCATATACAACAGCGTTGGAATCATTTTCCGATCCGTCCCACACCAAATGTGCAATACGCCATCTTTTAAGATCATAGTAACGATGATCTTCGAAAGCAAGTTCGACACGGCGTTCGTTCCGGATAATATCCATTGTTAGGTTACTAACGCTATTGGCCGGAAATCCTGCTCTTTCGCGTAATTTATTGACGTAAGTTCTTGCGTCCACGGTCTGTCCCAGCTCAAATGCAGCTTCTGACGCGTTGAGATAAATTTCACCAAGACGAAACCACGGCCACCAGTTAGCAGCTGATGTACCGCGTGTACTGGCTGCCGGCGCATCACTGACAAATTTACGGATATAGAAGCCGGTGTTGCTGACGTCCTGTGCGTCATAAAGCGGTCCATCAAAGCCGGTCCACAAACCACCACTCGCATAATTCTGTCCCAGTTGTGGCGCTGCTGTAAACTGGTAAGCTCCATTCGTCCCCCAAGTTGCCACTCCAGCTTGAATACTCACAGCACGTCCCCGAAAGGAAGTTCCCGGATAAATCACAGTCCCAAACAAACGAGCATCTTTATTCGCAAAAATATCGTTAATATTTTGGTAGGCTACGTAATTTCCTGCGCCGTTTTTATCATGTAGTGTACCTTTGCTACCGTCTAGATAATCAAAACTTTCTACAAGACTCAATGAAGGAGAAATCGTCGATGACGACTCATTGTCTTCGGTCAGACTTCTGACGATATTGTCATAAGCAAAGCGGTGAACTTTTAAACTCGTGACAAAATCCTTGGCAAAGATGACTTCAGCACCAGTTTTCTTATTGAGCATATCATAAAAATTGGCACCTTTATCGGCATTCTCATTATAAAGCGCATAGGGGCCATTCATAATTTCCTTGGAAGCAGCCAGTGACTTGGTATAATACCCCGTCGCCATATTGGCTGGAATCCCCACCTCTCCTCCAGAAGTCGTTATCGGTGAGGCCATTAGATTATTATATTTCGCGATGGATGCCGCATAAAGCATTGCCCGGCTTTCCAAAGCTAATGCTGTATACTTGTTGGCTCTGGTCTTACTGGCATTATAGACGGCAAGATCTTCCTTGATCTCTTCCAATTCTTTGTAAATAAAATCGTATACTTCATACTCCTTGGCACGTGCCACCTGCAATGGTGTTGGATCACCGCTAAAGTCATAGATGAGCTGGGTTGTAACGATCGGAACCCCACCCATGCGTTTGACGAGCTCAAAGTAAACGAAAGCGCGGATGAAGCGTATTTCGGCTTTATACTGCTTGCGTTGTGCATCAGACAATTGTGTACTGAACTGATCAATATTTTCGAGAGAAAGGTTCAGATCCCGAATCAGTCCATAATCCCAATAGCGACCGTAATCGTCACCAAACTGATAATCATTACGCCAGTTTTGATCGCGATGTCCCGACCACATGGCATCATCCAATTCGGTCATTCCTCCTGTATTGAAAACACCATGTAGCGTTGGCATTCTGTCGTAATAATTGGCGACGAGTGAAGTCAACAGTTTCGGGTCATTCCAAAGCTGTGCATCGGTAATCAATGATTTTGAATCCCGGTCAAACCAATCGTCGTGATTGCAGCTGCTCAACGAGGACAAGGTCAATAAAGCAACTCCTATATATGTAAGTTTAAATCGTAGTTTCATGTTAAAAAGTCATATTAAATCCAACCATAAATACCCTTTGCTGTGGATATACTACTGCTGCTCTCGCTTCGATCTCAGGATCAATCTGGTAGTCTTTGACATTGTCAAACGAAATCAAGTTTGAGGCATTGATATAGAACCGTATTTTTTCGGCCTTTATCTTTTGAATCCATGCTTTTGGTAGATTGTATCCAACCTCCAGGTTGCGAACACGCAGGTAACGTACATTGGTCAACCAAAAATCACTATTTCGACTGTTGGGACCTGAGTTGCCATTACGAATCGCAGGGTAGCGTCCCGGAATCCATTCACTGTTTGGATCATAAGGGTCTTTGCGATGCCATCTATCTTCAAGTAGATAGGCTGGAGAATTACCCCCACCATGGAAGGCATTACGTAACTCATAATCCTGAAACCAGGATTGCACCGCACCGCCGGCCAGATCAATATTTAAGTTGATGCCTTTCCAGTCGAGTCCTATCCGACCACCGAAGCTCATCATCGGTGCCCAACCCGTCGGATAACCGATCGGACGCTGATCCATATCATTGATAACCCCATCGCCGTTTACATCTTTATAAATCAGATCACCAGGAAGTTGCGTCCTATTGTTCTGACCATCATTATTGATCGGATGGTTGCGGATCTCTTCTTCCGACTGAAATCGTCCAACTACTTGGTATCCCCACCATACTCCACCCCAGCGGTCTTCAATCGAGTTACGGTATTCATTCCACGAATTACTGAAACGAGGCTTATAGGTTTCTAGGTCACGATAACGTGAAAAAGTCATATTCCCACTGACAACATAGTTAAGCTCACCGACCTTATCGGTATAGGTAATGATACCTTCGGCTCCATAATAGCCGTTCTTACCAAGGTTTTCATTGGGAAGATCGTAACCGATTTCGGCTGGTAATAAGACATCGTACCGTTTGCCAGGATATCCAGTACGGATAATTTTAAAGATATCGGCCGTCAATGTCAGCTTATTTTTCAGCAGTGTCGCATCGATACCCATGTTATAATTGGTATTTTTAACCCAGGAGAGGTTGCGAACTGGTAAACCTCTAGGCTGTACCCCGGGCACATAGGCTCCGTCTAAGACAGCACTTCCAGCCGCCCAATTATATCCGGCAAGGTAATCGTGCATTCCCACGCCCTCTTCAAGTCCTGTTTGTCCGATCGAACCACGGATTTTAAGGTCACTCACCACAGATTTTAAGGGTTTAAAGAACCCTTCATCCGAAATACGCCAACCTACCGATGCTCCTGGAAACAATCCCCAGCGTTTACCTTCATAATATTTAAAGGAACCATCATAACGGCCCAGTACCTCCAGAAGATACTTGCCCTTGTAGTTGTAATTGATACGGCCAATATATCCAGCCCGAGCCTCGTAAGCCCATTCATCGGCCAAACTATTGAGCTCCGACAGTCTTAACAACGGAATATAATTGTTTGAAGGATTTGCGCCCAATGCCTTATACGTCCGGTCCCAATCTGAACGCTCATAGCCTAACATTCCCGCGAAAGTGTGATCGCCGATCTGCTTGTTATAATCGATCTGGAACTGTGCAAAGCGAGAAACAATCTCCCTCGTGGTATCGTAACGCCAGCCAGCATCACTTCCACCAGTACGCTTATAGGCATTATTTTCGTACCGATATACATCATAGGTATATTGGAAGCCTTCAAATTTATTGTTGGTATAATTGTAAGAAACAGTTCCTTTTGCCGACAAACCAAAATTTGTCTTATAGGCCGCAAAGAGATTCACATTTCCAGCAAGGTATTTATTGTCTTTATAGCCGGCAATATCGCGACTAAAGAGAGCCGGGTTATAGGGAAAATCATTGGTATGATTGATATATTCCGGATTGTCATTTGCGTAGGGACCTACAGTCGGTCTATTTTTCATAATAGCCAAAATAGACGAGAAGTATCCATCCCCACCTGGTAAGCCAACATCCTGTGTTCCTTCATGTCTTCCTGAAATCTGCGTCCCGACAGTAAGTCCTTTGAGTACCTCAGCTTCCATATTGGCTTGGAAATTGGTTCGCTTATAATTGAAATCCTTGATCATTGCATCCTGATTGAGGTGGCCCAATGACAGGAAGTAATTGGACTTTTCATTTCCACCGGTGACATTGGCATTGATGTATCGCTGTGGAATATTCTTACGGATCACCATGTCATAATAATCATAGCCTTGGTAGCCGGGCTCTGTCCCTGCCTGCCATTTCGCCAACTCTTCAGGCGTATATACCGTCTTCGGGTCGCGGTTTTCATTCTGTGCGGCCTCAACTAATCCACGTGTGTATTGTTTAGCGTTCGCCATGGTCGGAAAACGTGTCAAATTTTGCCAGCCTTGGTAGCCATTAATATTAATTTTTGCACTTTCTCCTTTTGCACCTTTTTTGGTGGTAATCAATACAACACCTCTGGAAGCACGGAATCCATATACTGCTGCGGCGGCATCTTTCAAAATAGAGATACTCTCAATATCTTCGAGATTCAGCGAATTAAAGATATCTGCGCCGGAGCCATTCTGTGTACCAACCCAATCAGTACCTTCCTGACCTCCATAAGCAACACCATCAATTACATATAAAGGCGAACCCATATTCCGGATTTCGATCGCTGCACCACGACCTGGACGCGCGTCTTTGGCACGCACTGAGATCCCCTGCACCTTTCCTGCCAAAGCTCCAGCAGTCGTCGTCGATGACGACCGTACAATATCCTCCGATTTAATATTGCTTACCGCCCCTGTAATATTACGTTTGGACTGTTTACCATAACCGACAACGACGACATCCTCTAATACATTTTCATCTGCCTCGAGCTGGATTTTTAAATTTGTTGTTCCATCCAATGGAACTCGACGAGTCTTATACCCAACAAATGACACGACGAGCGTTCCTTTGTTAGCATTCAGCTCAAATTTCCCCGATTTGTCTGTTGAGGTTCCCTTCCCCCCTTCTAGGAGGAGTACACTCGCACCAACGATAGGCTCGTTTGCTTTGTTGAAAACTTGTCCCGTAACCTTCTCCTGCGCATACAGCAATGTTGGCATCACGCTCAACATGGTGTAAAAAGAAGCAATCTTTAAGTTTTTCATAAATTTCAATACGAATTAAACAGTAAATAATACAATCTAGCCGGACAAGACAATATGATGGTAAACTACGGTCTACTTTGGTTATTTCTTTTGCATCGTTGCCACCCCTACCTAGATTTATAATTGGATTAATACCTCAAACTTAGCCGATTTTGCAGCATTCTATCGTACACAAATCCGTCAAAAAACATATATTTTTTAGTCAAAAACAGCTTTTTAAACATATTTAAGGCATATTTTATGTTTTTTTTCAAACTGATCTACGAAAAAACTATGCCCCTAGCTATGTTGAAATAGTAGGGGCATACTTATCTGATGTGGATTGTTTTAATACACTACGCGGGCTTTATTGTCGGATCGTTGATATTCGGAAGGTAGCTGGCCAAACTCCTCTTTAAAACATTGCCGAAAATAAATCGCACTATTGATTCCGACCATAAATGACACTTCAGTCACGTTATACTTCCCGGTCCGAAGTAGATCTGCCGCCTTATGGATACGTATCTTACGTACGAGCTGATTGATATTTTTCCCTGTGATGCCTTTCAATTTCCGATAAAGGGTAGACTGACTCATATTCATGCGATCAGCGAGGGTAGCAGCATCCAATACCTCATCCTGCATATGCTGTTCGACAATCTGCATAAAATCCTGAACAAATTCATTTTCACGCCAAAGTTCCTCCGTAGGCTTTTGTTCTAGTTCTATATTGGTAGTTGAAAAAGATGGTTTTGTATTTAAACTTTCCAAAACCAGTTCATTGATCTGTTTCTGTCGGTTCAATAGATTGTCAATACGTTTGAAAAGTAAAGCTGCTGTAACTGGTTTGATCAGGTAGGAGTCTATCCCCAGATCATAGCCCCGTTGTCGGTCTGCATCGGTGTTTTTTGCTGTCAATAGCAACAGTGGGATATGACTTGTACTACGTTCCTGTTTCAATTGCTGTACAAGCTGAAAACCATTCATATCGGGCATCATAATATCACTGATCACCAAATCCGGCACCCTGGCCATCGCCATTTGATAGCCTACAGTTCCATTTTCGGCGAGCACCACATCATACTGTCTTTGCAAGGTACTTCCCAGATATTCACGAAGTTCCAGATCATCCTCAACCAATAGCACTAGCGGACGTTGCGAAGAAACAGGCAGCTCGCCATTCTCAACAGCTAATCGATCGGTTTTCAATTTTACCGTAAAGGTGGTACCAAGACCAAATGTACTATTCACATCAATCTTTCCATGATGGATCGCCACAAGTTCTTTCACCAAGGCCAGACCAATACCCGTACCCTGAGTACCTGTACCCGCAACCTGATAATACTTTTCAAAAATCCTACCGATATCTTCTTTGCTAATACCTACTCCTGTATCTTCTACGGACAACACCGCCCAATGGTCCAAATCCGATTCTTCGTAATGCAAGCTTAGTTTAATATAACCTGACTCGGTATATTTATAGGCATTCGACAATAAATTATCGACGATCAATTGTACGATTTCGGCATCAAATAGCGTACGTGAATCCCTCACAGGGAGTTCAGACAACACCCGAAGACCAGGTTTGTGATTCAATGTTTTATATTTATGGGCAAGATCTACGAGCATTTCTCCCAAAGACCCAGCTTCGGGTACAAAGGGTTTAAACTGCGATTCTACCTTCCTAAATTCCAACAACTGGTTGACCAATGTGAAGAGTCTATTAGCGCTTTTCTGTACCGTCTGAACCAGTTCGCGATGTTTTTCAGTAAGCTGCTGCTCTTGGGACAGGTCGTCAAGGGGGCCTAGAATCAACGTCAAAGGTGTCCGTAGCTCGTGCGTTATATGCGTATAGAAATTCAGGCGTTCTGCATGTAACTGTTCGTCCTGCACATGTTGCCGCTCTTTCAGTTTTAGTTCGGATTCAGCTTTCATTTTTTTGAAATAGAAAGAAATGATAATATATCCAATTAGCAGCACAAGAAGCAGATACACGATCTTGGCGGATAAACTGAGATAAAAAGGTGGCGCAATGTTGATCAATAGATGCTGGTAGTCCTGCGACCATTGCCCATTTTTCATCCGGGTGCGAATCAGCAGCTCATGTTCACCATAGGGTATATTACGAAAATCGAGGTTGGTCTCGTTTCCCAGAAAAATCCAGTCACTATTAAGCCCTTGCAATTTATAGCCAAACTCGACCAAACCGTCTAGAGCAAAGTCCATCACAGCAAGTTCGATACGAAAGCTATTCTCATCATAATTGAGTTCAATTGCCTTTGTCGACGAGGGATATTTATCGACCTGCGTACCGGACTCTCCGGATCGAAAAACAATAAATCGGCTAATACTTAGGGGCGAGGTTGGTAAATTGGACGGGATTGTGGCTGGGTTGAAATAACACATTCCTTCCTGCATCCCAAAATACAGTCGACCTTCACTGTCTTTTCCTACACTTGCATTGATAAAACCTCCCAATGGCAAACCGAAAGACTGGTCATATTGTAGAAAACGTCTTTCTTTCGGGACATAGCGTAACATCCCCGATTTGGTCGAACACCAAATATTTCCAGTATGATCTTCTGCGAGTCCATTGACAAAAAGCCATGCATTCCCTCCCGGAGGCATCAATAGAGACAGATCACCAATCTTCTTACCCGCTTCCTGTAAAGCCAGTCCTTGATTTGTAGCCACCCAGATATTGTTATTTCTGTCCCGCAACAAATGATTAATCGTGTTATTTTGCAAGCCATTACCCTTGTCCATTTTTCGAAGCAGTTTATGCTGGGGATCGTAAACATAGAGTCCTTGCCCATAAGTTCCGACCCACATATTGTGTTGGCCATCTTCCATTAACGTTCGGGGCGCATAATCGCCAAGCATTGGTTTGTTGATCAAAAGCTTCTGGACATGCCCCTTTCCTTCATCGTATATAAATACCCCTTGATGTGCTGCAAACCAGATCTGTCCCAAATGGTCCTCATAAATCGCGCGTACCTCCGTCACAGGCTCACCTAAATCAATGGTTTTCCAAACGGACGATCCAGCATATTGAACGGCAATTCCACCTTTACGTAATCCGAGCCAAACATGTTGATGCTGATCCTTAAAAGCTGTTAGCAGGAAATCGTCTGCCCCACCATTCTTTTTGGTAATCTGTCTCAATAAACGCCCTTCCGCATTCATTTCGACTAGACCTGAACCTTCAGTCGCCAAACGTATTGTCCGATTTTCACCCACCAATACATTGCTCACTGTTGCCAGTCGATCCGGCAGCATATTGTCTGATGGAAAGACACTAAAGAAGGGGGCAATATGACTCACAACTCCCAAGCCACCACCATATAACGCTAGCCAAACGTTTCCAAACCGATCGGGAGTAATATGCTGGACCATCGTATTATTGCCTTTCCCCAGATCAAAACGCTCTACATGCTGTACGGCTTCAATACGCTTATCATAACCATAGCTCGGCTGCAATAAAAAGAGTTGCGACGATTCGGCCCCTATCCACAACGTATGGCCAATTTCCTTAATCGCATATACAAAAGGTTCATTTCCATTTTTTGCCAATCTTGCCAAAGAAATCTGCTGTAGTTTACCTGAAGCTGGATGATACACAGCCAGCCCCTTTCGGGTCCCTATCCACATATTGCCGGCTTGATCACAAAACAAAACTTTAATTTCATTATCCGGTAATTGTCCGGAGGTATTGTGATTAGTTAGTCTTTTCAAAGAATGGCTAATGGGATCCATTATTGTTAAACCTTCGTTAACATGCCCGATGTAAAGCATTCTTTTTTGATCTTCGGCCAGAGACCAAATGCTATTTTCGGGAAGACCCGGAAAATTCTTTTTATTGAAATGACTAAATTCTCCCGTTACCGGATCAAAATGCTGCACCCCTTGATGGTAGGTCGCTAACCACAATTTCCCATCCTTGCCTTCAATCATATCCGTAATATCATTCGTGGCTATGGATTTTGGATTAGCTGCATCATGTGTATAATAACTGAATCTATTTGTGCCTAGGTCAAGTACATTCAGCCCATTGGACCTTGTTCCGATATATACTTTCCTATCTGCATACAGCAACGTATTAATTTCATTGCTATTGATCGATTGACCGTCCTGCTTATCGGCGGCATAATACGATTTAAAAGACTTTCCCGCATAACGGTTCAGCCCCAGCTCTGTGGCTACCCACATAAATCCTTCATCGTCATGTACGATATCCAGTACCTGCTGATTGCTTAAGCCATCTTGAAGGGAAAAAAAATGGGCATTGTTGGGCTGTCCATAAACATAGGCCAACTGCCAAAGAAAAACAATAATAATGAGAAAATTTTTCATAGCTCCGCCACCACCAAATAAGTTAACAACACCAACCTGTTCTCTTGGATGAGATCCTTTGCCGACTATCATTCGCCCCAATCCATTTGTAACTTTTTGCAAAATTGTTGAGCACCGCAACAACTATACAATGAAAATATTCAGGATATAAACACAACATAGGCCCATTCAAATAAAGGTTATTTTCAAGTTAAAGATAAGAATAAATATATAAATGTCAAACAAACATTTATAATAGTACCAAGAGGAATATTGCGCATAATCTCACGGAATATTGATCAACTAAAATTACCTGCCAATACCTGAAATATTGGTATATTGCAACAAAATCTAATAACACTTGTGAATCACAAAAAACACGTTCATGAATAAAATCTTCTCAACCTTACTCCTATCCTGTGCCCTGTACCTGCCGACACTAAATTTTGCGCAACAAAAAAATGCACTTCCTCAACTCATTCCATTTCCGCAGCAATTGGAGGCTAAGCCAGGCCTTTTTCAGCTAAAGGGTCAAGAATTGGGTTACTATATTGATCCAGCCCTATCTTCTAAATCATTATCGGGATGGATCGACCATTCCCTATTCGGGAAACTGAACAAAAAAAACGTAAAGAAAGCCAGCGCAACGTTGCAATTGATTAAAAATCAAGGGCTCTCAAATGAGGGGTATGAATTGATCATAGATCAAAAAGGTGTCCAGATCATCGCCGCATCTGAAAAGGGTGCATTTTATGGATTACAGACAATCCAGCAATTATATTTACTCTCAGGAACAACAGCTAAGCTTGCTCTTCCCTATGTAACGGTCAAAGACGAGCCAGCTTTCCAATGGCGAGGTGTCGAACTCGATGTAGCCCGTCATTTTTTTCCAAAAGATTATATTTATAAATTTATCGATCTACTTGCAACCTACAAGTTCAACAAATTTCATCTGCACCTGACAGACGATCAAGGTTGGCGCATAGAAATCAAAAAATACCCAAAACTAACCGAACAAGGGGCTTGGCGGACGTATAACAATCAGGATTCTGCCTGCTTTGTTAAAGCCAAGGAAAATCCCGATTTTAATCTGCCTAAGGAATTGATCCGCACAACAAACGGAAAGGAAGAATATGGCGGTTTTTATACACAACAGGATATCAGGGACATTGTAGCTTATGCGGGTAGCCGACAAATAGAAATCATTCCGGAAATAGATATGCCAGGGCATATGATGGTGGCTACAAAGGCCTATCCCGAACTCCTATTGGACAGTCAGTCCGCGGGCTGGGGAAAACAATTTTCTGTACCGATCAGCCCCTGGAAAGAAAGCAGTTATACTTTTGTTGAGAATGTACTAAGCGAAATAATTGAGCTATTCCCATCACATTATATTCACATTGGTGCCGACGAGGTGGAAAAAGACTCCTGGTCAAAATCAGCGGCTGCGCAGGCTTTTATGAAAGAAAAGCAAATACCTAACTTACATGATCTGCAAGGTTATTTCGTCAAAAGAGTGAACAATTTTATCCGTTCAAAAAATAAACAGAGTATCGGCTGGGATGAAATATTGGACGGCAGTTCCGATACCAGCATGATGGTCATGTACTGGCGTGGTTGGGTAAAAAACGCACCTATGGAAGCTGTTAACCGTGGTCACAGGGTCGTTATGACACCTACAAATCCGCTTTATTTTGATTACCTTCCAAATAGCAGCAGCCTAGATGCCGTGTACAATATGAGCGTGGTACCTTCGGATATATCCAGCCAAAAAGCACATTTGATCCAAGGTGCACAAGCCAATATCTGGACAGAAATGATCCCCTCAACCGCGCGGTTAGAGTTTATGATCCTCCCACGTTTAAGTGCTTTATCGGAACGCGTATGGACCAACAAATCCCTGTATGATAGCTATAGAAATCGAGTGATTGCACACTTTGGACTTTGGAACAAAATGGGTTTACGGTATCGTATGCCAGACCTCAACGGTTTCGCCGAAACACAGGTAATTGTCGACGGACAATCCACACTAAAAGTCTCGAATGAACTTCCTCAAAATCCAATACATTATACCACCGATGGTAGTCTTCCAACAAAGCAAAGCGCAGTGCTGAACGGCTCTCTTGTCGTTAAAAAAGAAGGCCCTATTCGTTTTGCGACAATCTCGCCTTCGGGCGCAAAAAGTGAGCTCTATCAGGTTGATTTTAAAAATGATACTTGGAAAAAGGGTATAAAAGTTGATGAAAGCACCGTGGTTCCTGGTCTTACGGCGACATTTTTCAATGGAACTTTTACCAATACTTCTGCCATTTCGGGTTCCAAAGTGCGTCAGGAAGTGATTAACAATGTAGCGCTAAGCGATACCATCAAAATGCCTTCTTTTGGTGCAAAAATAAGAGGATATCTCTACGTCAAAGAAAAAGGAATCTATAATTTCTATTTTACTTGTGATGATGGTGGTGTCCTGCGGATCCATGATCAGCTTGTCGTTGATAATGACGGGCAGCATGCACCGATTATGAAAAGCGGACAGATTGCGCTAGAAGCAGGCTACCACCCAATTGCTGTAGATTTCCTTGAAGCTGGCGGAGGTTTCACTTTAAAACTTCAATACAATGTCAATGATTCAAAAGTGATCGATATTCCCAAAGCGTCTTTTTTCCATAAAAAGGATTAGAAAAAATCGACATAAAATAGCAGTGATACCATCCCCAGTGCAGTCAATACGCACTGGGGATTTTTTTATCCGACAAGATTCTGGTCTAATGCGAAGCTAGGGATAACATATTCGCAAAAAGGCGATATGCCCCTGCTACTCCTGCTGGCAGTTGTCGAAAGAGCGACAGGCTGTTATAGATATAATAACCTTTTCCTTTTTTGTGCAGCAGCAATAACCCATCTTCCGTACGATTATCTCCATTTTGCCCACGCAGTATCGGTTCAAAATCCGAAGCCCATTTTTGAGGTAAAAAAAGTGCCCGGTCCTGTACCCAATTTTGAAAATCATGCTGTCCGATTACATTAGGGTAGTTCAATATGCGATGGGAAGGGTTCAAAAATGATATATGGCTTTCCGTATCTGTAATTCTTTCCGGGGAAACCGCCAAAGGATAAGCCCCAACCTCCGTCAAATGCAAATCATACGGCGTATTATACTGTCCTATCAATACACCACCCTGCTCAACATAGTCACGAAAAAGTTGATGAAATCCCGTAATTAGCGGATGGCTATTGTATATTCGTATTCCCAAAACTACTGCATCAAAGCCTGAGAGATCAATTCCCCCAATTGACTCAAATGGAATAATCTCCAAATGACCAACAAGCTGGCGTAAGCTCCCTGCAAGCTCATCGTTCATCCCCGAAATATAAGCAACTTTCTGGGCCGTAATATTCACGGGTAAGTTTAGCACCCGCAATATGCCCTTGGGAAAGTAAGTTAGTTGATTAATATGTGGATAAACAATACTTCTGGATGTGAACGGATACCGTCCTGCAGCCGTCTCAATCTCAAAGCCGATTTCTTGAATATATTCCTGCTGCGCAGGCGACCTCAACTCAAAGCTAAGCTTCTCGGTTGCATTACCCGCTATATTGAGCTCAATTTCTTTCGGAAATACATCGAGCCCATCTGGTAGCGTAAGCTTAACCTTTATAGATAAGGATTCGGAGACATTAGATTGTAGCTCTAAAGCAATTAAACGTCTGGTCGCATTGGAGAGCACCACGATGTCCGAATCAAAAGTTGCTGTCACCGGGGGGGCCACCGCAACAGGACTACCAGCATGTTTCACAGGTAACTTAACCGCGATCGGTAAGCCGGCAAACTGCAGTTCCAAATGAACAGACAATTCAGTTCCAAATTGTGTCAATACAACATCAGCAGGCGACGCCGGCGCATAGTTATGTGCATCGCCCTCAGCACTAAGCCAAGTTGGAAAAGAAGGTAAAATCGTATCCAGAAGCTGACCATTTAAATGGATCGTCTTCGAAGGTGACAAAGTAAAGTCTTTTTGCTCTCCGTTACGAATAAATGGAACTTTCACTGTGGTCAGCTGTAGATTGGATTCCGATGGGATATGCGCGTTCAGGATCATATTAACCTCGGTTCCTGGTACCCAAAGTTCCTCAATAGCCTGTACTTCCAAAGATACACCAGCAAAGTCGAGCAGAAGACGCTCTACCTCAGCTCGCTTTTCATGGATAACATGACCATCAGGAACAATCCTCATCCAAAACAAAATCGTTCCAAGCTCCAAAACAAGTTCTGCTGTATCTGACTCACATTTTGCAATAAGATCGTCCACCAAGCGATTAAATACGAGTGAATAAGAATCTTGAGCAGTATATTGCGTAAAAATAGCGGGCTGTTTCTCCGAACTGATCGGTGTACCTTTTAATAATTCAAAATATTCGGTGCTAGGCTGATGCCGAACAAGACTTCCCATGGCCTGAGAACGATGCCTATTACGGCTTTCTGCAGCAATCTCACCATAATGAAAGTCCAAAGAGCCGTGTCTCACTGGAATATCCAGCGAAAAATATGCTGGCAAAGGCCTTACTTCTCCACCGATATCCTTCACACCACTGTCCTGATACACATTCCACAAGAGCTGCCGAGCCTGCCAAGGCTCCAATTCGGATAGCTGTTCTATATAAGCTGATGGATCAGCGGCCAGATCAAAAGCCTTTGCCGCTAGAATTGCTGAGGCCTGATGATGTCCATGTGAGTCTGGGACATCCGGTGAAAAACGTGTTACAATTACAGTAGGGCGAAAATAACGGATTGTCCAAACCATATCGGCAAGTACACCGTTTTCATTCCATCGTGCCAGCGTTTCATCGACAGATTTTGCAAATCCAAAATCCTTAGCACGTGTAAAAAACTGTTTTGTTCCCTCAATTGCACGGGCTGCAAGTGATTCCTGCACCCGAAGTACACCCAGATCCAGTCCTTTTTCTGTGCCTATAAAATTCTGTCCCCCCTCACCACGCGTCACGGAAAGATAGGCCGTATCGACCAACTGATGCTGAGCCAAAAAGGTCAACAATTTATTGTTCTCGTCGTCCGGATGAGCACCGATATATAAAACACGATCGGACATTTTAAGCCTACATAACGCACGCATCATCATTTGTTCTTTACGCGAAAAAGCCTGATCTAAATGTTGTTCGTGTGCCTGTTGTGCTAAATATTCCAATGCCATATCCTTCCTACTAAATATTTCTACGGCTCAAATATAGGAATATTTTTTAATAAACTACTAAATAGGTAGATTATATATTTTAATCAAGAATTAGTATTAATTATAATGGAGGATTAGCGTTAAAAACAAACATGTTGTTCGTAAAAAACACTAATCTAATCGTGTCAATACACCTTCTTTATGGGCGTAAAATTCATAGCTGGCTCCTTTTCTAAACTGCATAACCTTTTCGATATGGATACTACTATGGTTTTTGCTGAGGGTAAAGTATTTTTGCCGGAGCTGAAGCGGCAGACCAGTCCAGTGAATAGATCGTTCGAATTCCAGACCATGAGCTTTACTATATTCCAAGACAAGATTTGTTTCTCTCCAGCTCAAAGTAAGCTCGGTTTTATTTGGAAAATGAGCCAAGCTAATCAGCAAACTATCCTGATCGACAATCTTACGCGAACTACCGACCAGCAATACTGCTCCCGAAACCACCATAGCGCCATAACCTATTTTTTTAAAGAGCTTATCACTGACATAGGGCAATATAAATTTGACTGTCACTGAAGAGACTATTGTTGCTATGGCAATAGCCAAACCTAGTCCCAAGGCTGCCTTAGAATACAGACCTAAAATAATATAAATAATAAGCTTTACGAGATGTAAAAACACTTCATTTGCGGCACGGGTGGCTATAATCTCTTCTTTGGAAAGGCCCATTCTCAGATAGAACCGGTTGAACAGCAACCCAATCGCACCTGTAATTCCCGAAATAAAGCCGGAAAGAAAACCAATAATTGCCAGAAAAGATTTCGAATACTTATTTTCCGATGGCAAATCCGCATTTTTTGATCCAAATAATTGGGGGATATTTCCAATAAGGAAAAACGCGACAATCAACTGCAAATAAGAGGGTTCGATATATTTAATCAGATATCCCCCCAATAGTACAGCTGGAATGGAAAACGGCACAAACCATAAAAAGATTTTCCAGTTGATATGCCGTTTAAAAACGACTATTCTTGAGACTGAACTTGTAAATGTACCGATAGTCAACGAAAAAGGAATGACCGATGAAGGTAACATAAAATTCAAGAGAGGTATAAGGATAAGACTTGCCCCTCCTCCACAGATAGCGCTGATCCAAAAAGCGACTATCGTGCTTAAAAATAGGATAACTAAATTTGTAATCATATTTCAAAAACTAAAAAGCTACTTAACTGTAACACCTGACAAAGATGCCTCCCCTTTCTGTAGAAATTTAGAATTGATAGCCGCTGGTATTTATTTTTGATCTACATCATGCGTACACTGCCTGCTCAATCTTGTTTTGTATAAAAATTAAATGCTTTCGTATAATATCGATTTCCCGGTGTCACCAGGAACATAGATTTGTAAGGATACCTCAGGTGATTGGGGAATCAAATGATTTTGAACGCAAATAAATTAGTAGCGATGAAAGTTAGGCAAGTGTTGATTTTTAAAAGTTCTGTGAAGACCAAAGACAAGAAAATTTTTTTGATGCAATTGGTCAAAACTCATCTTCCACAAGTACAAGATGCCACGGTTGATCTTGATGATGAGGAGGCTATTTTCCGGTTCGAAACAGAAGAGTGTTGTGTCGACTATCTGACAAATTTCCTACGTAGTTATGGTATCCAAGTCGATTTTCTGGATCGCTTTGTGGTTGCCTAGGATAACTATTCGATCAAAGTAGCCCTCCGGTATATTGTTTAAAGAAAGATTCTCGATAAATCTCACCAATCGGGATTTCAAACTTATCGATGTAAACAGTATGGTTATCAAAAGAATCAATAAACGATAAATTAATCAGATAGGATTTGCTGGTACGCGCAAACAGGCTCACCGGAAGTTTCTGGTGAATTGTCTTCAAATTCATTGCAGTAATCAGTTTATTATTCCGGGTATAGATAACCACATAATCTTTGAGTGCTTCTATAAAGCGAATATCAGTAAATGCAATTTTATAGTATTTCCTATCCGATTTAATAAAAAGTGCATCCTCACTGGCCTTCTCAACCGTACTTTGGTTTTCTTTTAACGCTAGTAATTTTTTATAGGCCATTGCTTTATCGATCGCTTTGGCTAAGCGGTCTTTATTAATCGGTTTCAGCAGATAATCTATTGCATCCAATTCGTAACTTTTCAGTGCATATTGCGCATAGGCAGTCGTCAGGATAACCAGCTTGTCATTTGGAAGAGACTGTGCAAAATCGAGTCCATTGACCGTCGGCATCTCGATATCCAAAAAAAGCAAGTCCACCGGGTTTGTCTTAATACATTCCAATGCCGATATCGCATTGGAAAATGTACCGACTATCTGAATAGACGAAATTTCTTCGATTAAATTTTTCATTTCCTCCCTAGCCAGGGGTTCGTCGTCTACAATAATGCAATTCATAAGGGAATAGTAAGTTTAACGCTATATAATGTCTCAGTTGTTGACACCGACAGTTCATAATCATTTCTATACAGCAGATCCAGTCGTCTTTTGGCATTAGCCAATCCCAGTCCGCTATATTTGCTTCGGACAAATGAGTTGTCGGGATCTTTCGAATTTTCACATTCGAAACAAAGCTGCTGATCCGTCTCAGAAAAATGGATTGTGATGAAAGTATCAGCATCACCGGCGCTAAGACTATGTTTAATCGCGTTTTCAACAAAGGCCGTAAATAGATGCGGCGGTAGAAATACACCTTTTTTTTCCAATTCTATTGGGCAAGATATACGCGTTTTTAAGTTATCGCGGCGTATTTCCTCCAATTTCAGGAAATTGCCAATAAAGTTGATTTCGGACTTCAGAAGTGTCTTATCATCGTTATTTTCATACAGCTGATATCTTAGAAAATCTGATAACTTCATGATGACCTCGGTAGCCATATTCGGATCTTTTCGAATTAAAGCTTTAACGTTGTTCAGCATATTGAATAAAAAATGTGGCTGAATCTGATTTTTTAAAGAAACAAGCTCTGTGGTCAAAGCCAGGTTTTTCAGTTCAGAAATACGCTTATTGTCTTCCAACCAACGTTTAAAAAGCTTAAATGTCGTGGTGGTCAGAATAATCGGAATACAGATAAATAATGCGGCGATTAGCCCCATAGAGTCCGACTCCGGTTTTTTTATAGCGGGAATATGAATGGAATAGATGTAATTTGCAATGTACATGACTACCAGCAAACTGGCTGTTACCAGCAATATCAGTGCTAAGACATATAACTCATATTTGCCCTTAAAGAAAAACTTTGGGATCAGTACATACATATTGGCGTAAAACATGCAGACGAATACAAACCATAGGATAATAGAAAAATAAAACCGGTAACTCCCTTGAAAATGAGAACTCGAATTTGCATTTGCAAAGAGCAACAGTAAACCGATCAGAAAAAACACATGTCGCAGTGGCCTGAATTTATTTTCTGTAAAATACCTTAAAACAATGCTATTATTGAAGTCTTGCATGCATTAGAATGATTTTAACCTAAATAACAAAAATAAAGCTTTTCTTGGCAAGAATCCGATCTCTTATACGAAGACCTGTTTTTTTTATACCAAAACTGGGAGATGATTTTTAACGTTCCTTTTCACTGTTCCCCTAAATTGGACTTTTGTATAAAAACAAGACCTGTTGGTCTAAAAAAAAAATCCCACCTACAAATTTCGGCTATCCTTACAATGATTTTAATCATACATTTATGCAAAAAATACTTTTAGTGTTTATACTATTGTTTCGTATATCCACTTCAATCGCACAGACTAAAGATAGCGTACAGCAAAAAGTGAGGGCTGTTGTTACCGACAAATTCCCCATAACACGGGTTCTCAATTTGACCTATGAATCCAATACAGGATACCGTTATTCATCAAAACTCCAAGGTCAGGATTTACCTAAAACAAAAGTAGAATCGATGTACCAAGCCGGAGGTAGTATCAACATTAATTTTTTAAAGAGCAGAACCTGGAACTTGGGTACCAATATTGGCTATCAATTCACTTCTATCAACTCCAATCGTCTAGACCCTATCGCACAATCCACCATACAGTCAACCCATCAATATCATTATCATTACGAATCACTTAATCTTACCCGTTATTCACGTTTATGGGGCAAAGTAGCATTTTATACCGCAACGGTTGCTGCCAATGGGAGTGAAAAAGCAATAGAACGCATTAATGGGATATTATCTGCTACTGTGGTACTAAAAGCTACGCGGGAGATTCAAATGGCGGTGGGCCTCATCGGCTTTATAGATCCGGCAGCAATTATTCCGGTTTTCCCAACCTTTGCCTACAAGCAACAATTTGCCAATGGGATGATACTTGATGTCATCTTACCTAAAGGAGCCTACCTTCGAAAAGAGGTCTTACGGAATGGCCGCGTTTCAATAGGTTCCGATTTAAATAGTACGATCTTCTACCTCTATAACTTTCAGGGCGCTGAAAAAGTATATACCTTCAGTCAGATGGAGATCAATTCGGGTCTGACTTATGAACATAACCTGGGCCGATCTTTTATTGCTACCCTTAAATCAGGACTAAAAACCATACCTCGTGCACGCGTATTTGAAAAAAACAAAACCCAGCGCGATTATGTATGGGAAGCAAGTCCCGATCCTTCGTTTTATATTAATGCAGGGCTTTCCTTCAATCCCTTTGCTAAGAAAAGGAAATAATATCTTTTTTTCGGGTTATCCACCCCATATAAATCGATGATTGAAAGAATCGAACAGGAGGCTCAAATCCGGCTTCCTCACAGAGCTCGGCTAATCGTTCTTCCGAGACATGCAACAATTCATGCTCGATTCTTCGCAATCTTTGAGCGACCTGTATTTCATCTATCCCCTTGGGCAGAAGAAGTCTCAACAACTGCAAGTTTTGTTGAATCTGCTCCTTATTGCCCGTAATATCTAATAATAACAAGGGTGCTTGCGACATCATTCTCTTGGAAATATCTTGGAGCAGAACCAATTTTTCGCCATTGTCTTCTAAAAAGTGTAATACAAGCAAAAGCGTCGCAGCACCATATTGTTTCTCTTCGTCCAAATCACTTACCACACCTTCGACAAGATGAACATTCTCGTCCGCTTCAAATTTTTCCAGGGCCTGACTAATCATCTCAGGCGACGGATCTACCCCGGTTATTGTCCAAGATTCTGCTGTGTCAACAAAACGTTCTATTTCATTTCCTGTGCCACATCCTACCACCAATAAATCCTTATTTTCAGTTTCTCGGAGGAGCTTTGGCAACTGATCTAAAAAATAATGGTAATTGGGAATCCAGCTCTCAACAAATTGGTCATAGCCACTTGCACGCTCATTTTCAAACAGTTCTACTTTATTCATCTAGCTAACAATAATCGTTCAATATAAAATCAGTATGCAGTTAAAAGGTATACCTTTTCTGCATTCCAAATATACATCCAAAGTTATCTATTTAAAACTATTCTAAATAACTAATGATTATTCTGACAATCTCGTTACTTATATTTCACCGAATAGATCGGTCAATGAGTTTCTATATTCAGGTTATATCAATACTATTTTTTTGAAAGTGTATCAATTACTTTTTTCAGATCGATCCCTTTCCCCAATACAGGTTTAAAGATATCACCCAGCTGATGCATTCTTTGAATCGCATTAAACAAGGTGAAATCACTAATTTTCAACCCTTTTTTAACTTCATCCCAATGTAATGGCATGGACACTGTCGCTCCAGGCTTGGGACGTACTGAATATGCTGCAGCAATGGTAGCATGTGGTCTATTTTGAAGAAAATCAAGATACATTTTACCTTTCCGAGCACGAACAGTTCGCTCTAAGCTGGTATAGTCGGGTAGCTCCGCATGAATCAGGGTGACAATAATATGCGCAAACTCCTTGGACTGATCGTAATTATATTTATTTCCTAATGGTATATATATGTGAAGTCCAGTGGAACCACTTGTTTTACAATACGAAGGTACCGCCATATCATCTAAAAGTTGTTTGGTGAGCTGGGCGGTTTCAATAACCTGATCAAATGTATTTTTATCCGGATCCAGATCAATGATACAAAAGGTCGGATTATCCGGTTTTCCGACGGTACTACTCCAGGGATTCATTTCAATACAGCCAAGATTAGCCATATATAACAATGTAGCCTCGTCTTTTCCGACCAGATAATGCCGATCACGGCCATCGGCCTCACTTTGGTAAAGATAGGTTTCTGCCCATTCCGGTGCTGTATCGGTAACATCCTTGAAATAGAACCCTTCTTCTTTGATACCATTTGGGTATCGATTCATACTTTGTGGTCGATCTTTAAGGTATGGTAAAATAAACGGTGCAGCCTGCTCATAGTAATTAATTAAATCGCGCTTGGTGATCTTTTCGTCAGGCCAAAATAGTTTATCGAGGTTGGTAAATTTTAACTCATGTCCATTTACCTTCTGAACCTGGGTTTTGTCTTTGGGGTTTAGCATTGTTTTATAGTTTTTCTTATCCGAACTGCCTTCCTTACTATTTTTTCGCATCCCATCTCCCTCTTTTGATTGTTCGCCGATAATCTCATTAACAGCCAACTCTTCTTCTAGAATCACTTTTTTGGCATTTTTATCGTTACGCATGCCGACAAATGAGGGATGTCGCATAAGGCCGTCCCCGGTCATTTCTGTAAAGCTCACTTCGCAAACCAGGTTGGGATGTAGCCAGGTGACAGCGGCATGAGGAGGGCGGGGTCTAAATCGTGAGGATTTGTTGATATCGGGTTCGTCATCAAACGGGCTATTTTTTGTGACCAAGGGTTTGAACTGCGCTATCAGCTCTTGTTGTAATTTTGCACTGAATCCTGTTCCGACCTTTCCAGTATAAATAAGCTTTTTACCTTCATATAGGCCTACCAATAGGCTACTAAACAGTTTGCTTGAGCCTTCGTTCTTTGTAAAACCGCTAATAACAACCTCCTGACGCCTATTAGCCTTGATTTTCAACCAGTCAGCTGAACGCTCATGTATATGGTAAACGCTTTCCTTGCGTTTGGCCATAATCCCCTCTATACCGAGTTTTTTGGCTTCATTCAAAAATCCAACGCCCGATGTATCGAAATGTTCACTCAATAAAATCAAATCGTTTTGCGGCATTACTTCCTTTAAAATCGCTTTTCTTTCCAATAGCGAAAGACCTTTTAGATCTTTTCCATCGTACCAAAGGATATCAAATACATAATATACCAAATCACCATCTGCCTCACTTCTCCAGTTTTGTAGGGCCGCAAAATTAGCGGTTCCATTTTTTTCCAATACAACGATCTCGCCATCGAGTACGGCATTGATCGCGATGCTTTTCAGGGTATCATATACTGGATAAAACTTTTCATTGAAGCTTTTGTCATTTCTGGATTTTAGTTCTATTTTGCCATTTTTCATAAAGGCAACAGCACGATAACCGTCCCATTTCACCTCGTATACCCAATTTTGATCATCAAAAGGCTCGTCGATCAGCGTCGCCAGCATGGGCTGCACCGTAGTATAAAAGACCTGCTTCGGTGATTTCTTTAGCAAGTCGGTGATATTATACGCTTGTTTCTGCGTCTCAGCCGTTTTCTTTTTAGGCACTTCTTCCAACTGGTTACTGATTATTTCAGCAGCATTCCTACTTTTTTTGCCTTTATTTTTTGATATGCTATTCTTTTTAACAACTGGTTGTCCATAGACTTTATCGGGCGATTCTTCCATTTCCGCTATCGTCTTTCCCGACAATACGGATTTATCCTTTGCTATGAAATCCTTGCTTGTTGCATATTGATCTTCCAACTTCATCAGTAGCCATTCATTTCCCCCTCTTCCATATGCTTTTACCAAAGCAAATTCTCCCTTCAATTTTTCTCCAAACAATCTGAATTTGAGCTTTCCGCTATAAAGCTGATGTCGAAGATTCTTATCCATTTTTACAACATCATTTGTCTCAGGAGCTAAAGCTTCATATCGCCCTTCATCCCACACGATCACTGTGCCACCACCATACTGTCCTTTTGGTATGATACCTTCAAAATTCCGGTAATCGTAAGGATGATCTTCAACCATCATGGCCAAGCGTTTGATAGATGGATCCATAGATGGTCCCTTGGGAACCGCCCAACTTTTGAGCACTCCGTTCATTTCAAGCCGAAAATCATAATGCAGATGTGAAGCATCATGCATCTGCACGACGAACCGCAATTCCTTTCCGCTTGATCTACCTCCAAAGGGTTCCGGTGTTTTTCCTGCGGAACGCTTTTCGCGATATTTTGACAAACCCATACGCCTGTTTTTAATCGTAGCTAACTTTCTATCTTAACACAACCATAACACAAAAAAAGTTTGTTTTTTTAGATGTTCGGGTTGATAAAGGTTCAGCATAGTTTTCTGGTAAGATCTCACAATTCAGCATAAAAAAGGCCAGGAAATCAACCCCTGACCTTTGAAAAATACAATATCTAACCTACATTACTTACTTTTTTAACCGGTGCAGATCGCAAATAGTTTTAAATATTTTTAGGAAATTCGTCTTTCCACCAAGTAAAACGCCAGTCATCGCCTTCTTCTTCGGTCAACAGGCATTCTTCCAGCTCCGCCAGATATTTTTCTTTATCCAGATCCTGACCTATAAATACCAATTCATTTTTTCGATCTTCCCACTCGGGATGCCAACGTTTAAGAAGTTCAGGTCTGATTTCGGCATAACTGGGATACTGATAACGCTGCTCTTCGGGCATACTACTCCACCATGAGCCTGCACTTTCCAACCTTACGCTACCGCCTGCCTGACTAAAGCTAATGGCCAAATGCGGGCGGGAGGCCAACCACAGGAGACCTTTAGCTCGTATGATATTGTGCGGATAGCGCTCGTTGAGGTAATGGTGCAGTCGTTGTGGATGGAAGGGTCGTTGCGATCGAAAGACAAAAGATGAAATACCGTACTCTGCTGTTTCGGGTGTATGTTCATTTTCAAGTTCCCTGATCCACCCGGCCGATGATGAAGCTTCATCAAAATTAAAAGAGCCCGTACCCATAATTTCCCGGGGATCAACGCGTCCAAATTGTGTACGGATACGCTTTGCACCTGGATTGAGCCGCCCAATTGCAGCCTCCAGGGTACCCAAAGTTTCCTCAGATACCAGATCGGCCTTATTCAGAATGATAACATTCGCAAACTCGATCTGATCAGTCAACAGATTTACGATCGCCCTATTATCATAGTCGTCATCCGTCAATTTCCGATCTAATAAGGTGTCGGCGCTTCCAAAATCTTTGGCAAAGTTGAAACAGTCCACAACTGTTACCATGGTGTCAATATAACTGAATGTAGACAGGTCAATCGCATTATCATTACCAATATAACTGAATGTCTGGGCAACAGGGATAGGCTCTGAAATACCAGTACTTTCGATAAGAAGATAATCAAAGCGGTTTTCTTTCGCTAGTCGCTCCACCTCCACCATCAAATCCTCCCGTAATGTACAACAAATACATCCATTGCTCATCTCTACTAATTTTTCTTCCGTTCGCGAAAGTACATTTTCGCGCTCAACAGCCTGTGCATCAATGTTCACTTCACTCATATCATTCACAATGACGGCCACTTTCTTACCCTCCTTATTGTGTAAAATATGATTCAATAGTGTTGTTTTTCCTGCGCCTAAAAATCCACTTAAAACGGTGACAGGCAATTTAGTTTTTTGGGAAATGCTGCTCATAGTAATTTCGTTTTCACAAATGTAAAAACAATAACACTTAAATGCAACACTGTTGCTTTGTTGTTGTACGCACTAAACCAAAAGTCTTCCAAATGCCATTAAAAACTTATCAATGATTAAGATAAGTTTCATTTCACCTGATCAGCAAGACGTTGCCTTAAGATACGTTCACGATCAGCATCCCAATACTTGCAGTCCAGTTCGATAAATAAGGAACTGTAAGGTAGAGTTGACTCGGTCTTCAGTACGACAACACCAAAAAGCTGTGCTGCTTTATCCATTTTCGCAAATACTTCTTCGTGCATCAGCGGGATTAATTTTATGTTCGGAAGTAATTTCTTTAGACTCTCCTGATATGCTTTTAAGCCTGGCGCGATGGTTTCATCTAAGTATCCAAGCTCCTTATCTTGGTAAAAAACAGGTTTTATATGTGTTTGCTTATCGAGTAGTCGCAATGCGGTATCCAATACCTCGGGCATCTTTCTTCCCGTATTAATAATCAGCATATTTTTGGTCGCAGGAGCGGGATAGGCCTTATCAACAATCAATATCCAATTGCGGTGACCTAACAAAGGTAATTGCTGCGAAAATAAATCCTTCCAGTCTGGTTTTAACGGCGGATCACCCAAATGACGTGGCGATGATTCACAAGCGACCATCACAGCAAGCATCATGAAAAGAAGCAAATTATTTATCCATTTTTTCATAGCCATTGTATTGTTAGTGTATCTCCATTTTTTAGCATGACTTGCTCCTTAAAACTAAGGATCAGACGCCCATCGGTGCGTTTCAGCTCAACCAGTTCAATCGACCTTTCATTTTGCTTTACAATGAGTTGTTTTTTATTGAGCGATAGGTCATCCGCATCACCTAGATGAAATTCATTGAGCATCAATTGACCATATTTCAAGGTCAGTGTACACTGACATACCCCTTTAGTTTTTCGCTTCTGGGCATATGTCCCCCATCCTTTTGCTGTTGTGAAAGGCGCCTTGAAATCTGCTTTTCCTAACTTAGGGGCAAATCCAATCTGCCCTTTCGGCCCATGATAACTAAAACCACAGGCGTTGATAAAGGTTCCATAGCTTGCCATGGCACGTGCATAATGATCGCTGCATTCAATCTCATTAAAAGGATTTCTCTTGGCAGCATGATGGCGATCGTGGATCACCCTTGTCAATGTTAAACTTTCGTCAACCATGCCTTCAGCCATCATATGTGCTGCGACCTGATGTTCAAAGCCACTCATGCATTCATGGAAATAACCTAATTGCCAGGTAGTATTGTCCCCATAAGCCTTGTCTTCATTCTTTGGATTAGTGTTCATAACCATGCCCCCCTCCCCAGCCAAGGCATAAGGCCTTCCGCCAAGATGTGTTTTTATATAGGGACCAACATCCATGGTAAAGTTATATTTCCAGAGTGCTTTCAATGCAGACACTACGTTCTCCTGACGATTGACCCCCGGCATGTCCACTTGTCTGCACCAGGCCTGACCATAAACCTGGTCAATATGACAGGTATTATAAGAGCCTAGCATCTTTCGCCCCCGCAGCATATCGGGACGATGAATATAATACTCTCCATTAAAGAGTTTGCTATCCATATTTTCAGATCCCTTCCTAACGTATTCCAAACACAATTTTTGAAAGGTTTTATCACCTACTTCCTTCGCCATCAATGCAGCAGCCTGTATTGCTGCGAGACATAATCCGACAATCCAGGCAATTTCACCTTCCCAGACCGCATCGAGTGTATTTTCCATTGGTGTATCGGTCATACCATCCTTGTTTTTATCCTGATCAAGAACAAATTGAACTGCCTTCTTAAGTTTAGGCCAGTTTCGCTTAAGGAATTCGCTGTCGCTGCTCATCTGATGATCGCGATAGAAGCGTAGAATAACACCAGCCTGCCCATCGATAGCCGGTCTTTTTTCATATTCAGCACGAAAGATGATGGCACCGGTATCAGACTGAAAGCCAACACCTAGATCCGTCACTTCACGTAGATTACGTTCAAGATCCGGAAATATCCTGCCCATGGACTGCCCATATTGCCATACGTGCGTACAGGTACCAGCACATGCCCCTACTCCTTCCCAGCCCCAAAATCTTCCCGAAGCAAAACGCATGGTGTTTGCTGTGGCCAGTGTGCCTATATTGACAAAAGTGCGATCCATAAACCAGTACGGCAGTGTTGTATCATTCCAGGTCTGCTGCCATGCCATGGTTTCACTCTCGAGTTTTTCACGATTGTTCAAATAATAATTGATTACTTCGGCCGCATTACTAAACCTGGCACCATACCAATAACCTGATTGCGCATCCTTGAGGTGAAGTTTCAGTTTAGGGTGTGGATTGTTAAAATACCAGGATATTGCATAAGAAATTTGGCTTGTCGCCTTCGCTTTTATTGTCCGTTTTACCGTAAAGGCACCTACTTGCAAATCCGAAAAATCGACGGTCGAATCCACCCTATCCGCCTTTACCTCCTGCGGGTTTACAGGCCATTCCTGTAACCTCGTCGTGGGTTGCGCTTCTATATCAATACAGGTAAAAGCCATTGATCCATGGTCGCCAGCTTCCATGGCTTGAGTAGGAACCTGATCGCAACTAAAAAGCAACACTTGAGTATCGGCATGTTCCGCGAGGAAAGAGCGTTTGTGTACAGTATCAAAATCTTTCCGCCCTTTATGTACACCATTTTCCATCCAGCCCGTAACCGTTACATCGACTGGCGCGCCGCCCTTGTTCTGCAATTCGATATGTATTGTGGTAAGTGGCAACGAAGAATTGTCCTGATCTAAAGGAATAAATGGTGAATAGGCGACCAACACCACATCCAATGGAAAATCGATACTGCTATAGGTTATTCGACATGTTGGATATGTTGCTTCAAATGCAACCTCATCCCAGTGGTTTTCCCTAAGCTCCTTGATAACCTGCTTTCCATCGACTAAGGTCGAAATCGCAAAGCCCTGTTCCATAGTCCGCAGGTTGTCTGCTATAGCAGGCTCAATATAAGCAGATCCATCCCTCGGCCGCACAGTGACCAATTCTTTTCCATTGTTCCATTGTACATTTTTGGGCTCTATCCCCTCACGCTCACCATCATAAGCCGTATTAAATATCTGCCACAACCATAGCCGGCCATCACCTCCTATATAGACCGTACCCGAATGTAAACCACCCACAGGCATTCCAATGTACCGAAGCTCATTTTTACTTTTTCGATAAGTAATTTTTTTACCCTTTTCATACAGCGAATCAAACCATTGCCCGCTGATACCTTTTTCCTCCGGAATGTTGTGAACAGGTTTATCCCAGGCAAATACGGTATTTGACCATACAGGAAATTTGCTGACCAATACGCCCAGGCCAACTAAACTGGCTTTCTTAAAAAAACTTCTTCTATCCATTCGTTTATAATTTATTGCCGTCCCGAATTTAGCGGAAGGAACTATTGGTTTGTCTACACAAGATATTGAAATATCCTTGATATCCAGCAATAAACATCTTCACAACAAATGGTTAATCATTAAAAAATTAAAGCCGCCTGATGTAGCAAAATCAGAGCGGCTCAGCTTACAGCACAGGAAAGTCTGTAAAGGTTACCTACCAGTGGATCTATTCGCTTAAAACAAACGCACTTTAAATCCCAGTTGATACTGGTCAATATGTGCATCCCAGTTGTCTACGATTTTATTATTCTTTTTGAACTGTCGGTATCTAAAATACAGCGCGCCAAGGTCTATCCCTAATGCGTAACCAATCCGTGTACGACTGTTGAACGCTGGTTTTCCATCATTAAGTTTATAAGCATCGTCATTGAGCAGCATATTAAGGTCTAGACCGCCCAGGATGGAAAATTTTCTTGTAAAATTAACTTTAAGGTACACCGGAGTGTTGAGATATTTCAGCGAACGGGTCCCTTTGGACAAACCTCCAGGAAGGGAGGCTGTGTTGTCATTGACACGAATTCGGGTTAAATTATAGCTAGGTTCAACTTGAATATCCATCTTGCTATTAAGCCCAAATATCAAATCTCCACCCAATTGATATCCCATTCTATTGGCGCCAAATGCATTCCCACTTGCACGCGAAATATTACCACCAACCCGAAGTCCAAATCCCATTTGTCCGTAACATGCGGTCTTGAAACCGAACAATCCCATGATCAAAAAACAAACTAGTGTACAATGCTTCAACTTTAATCGATCTATCTTTATCATTTTTACCATAAAACACACCATTACATTAGACCAATAACTGTTTTCCTGTAATTTGCAACTTCACAAAATAGGCTATATTATTTTTCTTTATACTTTCCTTCAATATTCGCGCTTCCTTCGTAAAGTACGTGTGGGTTCGCAAGAAGGCAAGGGTCAGTGCACACCAGATACGTTCATCGATCACCTGATTCTTTCTATAATTTACCTCCAGATACATCCTTTGGTTAAGGTCAACAAAACTTTTACTTCCTAAATGAAAAGAAACTGCATCCACAACTATTTCTTCCAGCAGGTTTTCCGGTTTTTTCGAGGGCCTTGTTGCGAGAATACACATTTCAACTTTTTTTATTACCGACTCTACAACAAAATGCTCCTGTAGAAAACAACGCGCTAACGATATACTCTTTTGCCGGGTTCCTTTTACCCCTTCAAATAGATAACCAATATCCTGGAAATAAGCGGCACAATTTACGACGAATTTATCTTCGGCCGTCAGGGTATATTTTTCACTTATGGTCGTTACTGCATCTACAATATCACGAACCCTATCAATGGTGTGAAAACACAGTTGTGGATTGTGGTTATCGCGATAACTCTGCACTAAAAAAAGGTCTGCCTGCTGAAGTAAATTTGTGTAATCCATTTAAGCAAAACTAAAATTCCGTAAAAAATAGATTTAACATATTATACCAAAGGGTCTATTTTTTATACCAAAAGGCCCTTTAAACAAAAAGGCCAGGTAATCACACCTCGCCTTTATCCTTAATTTTTCCTTTTTCTATCAATTATCCTAAGCGCAAAATCGCTTTAGATGGTTCATTGCTGTTATTTATGACATTATTTGATCGTTACAGCAAAAGCATATTCATCTGGAGGAAGACATTGTGATGCGTCACAAGCTTGCCATTCCACTGTCCCTTTTACTGTTGCAGTTCCTTTGTTGAGCGAAACCTTTTGCTGAAAGATCACTTCATTTGTGAAGTATCCCACATCCATTTTGAAAACCTCTTCGTGTTTAATCTTTGGTTTTGGTTCAGCAGTCTTACCTACTAACGCATAATCTGCGGCTTTACCAAAATTGAAGGATGTTGGAATTGGTCCTCCGTCTTTTACATTTTGAGAGTAAATGTGCCAACCATCTTGAATGGTAGCTTTCACGTAAACAATAGCTTCCTTGTTGTTCAATTTTTTGCTGGCTACAGTCCATTTTACAGGTTTATGAATCTGAGCGAATGCGCCCGTAACGGCGAACATAACCACAGTCACTAACAATAAAATCTTTTTCATGTTTGTATCAATTTTTCAGTTTATTATTTCATCGGCAGCACATTTCATACAGTATTTTTTCTGTAAAAAACACCACTCAAATGCTTACAACAATATTCGCCATAAACAGAACAAAACACAACATGACCACAATAAAACAATAAATTTTATCAAAAAAAACTAATTAAACCATATTTTTTACACTTTTAAAGGCTAAGTTTTTTCAATTCCAGTAATATATTCAAAAAAGCTATCAGACTAAAACAAAGGGCATTGTCAAACATTGTCTGTTGCGAGCTTGTGAACGCGTTCTGCGCTACAACTCCATCCCGAGCTCATCAATTTTACATAATTATCTGTATCTTATGCATGATTCACATTTATGCCATGGCTATACCAACCACAAAAGACGAACTCCTTCAAGCTATACGTACAAATTACAGCAAACTTGTCTGTGAACTTTCCGATATTCCAATCGATCAAACTAATCTTCTTATACTCCAGGGGCATGCTAAAGGAACCATAATGAGTATAAATAATCTAATTTCCTATTTAATTGGCTGGGGTGAGCTGGTTCTCAAATGGAATAAGAAAAGTGAAGATGACAAAGAGGTTGATTTTCCGGAGACTGGTTTTAAATGGAATGAGCTAGGCAAACTGGCTCAAAAATTTTATCAGGATTATGCCGACCTAGATTTTACGACTTTGTGCGCAAAACTAGATCAAACTGTTTTAAGAATTATGGAACTCCTTGAGCAAAAAACAAACATTCAGCTTTATGGTGTAACGTGGTACGAAAAATGGACCTTAGGCAGAATGATTCAATTTAACACCGCTTCACCTTATCAAAATGCAGTCGGGAGAATCCGAAAGTGGAAAAAAGAGAAAAAATAGTAAACCATCGCTGGATAAATATTGTTATTCAATAAACACATATAATCATTACTATGGGAAATCTATTATATACTATCGCTGTTATTTTGGTCCTGATATGGGCAATCAGTTTTTTTGGCGGATTTGTTGGCGGAGGGCTAATTCATATTCTTTTGGTTATCGCTATCATTGCAGTGCTTCTACGTGTAATTAAAGGAAACGCGTGAAGACTGTAAGCGGTTTATTGATTACGATAAAAAGCTCCTCATTTTAACGCTGAGGAGCTTGTATTTGCTGTAAATTCTTCAGCTAAGGAAATCAAATATTCAGATCTCCTTCTTTACCTATATCTTCTGTTTCACCTGTTAGTCTAACTTTTAGCATCTTAAACAGGTTGACAATCATATTGGAGTCTGAATCCCAATAATGAGCATCTTTAGGCGTAACACGCAACAATCGGATATTGGGATCCTCCTTACCTTTCTCAAACCATCCTTCCATCATTTTGTTCCAGTAACGATCTATCCTTTCCTGATCTCGCGAAAGACTCGCTTTACCATTTATACTTAGAAAGGTGTAGTGTTTTGGGTCCGCATAAAATAAGGAAGCTTTTGGGTTCTGTGCAATATTCTTAAAGGTATCGCTCTCAGCAGAACAAATAAACCAAATATCTCCATCTTCGTCTACTTCTTGTCTACTCATTGGAACCCCATGCGGATACTCCGATTCAGCTGGGAATGAACACACTGTTCCCACATCGATTTGATCTACAATTGCTTTAAGCTTATCTAAAGCTTCTTTGTTATTTAAATTATTCTCTGCCATAATATGTCGTTTATTAAGGAACAGTATCCTGTAGAAAATCGTTTATTTTTTCAGAAAATTCAGGCTATCTTCGGCAGTGAAAGGGGAAAAGTACGAATAAAAAAAAGCAAATCAAGTAATTTTACGCACTCTAAATACTAATAATATTAGTAATTTTACATCAAAATAGTAGAGAATAAATCATGTTTGGTTTTGATGATAAATTGCAAATATTAGCTGATGCCGCTAAGTATGACGTAAGTTGCAGCTCAAGCGGAAGTAAGCGAAAAAATAGTGGTGGTATAGGTGATTCATCGACTAGTGGCATTTGTCATACCTACACCGAAGATGGTCGCTGCGTCTCCCTGCTAAAAATTTTAATGACCAATTATTGCATCTACGACTGTTCATTTTGTGTGAGCCGACGAAGCAATGACGTACAACGGGCAGCATTTTCGGTAAAGGAAATTGTCGAATTGACCATGAACTTCTACCGTCGTAATTATATTGAGGGTCTTTTTTTAAGTTCGGGTATTTTCAAATCTGCCGACTATACCATGGAACGCTTAATGTTGGTCGTCAAGAAACTTCGGACGGAAGAACGGTTTAATGGTTATATCCATCTCAAGGCCATTCCGGGTGCGAGTGAATCGTTATTAAAAGAAGCAGGTCTATATGTTGACCGGATGAGTGTGAACCTCGAAATTCCCACTGAGGAGGGACTCAAGCTGGTTGCTCCCGAAAAGGATCATCAATCCGTTCGCGAGCCCCTAGCGATTATTAAAAATGAAATCCTCAACCTTCGGCAGGATCGAAAAAAAAACAAGAAAACACCCTTATTTGTGCCAGCAGGCCAAAGTACACAGTTGGTTATTGGAGCAACTCCAGAGAGCGACCTACAGATTATGCAGGCCGCCAATTCATTCTATAAAGATTACAATCTCAAACGGGTTTATTATTCGGGTTATATTCCCATCAACGCGACCGATTCCAACCTTCCCCAAATTGGGACATCACCACCTCTTGTACGTGAAAACAGACTTTATCAGACAGATTGGCTACTTCGGTTTTATGGTTTTTCGCTTCATGAAATACTCAACAGCACGCATCAACATCTCGATCTAGAAATAGACCCTAAGCTTGCTTGGGCGCTACGCAACCCACAATTCTTTCCCATCGACATCAACAGCGCTACGTATGAGTGGATTATCCGAATCCCCGGTATTGGCAGGCAATCCGCAAACAAAATTGTACAGTCGCGCAAATATGGAAAATTAAAGGAATATCAACTTCGAAAAATAGGAATTGCCTATAATCGCGCCAAATATTTTATGGTTTGCCAAGATACACGCATAGCTGGAGGCTTCCATTATCCCGAAAACATCAGAAAGTCTATTCTTGAAAGTAACCCGCGTACACTGGTCACGGCTTCCAATACACAGCTAACACTTTTCTAATGGACTATATTTTTGACGGAAGTTATTCCGGATACCTCTGTTGTGTATTTGAAGCCTTTGAACGGAAAGAATTTGATAGCATTCCCACAACAGAAAAGCCTATGGAAATTAATATTTTTTCGGAGAAGCGACAGGTTCATACTGATGTAAAAAAAGCCATGCGCATTTTAGTGGGAATGGAAAAGATACTCGGAGCACAAGAAACAAAAATTTTTTATCATAACTTTTTGTCCGATAATCAATCTGAATGGCTCAATGGATTTCGATTGATCATTGAACTTTTTCGAAGGGGAAAATTGGATATACGCAATTATGGATACCCACCTGTACTCCGTATCCATCAGACGATCAAAAAGATCAGCCGCGAACGACACCGCATGAAGGCTTTTATCCGATTTGTCAAGTCTAACGATGATCTCTACACAGCCATCGTTGACCCCGATTTCAATGTGATTCCCCTGGTTGTAGACTTCTTTAAAAACCGATTCGCCGACCAGTGCTGGTTAATTTATGATATACGGCGAAACTATGGCTTCCATTATGATGGCAAAAATATCTTGGAGGTATCCAACAACAATACACATGAGGTTCAAGATCCATATCAGCTAGAAGTGGATCTCGATCCTCAAGAAAAAGATTATCAGCATCTCTGGAAGACTTATTTTAAGAGTACCTCTATTGAATCACGCAAAAACCTGAAGCTTCACTTAAGACATGTTCCCAAACGTTACTGGAAATATCTCGTCGAAAAACAATAAGTCCCTAATTAGCGAAAATCCTATTTCATATCATTATTTTGATCCGCCAAACAGCTTGCTCACCAACCAAATGACAATAGCGACTACGACAACAACCAATAAGATGCCCGACCACACACCAGCTTTAAATATACCTTCAATTGCTGCACAGCTCGACACGAGCACCAATAAACTCGACATGAGCGCAAATGGAATTATCTTTTTCATAAATACCTGTTTTAATTATTAATTGGAAGTATGACAATACTGGCCTTGAAAATGTTTTACAGCAATGACGTTCATGTACTTTTTACATCTCACTGCGGATACGTCCGATACCTTCACTGCATTAAATACTTGAGCAGTCCGTATTTTTTTGTCACAAAGTGAATGCGTTACGTTATTTACACCCTAAAAATACGGTTAACGGGCCAAGGGAAGCTTTTGGGTACAGCATTTGATTCTGTTTACCCAAATAGTAAAATAGAATTTAAACAATAATTGACTAAAGATATGGACACTATACACCAAAAAGCGCAAAAAATAGGATTGGAAAAAGGTTATTATCTATTATTAATGGCTATATTGGATTTACCTGTTGATGGTAAGAAAAAATCGGAAAAGAAAAAATAAGGTTGGTTCACCAAGGTATACAGCGGAAATCCAGCGGTCTCAATAGTATTTGATACTCCCCTATTAAGGAATAGGGGAGTATTTTATTAAGAACCCCGTTTTTAATACCCTTCGTTCTGTTTAAAATCCTTCGTCACATCCATAACACTTTGTGGAATCGGAAACAGACGCCTGAACGGTTGTGTTGCCGGTTTGGCGCTATAAGGCAGATCATACTTTCCGAAACGTATCATTTGTGGGCGGCGAAGCAGCTCCCAATACGTTTCAAAAGCAATTTCACGGTAAAGATCGCTCGCATTCAACGAGGAAATTGTCTTCCCAGGTTCATTTCCGTAGAGTGACTCCCTCGTGCGTGATGAACGTAATTTATTAATATCATTGAGCGCCAAATTCACTTCTCCTTTTCTGAAATAAGCTTCAGCACGCATTGTGTAAATTGCACCAAGGCGCACCAATGGAATATCGACATTACTTGAGCCATTGCCGTCTCCGGGATCGTATTCATATTTAAAAACCCGAACACCACGATTGATTTGATCTTGCTTAAAGACAGCCTGTTTGGGATCGTCAAAATTGAGTTCTGGAGTAAATATCATCTTTGTACCAGCACTTTTCTCCATAGACAATTGCGATACCTTAATACGTCCGTCTGCGGTCATTTCAAAAGCGCCATTTGCAGTCAGCTTTGGCCCATACTGTTGGCCTTCAATAATACCGCGGTTAAAATGAAACCACATCAGATTTGTCCCCGGTACAATATCTGTCGATGGAACACTTTGCTCCCGATCATTATAAAACCAAGTACCGTCGCCATATTGATATTTTCTTGAGAAACGTGGATCATCATGATTTCCATTCCATGTCGCATAAAATTCAGGTGTGATACAGGCTGCATTGGTACCACGATTTACCGGAGTAGGTCGCTGGTTACGTTCGACGCAGACATAAGCAAAAGAATTGGATCCATTTCTGATCTTATCGATTTTCTGTGTAATTACCCAGATTAGCTCTGGGCCTTTCTCATTTTTAATGGAAAAGCTATTAAAATAGTTGCTTTCCAAACGGAATTTTGAAGAATTGATCAGCAGTGAAGAATAATAGATGACCCTATCCATATCTGTTCCATCACCAGAGACAGCTTTCTCGGTAAATTCATAGGTATTTGCCATCCTGTTTTTAAAAACAGCGCGATTGAGATACATCTGTGTTAATAAACCGTAGGCTGCTTCTTTGGTAAATCGACCATTGTGGGTGGATTGATCACCCAATGAAGCCAAATCAGGAAGTAAGCTCTCGACTTCTACAATCAGTTCATCAATAGTGGAGGCTGCCTTTTTTATTTCCAAAGGTTCCCGTTCATTCAAAGGGTCTCTATAAGGAACCTGACCATACAAATCCAGAACCGTATACATATAGAATGCCAGTAGTCCTTTGGATTCAGCAAGAAAGAGCTTTTTTTGTGGGATATTTGACTCAGTCACAGCTTTAACCGCCGTCATTGCTCGTGTGATTCCATTGGTTAACATATTCCAATTGTCGGTTACAATGGCATTATCTGGTGTCCAGGTAAATTCATGCATCGAACGCCATTTACCGCCATCCCCCCAATCGCTTCCACGGGTTGCCAAAATAGCTTCATCAGTGGTATATTGCTGGAGGGCAAAAACACCACCGTGATCAACAAAAGTTCCTTTTCCCAGACGATCATAAGCCGCGGCCAATGCGCCTTCGGGATTTGAAGCATCGTCACCAAGAACCTCATCGAGTACCTGCTCATCCAACTTTGTACAACTACCTAAAAGCAGCATAAAGGATACGCAGAGGATATATTTATTAAAAAAAATCTTTTTCATCACTAAAATTTAATCGTTGCACCAAATAAAAATGTCTTTGCCGAAGGATAGGCCGTATAATCAACCCCCAGCGACTGGTTGCCGTTACTTACACGCGGGCTGTTGATTAACGGATCATATCCAGAATATTTTGTTACCGTCCATAGGTTCTGTCCCGTTACGTACAATCCAACGGATTGAACCCATTTCTTGCTGACCAAAGGTATCGTATAGCCTAAACGAACAGAATTAAGTCGAATAAAATCAGACTTTTCAAGGTAAAGCGTTGAAATCTGCGGGTTATTGGAAGGACTGATATTGGGCGCATAATACCTATTGGACACGTTTCTATCCGATGCCAGATTATTAATATTCAATGCATTCATCGCCATATTATTAAAATTATAACCGCCCAACTGTCCGATAAATGAAAAAGAAAAATCAAATGCCTTATAGTACATTTGGCTATTCAAACCGTAGGTAAATTTGGGTAAAGCCCCTTCAATAATTCGACGTTGGTCACTATATTGGTAATTACCTTTATCATCTACTCCTTCATAATCCCATAAATAAAAGGAGCCGGCAGCATATCCGCTCTTATAAATATTGACGTTCACACCAGATTGCCCTGGCCCCGCAATAGCGCCAGAAAGAATTTCGGATACAGGCAAATCTTCGATTTTATTTTGCAATGTCGCACCATTGACATCCACTGTCCAGCTAAATCCTTCCTTATTGATCAACTTTGATCCGAGTAAAAATTCAAATCCTTTATTCACCAATTTACCATCGATATTGACCCATATATCGGCCGTAGGGCTCAATACCTGCGAAGGAATATTTAATATTGCATCTGTGGTGGTTTTATTGTAGTATTCCAATGTTCCGTACAATTTACCTTTCCACAAATCAAAATCAACACCGAAGTTTGTTTGCGTCACAACTTCCCATTTTAAATTTGGATTGGGTGTACGATTGACAGATACGCCGTTGACCAATGCAAGATCGTCATTCATGTAGTAGCCATTGCCAGCTGCCAAGGAGTAACTCGCTTTGGTGATTTTATTTTGAACTTCTTGATTACCCGTATTCCCCCAACTGGCCCTGAATTTCAAGTCATTTAGCCAATTGGTCTCTTTCAGAAAGTTTTCCTTAGCGATATTCCAGCCCAAAGCAAATGAAGGGAAATAACCATATTTGTTATTCTTTCCGAATCGGGTAGATCCATCGGCACGCAAGGAAGCTGTCAACAGGTAACGATTGTCATAACTGTAGTTGACACGTGTAAAATAGGACTGCAGTTCATTCACCTGAGAAAAACCTGTTGCTGTTGTTGGACGTCCAGCGTAGCCCGGATTATTTTCCGGAAGTACACCTTCCCCCTTATTTGCGATGCCATCAATGGTATAACCATTTCCTCCATTATCAAATTTCTGATAGGAAAATCCCGCTAAAGCTTCAATTTTATGTTTATAGATCAATTTACTATAATTCAGGTAATGCTCGAGCAGGGTATTTTTCGAATTCTGATTATATTTCATGAATCTTCCTCGGGGATTGAGGTCGGTAATATTGGGGAAAATAGTTGTATTCCGTTCACCCATGGCGCGGTCAATTCCCAAATTGAACTTGTATACCAGCCCATCGATAATGCGAAAAGAAATATCCAAATTACCTAATGCACGCAGTGTCCGCGTATTATCCCGATAGATATCCAACAAATACATCGGGTTGTAATGCGCATTCATATTAAAATTTGTAAAATTCCCTTTGTCATCAAATACCGAACGGGTAGGATTTGCCATCAAGGTATGTGTAATCAATTGGCCAAATGCCCCCGTATTGTCACTTGTCGGCACACCAATATCTTTGGTTTCACTAGCCGTAAGGTTAAATCCAACCGTAAGCCTTTTATCATCCAAAAACGATTCGGAAGCATTAACACGAGCAGAAGTTCGTCTAAAATCACTGTTCTGCACAATCCCCTGCTGGTCCATCTGTGCGGCAGACACATAATAATTACCTGTACTACTTGCTTTTGAAAAGGAGAGGGAATTGTTCCTTGTTTTTGCCGTGCGATAGACCACATCCTGCCAATCGGTGTTACTACCGTGATCAAAGGCCTTATCTTTTATTGCACTGCGATATTGTTCGGCAGACATCACATCTACTTTATGCGCCACCGAAGAAAATCCCAAGTATGAATCAGCCGTCAGATTAGCCTCCCCCTTCTTCCCTTTTTTTGTCGTAATAATCACCACGCCGTTAGAACCTCTCGCCCCGTAGATTGCCGCTGCTGAAGCATCTTTAAGAACCGTAATGGATTCGATATCGCTTGTATTCAGAAAATTCAGTGGATTTTTAGGTCTACTTGAACCAAAACCGATATCCTGGCCACCAGGGCTCACATTTTCATTGCTCAAGGGTACTCCATCAACAACAAATAGCGGTGTACTGCCACTGCGGATAGAACCTACCCCTCTAATCGTAACATCCACGCCACCACCTGGCTCGCCGCTGTTCCCTACTACACGCACGCCGGGAACTTTACCTTGAATTAGATTATCGGCCGAGATGACCGCACCTTGTCTGAAACTCTTTGCATCCAACTGATTGACAGAGCCTGTTAGATCCTGCTTCGTCTGCTTTCCATATCCCACAACGACAACCTCATCCATTGCATTGATAACCGTATCCAATTGAACAGTCAATACATTGTTATTATTGACAGCGACATCTTTAGCCTGATAACCTACGATCGTAAACTGAAGAACAGGGTTTTGGCTTTGTACCTCAATTCGGAAGCTACCATCCGCTTGGGTACTGGTCTTATTGCCCATTCCTTTTTCTGTTACCGTTACAGCAGCAAGCCCCTTACCGTCTACCGATTTGACTATCCCTGTGATCTGCCGTTTCTGAATATTCATCCGAATGTCTTCTGTTTTCGACAAGGCAAACGTGGTGCGATTCAATACAATATTATTATCTACACGCTTGTAATCGATCTTGTATCGCTTACAGATGTCTTCCAATACATCGTTAAATGGTACATTTCTATAATTTACATTGACAAGCTTATCTTCCGAAAAGATGGACTCGTTAAAGAAAATATTAACACCACTTTTCTTCTGTAGGTCTTTGAGAACGGTAGATAGTCTGGCATTTTTCATGGATAAACTTACCTTTTGCGCGTAAGTCATCGCTCCGACATGCATATTTGCGGCAAATAAGAGCGGCAAAGCAATAGACAATTTCATTGAAATTGGAATTTTAAAGCATACGTTTTCCTTCATCGGGAAAACGCGAGCCCGATTTTTTTTATAAATTTGCATTGGTTGATAAATTAATAATAAGCGACTTGATCTATCAATCTAGGATTTATCCAAAATCCATCAATTAGACAGGAGTGCTTCCAACACTCCTGTTTTTTTCCTGTTACATCACCTCTACCCTCCTTTCCTTCCGCTCAAAGCGGACACCCCCGGCTAGGGCGATTGTTTTCAACAGTTTATCGATATTTTCATATCGGGATATAGAACCCGAAAAGCGAACTTTTTCTAAATTGCCATGATAGCGGATTTCGACGTCATACCAGCGGCTAATTGCCTCCATCACCTCATAGATTGAAGCGTCATCAAAGGCGAAATTCCCATTTTTCCACGCCATAAAGTAAAAAGGATCAACCACAGCTTTGGTAAATACAGCTTTCTTGATATCGTATCGTGACTGCTCATTGGGTATCAGGAATTTCTCGCCAACTTGGGCTCCCGCATAGGTCAATTTCACCTTTCCTTCAGTAAGTGTAGTAACCACCTGCTGATTATAACTGGAGATATTAAAAGCTGTCCCCAGCACCTCCAACGACTGTCCACCCGTTTTCACGATAAAAGGAATGCGTTTGCCTCCATTCATGACCTTTGTGACCTCAAAGTAAGCTTCACCTTCTAGATCAACCTCCCGAATCTGCGCCCGAAAATTGATGGGGTAGCGAATTTTCGTCATAGCATTGAGCCACACCTGTGTACCATCAGGAAGCACCAATTTGTACTCACCGCCTTTAGGCGTCACTATCGTATTATATACCAATTTATTTTCAGCTTGTCCCTGCGGAAAATGATAGGTAATTTTTCCGTCTTTGGTTTTACGAACAGTAAACGATGTGCGCACGATAGTGGTATCTCCAATGATTTTCTCAAGATCGACAGCAGTTCCATCATCAAATAGGATCTGTGCTGTCTGTCTCCCCGGTACCACAGCCGAATGTTGGCTGGCCAATCTTCTTTCGCCCGTCTGTTTGGAAGGTTGTTGTAAATAAAAATATAGTGAAGCTGCAAAAGCACATAAAAAAATAGAAGCGGCCACTTTAAGCCATAGGCGTCCCTGCCGTCCGACGTTACGGGTATCAGGAATCGCTTTAATTTTTTCACCCGCCTCTATACGCGATAAAATGTGTTGAAACTGTCGCTCTTTGTCAATAGCGGTCTCCTCGACAACATGCCCTCCCTTTTCCCACTGCTCTTCCAAAGCAGCAATAAACTTAGGGTCATTTACCAATTCCCGAATCCGCTTTATCTCCGCCGCCTTACAAGAACCTCTTCTATATTTTGCGATCAGTTCACTGTATTCCTTATTTTCATTCATGCTTTCTTTGCTCTTCTATACTAACTAATCGAACGAAAAAGAAAGATGTACCAATGGAATTATAAAGTATTTAAAAAATAATAAAAGCGGCATCAACCCTTGGTTGTCCAGGCTACTATTCCTTATGTTAAAGATGCTTTATGTTACAAAAAAAATAGAAAAATCTTGTCCAGACGAAGACGGACAAATTTACTTGCCAGGGCCAGATGATTGCGCACCGTATTTTTGGATAGTCCTACCTGTTCAGCAATATCCTGATAACTATGATCTTCCAGCTTATTAAGACGATAGATACGCTGCTGCTGTTCAGGAAGTTCTCCTATGATTTTTTCCAATTCTTGTTGAAGCTCACGGTAGTCCAGTTGTTGTGCCAAGGCCTGTCCAGCTTCTTCCCAATCCGCATGCTGCTCGAGTTCATATTGATCACGCAATATCTTTCGCCTAAATCTAGAAATAGCCATACGTTTGGCAACGCGATATAAAAAGGGATAAATTGATTCCGGAGTGTTTATTTTTTCACGATAACGATGTAACTGCACAAAGGCTTCCTGTGTAATTTCTTCCGCCTCTTCCGACTGACCTGAGAAATATAACGCGCGTGAAAAGATCTGTGGCTGATATTTTTCAAACACACGTCGAAACGCCTGCTCATTTCCTTGCTGGAAAAGAATGAACGTATTTATTTCAATAGGCATTTCCTTTAAACTCATCGGTTGTTTCTTATCGTAAAAAAATATGGATAAATAAACGATGTCCATTTAACTTTACTGTTAAGCGAACATAAATTTATCTCGATACTTTGTGGTAATAGAAGATAATTGGTTGAATCTTACTACTAAAATATAAAAAGGAAATGGAAAATCCACTTTTATTCTTTTTGTGAAGATCCAGGAAGATGCTACAATGGAAAGATAAAGCCTTTTTCAACTACATGAAAAAGGCCTTTAGTCATATTTACATCAACAATTTTTCCTAAACTCCTCGGGACTCATTCCTTTATTTGCTTTAAAAAATGTACTGAAATATGGTACATTTTCAAAACCAAGTTCAAAGGCAATTTCTTTTACCGTTTTAAAAGTATGATAAAGCAATCGCTCGGCCTCCAATAGTATGCGTCCACGGATAATAGTACCGCAGCTCGTCGATCTTTTTTTTCGACAAATCCGATTAAGATAGTTGATCGATATATTCAATTGCTCTGCATAAAATGACGGATAACGCTGCTGCGCATAATGACTATCAACCAAAGATTCGAAACTTCGGATTTTATCGTCATCATCCTCCTGCTTTACAACTACATGATCGACCACGATTTGCCGTCCCAAAATCTGGAGCAACATGGTTAAGTAGCGGCTCAATACACCGTGAGCACTCAATTTAACTGAATTATAAGCAGTTTCCATCAAACTTACTATATGTAGACAACTGATCATATCTTCTTTTGAGAGCACAAAAGCGTGCTTACATCTACTCCTTAAAAAATGAAAGGATTTTCTTACAGCAGTGTTCTGCCTTTCCATGAAAAAAGATTCTGTAAATAAGACACTGTATCCTTCTACAGACGAACCTGCCTGAAAACTACACACACAATTTGAATTTATGCTGATTATATCATGGGCAGCTATAATCTGTACGCTCTGATCCGCTACCATAGACAGTTCACCACTCTTGATAAACAAAAGGGTATAAAAAGATCTTAGATGGAGCGTATTTTGATTTGCTTTAGCTTGTAAAAAAGCTGCTATAGGCATAATAACGATTCCCTTCGAAGTGGAATCAATATCTTCTAATTTTAGAAAATCTAGTTTCTCTTTTCGTATTACCATTTCTTTATGATTATTCTGTAAAAAAATATTTGTGGAATAATCAAATGATTGGCGGTCTAAAAATTTTAGGTAGTATACCTCCGAAGGTATCAGAGACAAAGTCTTTCGGATAGACAGTCTTCACAGCAGGTACTATTGGAGAGCACAGCAAGATTTCCTTCACATACTGCACAAAGACCAATATTTCCACCCCCTTCATTTTGGCGAGCACATTGTTCACATCCTTTTGTTCAACCGTCTTTTCGCTGAGGAAACAGAAACCTTTGCAGCTCACTGCCGGTTCAAAACGATTGACGCAGAGATTTTGCTCGATATACGTGCGATTGCACTCAAATTCAATAAATGCCCACAATAGATTGGTTGCCTGCACACATATTGCCCAAGCCATTATCATACAAAACCACCATCTACAGCGCTGAAACTTCATTGATCCGATCTATTTTGTTGTGCTATTACGTTCACGCAAATATTCTAAAATGGCACGTGCCTCTTCTTGCTTCAAGCCCAAACTAATCATTGGCGAACCATATTCCTTGCTAAGTACTTTTGCGTCGGCATCTTTCTCCAGCATGGTTGCCGGATCTAACATCATGTTCATAATCCACTCCGGGGTACGACGTTTGATGACAGCATCCAATGATGGCCCTACTAATGTGCGGTCAAAACTATGGCACATTGCACATTTCGACACAAATAGTTCTACACCCTTATTTGCAAGCTGCGCATCAAAGGGTTTGTGTTCAAAGGACGTAATGGTTCCTACACCTTTGGATCCCGCTGTTTTATAATCGAGCATAGCCGCAGGCTCAGCTACGGAAGGTTGCTCGGCACGATCTTCTTTCTTGACTTTTGTACCCTCATTTCCGCTACACGCCAGTATAGCTACAAAACCGAAACAGCCTAGAATTACGTTGATTTTCTTTTTCATTTTTATTGTTTAAGTATATTGGTAAAATAAATTCTGTTTGTATTAAATGACCTGCACTAGATATTTTATATCATCCTGATTTGATTTTTTGCCCGCTTTCCATAGTTCGACAATGACTTCCCAACGACCAGGCATAGAAAAATTAACAGTGCCTTCATAGTAACCATTACCTGTACTTTCAGCAGCAAAATTTTCCGAAGACCCCGTTTCCGTAGTAGACCTATTGGTCTTTAGTTTAATGACATAATGATCTAATACCGGAAAATGATGACCATCCATTTTATTCATTAAAAATCGGATCGGGTGCTTTCCCTGCTTTACGCTATCAGGCAATAGGCAGGAAATAAATACGCGACTATCGTCTCTGGTTCCTGAGCTCATTGTTCGCATGGTTGCTGCTGCAGTAACCGGAATCTTGATGGCAAGTGTATCTTTTATGCGATTGTGACTACGTATCGTATGTAATTGCCAACCCTTTCCCATCTGCGGGATATCTGCCATAATAAAAACCATTGGGCCTCTATACCAGCCGTCGCCGAGCGCGACGGGATGCTCAAAGGGGCCACCATGCTTCATACGTCCCATACTCATTTCTGGATAAAAATCAAGGGATTTGTCATTGATCGGAATTCCCGAGGTATCTCTTAAACGCAGATAGATGGTATGATATTTATTGTTGAGTTTAGCATCCGCATATACGGTATAATTGGTAACATCCCAAACAGTATCCGCTACACGGACCAGATCGGACTCCTTAGGCAGGATAAAATCCGTAGCATTCTTACCGTTCTTTTTTGAATGATCGGCAGTACAGGATGAAGTTGAAAAAGCAACTGAAAACGCGAGTAGCAGTAAGATTACGCCCCCGACAGTCCCGACACGGGAATATAAATTCATATGTATTGATTTAAATCTTTTGAAAATAGACAGTACCTGCCATCAGTCAACATGCCGACAGCCCGTACGAAAAGCAAAATGACTTAAACCAAAGGTGGATGAAAAATAGTAAAGATTGGTCTATAGCTATAGTTTGCCTGATATGCTGGAAGTAAGGTCTCCGCAGCCGCTTCTTCAAAAAAAGCGATATCAAGGTTAAAACATTGCTGATTATTGATAAATACAACGTCGATTATACGAGATTCCAGGTTTTTTTGTTCCTTCTCCTCATGTTCACGCATTTTCTTCATCAAGATACATTGTCCTCTACAGGAAAGTGCCTTTTCGTTGAATCGATTGATACACTCATTCTTAGCGATATAATCTCTGTTAAATTCAAAAACAGTCCATAGCCATACCGAAGAGAAGCTCTGCAGGAGCATCAGCGGCAGTAGAATCCATATCAATTGTTTCGCTTTCATGTATCGCTAGTGCAGCAAATATACTAATTATTGACATACCAGCAACGAACTGCCTCTTTTCAAAACGCTCAAATGTTTTCTAAAACATCAAGAAGTTTTAGTACATTTAGCTAAAAATCACGCGCTTTGAGCAAATGAAGTTTAACCCTCTTTTAGTCATTAAATTATTACTTGGGCTGTTTATCTGCATCGGAATAGCTTTGACCATATTGATGATGGTTCATGACAGCAAAGTTGTGGGAGCTTATGTCGTTTCTGGACTTTTCATACTATTCCCCGGTATTATCCTGTACGGTATGACCGTTGGATTTCGAGTATCCGAGAAAACCATAACACGACAGATTGCCCAACAGGAAAGTGTAACATCCGATCATAAAGGCCTATCCTATCAAATCCCCTTGCTAAAAACAACCCAATTTATCTCCTGGGAAATTATCGAGACCATTATCTACAGCAACTACCACAGCGACGACCAGGCGCAGTTCAGCTTTTATCTGACACAACCGGCATTTCAAATCGCGTCAGAAAAGCCAGGATGGATAGCGAAAGCTCTCTTACCCTTGATAAAAACAAGCAAAAAGGTCGTTATTTACGAAAATTGCATCAATTTTCGCGAAATCCCGAAAATGCTAGAAAAACATTTTTCCTCCATCAACCCTGTTGACATAAACGAAGTCCATGGAAAAGGAACACTACTAAGGTCAAAGACCACCTTAAGGGAAAATACGATTCAGATCGAAGAATATTGGAAACCTAATCCAAATTTTGAACCTGAAAAAGTCATTTATGATCGATACAACCGGACAATTGATGAACTGAAACAATCAAAAAACAGCTAAAATTTGTCTTCCTCGGCAAACTCCCCACGTCATCGTGTAATATTCAACAGGTATTGCTTATTATTTATTATTACGTTGGTGCATTGGCTTGATGATATTTATGTTCGCAGCTGAGGCAAGGAGAATAAAAACCCAAAGTAAGCTGATCGGAGATATGACATAAATTCCAGCAATTGTTGCTGATAAAATGGATAAATTTGTACCCGTTAACATTATTACGATGATTAAAAGAATAACAGCATATTGGAATGACCGTAGTAGCTCCTGGCGGAAGGAAAGGGATGAAGCTTGGTCCCGGCCGGAGACCGAACACTGGCTAGCGTTTTTCAAGTCCGTCCGTAGCCAGACTATGGGCAATAAAGTACTTGAGGTTGGTACTGCTACGGGATATTTTGCCAACATTATGACCCTTGCCGGTTTTGAGGTTACTGCCGTTGACCTCTCCCCGCAAATGATTGAATATGCAAAACTCGTCAGCCAAGAACTAGAACTTCGCGTAGACTATCGGGTCATGGATGCGCAAGTACTACAGTTTGAAGCCAACACCTTTGACTTCGTCTTCACCAGGTTGATGACGTGGACCATCCCCGATCTTGAAAAATGCTACCGCGAGATGGAACGTGTGCTTAAGCCGGGCGGAAAACTGATCAACCTGGATGCCGATTTTGGGAAAACGGTCTTTAGTACCGAAAGGCACGATGAATGCCCATCGGGCGCTATCGATCAGATCAATGACATCAAATCGGCATTAGACATCAGTGCACATCCACGTCCTGCTAAAGACGTCGAACTATTGGAAGCAGTTGGATTTGGTTCTATTGAAGTCGATATGGATGCCCAAAATCGTATTCTTGAACTCCCTTTCGAAACTGAAGGACTTTTTATGCTAGAGGCTATCAAAAAGTAAAATTTGTTCAACACCCTTGATGTGTTTTTCGTCTGGAAAAGCCGCAAAATAATTGGTTTTTCGGATCTTTCATACCAATCGATCTTTCATAAAAAACTAAGTTTGTCATTTAATTCTTCATAAAAAAAGCCCGATCTATATCGGGCTTTTACAGCGGATTGATTGTTATCAAGAGACAGCCTGATAAGCCTTCCGCGGAAACGAGATCCGAACAGAAACGCCTGTACCAGGCTGATTCTCGAACTGCATTTTTCCATCTATCCGTTTGATCAAATCCTTACAGAGGGAGATACCCAAGCCTGCACCATTTTTGCTCTCAGATTTTTTTCGGTCCCAGCTATTGACAAAATTTAGATTATGGAGGACTTCCGACGTAAGTTCTTCCCCTTCGTTGCTGACGATAAGTTCCCACCGATCGCTCGGATCATCTATCAGTTGCAGCACAATGCTACCGCCGACTCGTCCATATTTAATGGCATTGCTAATCACATTTCTAAGCACAAAAGCGAGAATTCCTTTATGTGTATCCGCCCAAAAATCCGGATTCACCGAATTTATGATCTGTATATTGAAACGCTGGATTTCTAGCGTATAGATCCCCAATACCGCATCAATTTGATCGCGAATATTACAGTTCTCGGTATTTTCAAGTTTATCACGGAGTTGTGACTCTGTCCATAGTAAGACCTCTTCCAACATCGTACGCGATCTGGCCACCTGTCCTTTTAGATTTAAAAAGATGAGTTTAAGTTCCTCCTTATCAACTAGAGAAATATCATCAATCGCCAACAAAATTTCGACCGATGCAAATGGTGCTCTGAGATCATGTGAGGCAATCGATAAGACTTTAGTCTTGAAACTCTCGGCAATTTTTAATTCCTCATTATAATGGTGAATACGAATTGCCTGTTCACTGAGGATACTGTTTGCGGTCGTCAATTTGAGCTGCTCGACCTTTAACAACCGATTCTTTCGGATTAAAAAGTAGATCAGTACGCCTATCAGCGTTTTACTGATGACTATTCCAACAATAAGTAAGGTAATAATAGTTTGGCTTTGCACAATTTTTAGGTAATAAATTAACAATAATGACTAATGGAATATCAAAGCTAAACAATCACATGCTAATTAAAAAATTTACCTTAAAAAAAATTACACTAATTTCGATTCTTTCTTAACTCTTTCAAAAAAAGGCTAGATCAATTTGACCTAGCCTTTACAAAAAACTATCCTCTAATAGCCGTATACCTTATATACCTTTGGTTTAATGAACAATAGCTCAGTAAAATAGTTTTAAGTATTTTATTTTTGTTTATTCGCCAAATAAACTTAACTATTTTAAAATCCATTTCGGCGATGCTGCACTGTCAGCAAAGATTTCCTAAATTTCCAAAGCCTGCCTAGAGTTTACTGAATATGCTCAAAATTATTTGCAATTGGGTATGGCTGTCATCACATCCAGTGACATATCCATCGCTTTCTTGGCCCACTTTTTTAGATTGTCCAAATCAGCTGCTTTTAACGCCTTGTTTCCAAAGATTACCGCATTAAGTGCGTAATTTTTGGCATTCGCACAATTGCAATCTGGAATTATACTGTAAGCAGAAGCTTCTTTTGCTTTGCCTACAGCGTCCTTAAGCAAAACTTTGGCATCATCCAGTGATCCAGCCTGATAAGCTTTTTTAAAACTCATAAAGGCCATCTCGGCATAGGTGGATGCCATACCACAGCCCGCATTTACCTTTTTGTTCTCCTGGGCCATTACCGAAAAAAACATACACAGCAAGATCATTGTAAAAAAATATTTCTTTTTCATGATAAGGGTATAATTATAGGGTTAAATCTAACTTAAAAACGCTATTTTATCGTTACTGTTTCTTTAATATCGAAAGAGCAATGTCCATTGTTCAATCCTACCTTGGCAATGGCTGTATACGTCCCCGCTTTTGTGTATGTATGACTCGCATCTCGTCCTGTAAAATCTTGCACCGTGCCATCACCAAAGTCCCATCGAACCGCATTGTCCACTGTCTCCTTGCCTGCATACGTAATGTTAAAATCAATCTTTGATGCATTTGAGTCTGAAGCCTTGTGCTCGACATCAATTAGGATAGATTGACCGAAACAATCCACCACGCTCTTCTCAACTTTATCACCGCAGGAAGAGACTGCTATCAGCCCCAAAAACAGAATGCTCTTTTTTACAAGTTCCATAGAATAATCTGATTACACTTTTTTTGACAAGATAACAAGATATTCGACACAACGTTTTCACTTTGTTCATTTTTTTGTCCAGAAAAAAATGATACATAATTCACAAAAACTTAACCCTTTAAAAATACAGTATAAATAAACTTTGTTTAGTATTACAAAACTTATGTATTTTTATATAAAATGAAAAACCTAGCAACATATTACGTATTTGATCGTGCCAATACAGCGCTCTCCAAAGTGAGTAAGCCTATTCCTCCTTTGCAGGATGGTGAAATTTTGGTCAACATTCGCTATACCACACTTTGTGGTAGTGATCTCCATACCTATTGTGGGCTGCGCAACGAACCACGTCCTACAATTTTAGGTCATGAGATTGTAGGCGTTATCGCCGCGATTTCTCCTGATCATAGCGGACTTGATACACAAGGCAATCAGCTACATATTGGCGACCTGATTACCTGGACTGTTTTTTCCAGCGATCCGAATAGTACCAACTATCAGCCGGATATTCCACAGAAAAACGATAAGATCTACAAATATGGTCACCGTCAGATAACCGAAGCGGATGGCCTTCATGGTGGATTAGCCACACATATCATCTTACGGCCGCATACCTGCATACGGGTACTTCCAAAAGATATCTCCCCCGCAGTAGCCGCCACCATCAATTGTGCTGTTGCCACTTCGGCCGGAGCCCTTCGCCTGGCAGGAACCATTACGAAAAAAAACATTCATGTCGCAGGCATTGGATTATTGGGTCTGGTTAGCATTGCCATGTGCAAGGAAATGGGCGCCAAAAGTATCATAGCTTCTGACATTAATCCTGCACGTTTAGAACTTGCCAAGAAATTTGGTGCGACTGCTACAATAGATCTGCGTGAAACCACATCCAGAACAGCATTACAAGCTACAGTAATAGATCGATTTATCGACATGAGCGGCTCGCCAGAGGCTATGGAACTCGGCATCGAAACTTTGGCGCTCCATGGAAATGCTGTTTTCGTAGGTGCTGTGTTTAAGCAGCGCCCTACTGGGATAGACGCCGAAAAAGTGATCCGAAAGATGCTCACGATTAAAGGGCTGCACAATTACAACTATACCGATTTCTCCGCGGCTGTAGATTTTATCATCGAAAACTGGCAAAAGTATCCCTTCGAATCATTGATCGAACGCGACTTTCCACTGGCCGAAGTCAATGAAGCGATAAGCTATGCATTAACGCACAAACCAATACGAGCAGGTTTATTCATCAACCCCTCAACGGAGCAGCTTTAATGGAAAGAAAATTTAGAAAAGACCAGTGGAAAATGTTGTTTGTAACCATGTTTTGCTACTTATTCTTTTACACAGGGCGACACAATTTTGGATGGGCAGCAAGAGGTATTGCCAAAGAGCTAGACATCAGTTTTCAGCAAGTAGGCTGGATCAGTTTTGCAATGTTAATGGGCTATGCGATAGGCCAGCTCATCAATGGAAATCTCGCCGATCGATGGAGTCCCAAGATTATGATTGTCGCTGGCGGAGGGCTATCTATTCTCTGTAATCTCGCCATCAGTTTTGCCAGCTCCTATATTGCTATTTTGGTCCTTTGGACATTGAACGGTTATTTCCAGTCTATGGCCTGGGGCTCTGGAGGTAAGCTTATTTCCAACTGGTGGAACAGTTCCGAACGTGGCAAGGCCTTTGGCTTTTATACCATGGCTGCTGGAAGCTCCTCCGTTCTGACCTTTTTTATGGCCTTGTTACTCGTCCAACAGGAACAAAGCTGGCGTACACTATTTCGCTATCCCATCTTATTTCTTGCCGGGGCATTAGTGGTCTTTCTATTTGTAGCATACAGCGATCCCAAACGAAAAGGATATACTTTTGCTGAAGAAAAAGAAGGAATAGCGAAGCAAGAAGACGCACAAGAAAAGGTTGCAGCATCGGAAAAACAAGACAACTGGAAGCAGTCTTATTTACACGTATTTCGGCATCGCAACTTTATGATCGCTTCGCTGGCCATTGGATTTCAAAGTATGGCACGCTACGGTTTAATCTTTTGGGTACCGATCCACTTTTTAGGGAACAACTATAAAGAATCCTCAGGCAACATGTGGCTTACACTGCTCATCCCTATTGGAATGGCTCTCGGAGCCCTTTCTTTTGGGTACATTTCAGACCTCGTCTTTAACAAAAACAGAGGTAAATCTATTGCCGCAGGTATGATAATCAGCTGCATTATTGCCCTTCTCATTTATTGGGTGCCTATTCACAATCACCTTCTAATGGGTATCCTCATGTTTACCTCAGGTTTCTTTGTATACGGTCCACAAGCCAACTTCTGGACCTTGAGTCCAGATCTATTAGGAGCTAGACTCGTCGGGACAGGCATTGGTGTAATGAATATGTTTGCCTATGTATTTGCTGCTGTCGGTGAACCTTTGTTTGGTAAGCTGATCGATTACACAGGCAATACTGCCAATATATTTCTTTTCGTTGCGCTGATATGTGCGATATGTGCAACAATCATTAGTTTTGTCCAAAGCCCAAAATCAATATCAATTAAAAAACCATGATAAACCGAAAACAATTCCTAAAAATTGGCAGCCTAGGTATTTCGGGACTTTTAGCTCCCGCCGCATTCAGTATTGCGAAAACACGTACAGACCTAGACTCTGCAGCATCTGAGAACTTGGGAGCAAGACAGCAAAACCTAAAATTCGGTATTATTGCCGACCTGCATTATGACCTTATGCATGATGGTGAACGTCGCGCTCAACTTTTTATCGATGCAATGAACCAACAACAGCCTGATTTTATTATTTCCTTAGGCGATTTCTGTGTCCCAAAACCCGCTAATAAAAAACTGATGGCTATATGGGCACAGTTTAAGGGTAAAAAACACTACGTATTGGGTAACCACGATACCGATGGCGGATTCACCAAACAACAAGCTTTGGCCTTCTGGGATGCAACATCCCCTTATTATTCTTTTGACGATAAAGGTTTCCACTTTGTTGTGCTGGACGGCAATGAAAAAGATCCCGAAAATAAGATTGAAGGCTATCCGCGTACGATCGGAAAAGAGCAGTTGACCTGGCTAAAACAGGATCTTCAACAGACAAAACTCAGAACGATTATTTTTTGCCATCAAGGGCTCGAAAATACCATAGGCGGCTTAGATAATGGCATGCAGGTACGCTATTTGCTTGAACAGATCAACAGCGAGGCAGGATTCAATAAAATCATCCTCGTACTAACGGGCCACCATCACCTCAATTATCACAATGAGATAAACGGCATCCACTACGTACAGATCAACAGCTCTTCGTACTATTGGGCAGGCGAAACCTTTGAAAGCAAAGCTTTTGATGCAGCGTTCTATAAAGATCATGGCATCTTAAAACGCACATTGGTTTATCAGGATCCCATTTGGGCAACGGTATCGATTGGTAAGAAAGAAATTACGATTCAGGGAACGGAAACCGTTATGGCAGGCATTCCACTCGACCAAACCGGAATTGATGTTTACAAAGACGTCTATCCCATTACTTCGAAAGTCGACTCCCGTAAACTGATGTACTGATGCGACAATCGGTAAATAGCCCGGTAAAAAATCCCCTGATCTAAAAAAAGAAGCCGCTTTCCATAACGAAAAGGCGGCTTCTTTGTACTTCTTTCTTTCGACATCTTCAGGTAGAGCAACCTTAATGATTGGGTTCTACTTTTGTTCGCTATCGGTCTGATCGAGAATTACCTGTTGAATCGGCAAAGCCATATCGATACCTGAATCAGCAAAAGCTGCATAAATCTTGGTTAATAATCCGCTCTTGACACCGCCACTATCTTTGGATATTCTGACCCAAAAATAGAGTTCGACTACCACTGCCTGCGAGCTCACCTGCACAAATTGCACAGCAGTGCCTCCTGAAGAAAGAATCTGCTCATCCTCGTCCATTATTTTTTTGAGCAGCTGAGTTACCCGTTCAAGGTCTACCCCATATTTTACCTCAAGTCGAATACTGAGACGTTTTTTGGCACCACCTTGGCTCCAGTTCATCACATGTGCATTGAGCAGATCGCCATTCGGCATAATCAGATCGGCCCCCTCCGCTGTCGCAATTACACTGCTGCGAAATCCGATAGATTTCACTTTTCCCGATCGTCCACCGATTTCAATTAGGTCATCAACATTCACAGGCTTTTCAAAGGCAATGATCAAACCACTCACAAGATTATTGACAAGCGTCTGCAAGCCGAAACCTATTCCTACCCCCAACGCCCCTACGATAATTCCGATCTGCTGAACCGGAATTCCCAGCGCAGAAAAGGCCAGAAAAAATCCAATCACGATAATCGTGATCCGAACGAGCAGAATCCAACTTCCCAGTCTAAATTTATGCTGAGCTGCCCCTTCCTTTTTCTCCCATTGGGAGTCCGCAGCAAAATAGGAAACGATCTTCGAAAGCACCGTTGCACAGACCATAATTAATAGAAACACCGCGAGGTTATTGACCGAAAACTGATAGTTCCCCAAACGGTGTTCGGTTTCCAAAAAGTCTCTCAAGGGATCTGCAAGGAACCTGAATTCGTAGAAATTTCGGCCAAAGAGCACAAACCATCCAACAATCAATACCGCATAGAAAAAAGCCGGAGCTCTTTTACCAACCCTATTATAATTGATATAAAATAATCTTCTTTCCTGCTTCTGATAGACCGAAGAAGCCAATTGCAATCCCTCATTGACCAATCGAATCACCCACAAAAACAAAATAAAAACCACAGCATTTGTCAATCCAGCCACCAAAAGCACCTTACTAAGGTTAAAACGCCCAAAAAGGTTCATTATAATAGACCCAAATTCCAGGAAAACCATAAATGCAATTGGAAAAAGTATCCAACGTTCTTTGATCTCGTCGCGACGTTCCTTATTCAAGAGCGCCAGCAGACCGACCAGGCAGGAAAGGGTAGCAATGACAAGAATCAACCAACGTTCCGATCGTGAAGGTTGAAGCACGAGGTTATCTAATCCGGCTAAAATAAAAAGGGTCAGAATGGAAAGCCATATCGCCATCCAATACCCTGTTATTGCCGGTCTAAAAACGAGGGATAAAAAGACCGAGGCAACAGTCAATATGGTGATCGTAAACACAAAAGGTGGTGCGGGAAATATAAATTGCATGACGCACAATCCGATGATTAATCCGCTCAGAAGCGGTCGGTGCAGCAACAGACTTGACTGAACCATATTTTTATCGTTGATCCTCCTGCGCAATACATAAACATAGGAAACGACGACCAGGGTTGCCAAAAAAAAGAAAAGCAGTTTTCCCAGATGCGCTCTCAAATAATAGAAATAGAGCCATTTTGCTTTCACGAATGAGAAGAAGAGGATTTCATTCATCGGTCGTTCAAACTTACTTGGGACCCAAATATTGACAAAGTTACGAGCTATCGTTCGGTTAGAGAGCCGGTTCTGATAGTAGAGCACCTCCTCCATATCCGATTCCAGCCGTGCCAGCTCGATATTAATTTTATTCTGCAGTTCGTGGACACTGTTGATCCGCTCTGCCAATTTCAGCGTAATGGGTGAAATCTCCCTTGCAATCACCCGAATCCTGTCCATATACCGGGCAAGATTAGTGGAATCCTTAGAGATGACAAAAAGTGCGGGGTCATTGCTCAACGAGTCGAGATCCAACTGATAATTTGTGATCCTATCCTGATAACGGTCCATATCGCGTTTTAAACTCCTTACCTCTATGGAAAGTGCGTTCAAGATGTTGAAGGTCACTGTAAGGTTGCGCGATGATTGGGCAGAACCCTTGTTTTCAAAGACACCATCTTTTGCAATATCATGTAAGACGATCAGCTCCTTCAGCCCCTGGTCCACGTTCAACGAATCGAAACCTTTGCGCAGAAAGGAACGCGATTGGCTCGCCAATAACTTAATATCCTCCAATACCCGATTTTGGCGGATCGCTGCACGGTCCATTTCCAAATCCCGGACACTCCTTTTAGCCGATTCTTTAAAAAATCGTTCCGTCTTGGCGACAAATCCCTGCTGAACAGAATCTTGGGAATTACCAAACAACACCCTTGAAAACAATATGATGAAGAAACATGCTAAAAATTTCCTGCGCATTGCCATTGAAGTTTATTTTTTTCCTTTAGGTATTTAAATTGTACTATGAACACCTAAATGTACATATATTGCTTTAATATTGTTTCATCATCCTTCATTTAACAGCAAGATATTTTATAGTTACCCTTCCCTCAATTCGATCTTTCACAAAGCCAAAGCCGCTTCGATCAAAACGCGATCAGTAGCCTAAAAACACGTCCAGGATCATTCAACCATGATTCCAAGGCCAATTGTGCATCCTCCACCCGATAAATAGCCGTTACCAGTTCTTCGATCGGGCAGGTTTTCATTTTCAAGTAATTCATTACCGCAGCAAAATCCTTTGCCGTGGCATTGCGCGACCCGCTGATATCCAGCTCCTTTTTGACAAAAAACTGTGTATCAAAAGGAATTGCTTCCTTTGCATACCCGATATACAGCACTCTGCCTGTATATGCAGCGGCAGCAATGGCCGCCAGGTATGTTTCCTTTCGGCCAACGGCTTCGATAACAACATCAGCTCCCATGGACTGAGTCAACACATCCAATCTCGCATGCAGATCTTCCGTAGCGCTATTAATCGCATACTTTGCACCTAGTTTTTTCGCTAGTTCGAGCTTTTCAGTACTCACATCGACAGCAATGACTGTTGCTCCCCGTAATGCTGACCGAATGATTGCCCCCACTCCAATCATACCACATCCAAATACCAATACAATATCGCTGTCTGTTACCGATGCTCGGTCAACGGCGTGGAAGCCCACACTCATAGGCTCCACAAGAGCCAATTCTTTGGATGAAAGTTGTCCCCCAGCGATGATCTTTTCAACAGGTAAGACAAGATATTCGGTCATGGCACCATCGCGCTGTACCCCCATAGTCTCGTTGTAACGGCAAGCGTTGGGCCTATTATTTTTACATGCGGTACAAACACCACAGTTGGAATACGGGTTTACTGTAACTTTTGTACCAACCTTAAGATCAGTTGTCACATTAGTCCCCAATTCCACGACCGTTGCCCCAATTTCATGCCCTGGTATGACCGGCAAATTGACCAATGGATTCAACCCCCGAAAGGTATTCAGATCCGAACCGCAGAATCCAACATAGTCTACCTTTACGAGGACATGTCCATCCTTAACAGTCGGTTGCGGAATATCCATGATTTCCACACGTCCCTCTTTCACTATTTTTATTGCTTTCATTTATAAATGGCATCAAGATTTAAATAACAATTGCGTTGATTATGAATTGTATCAAAGCTCCTGTCGGAATTGATGAGATTTCCTGTTTTGGAATCTTTACTAGTATCGTATAGTCAAAAATAATTATATAGAATGGAGAAAGGAACTCCATTAGCGATAAAAACTAACACGATATCGATCCATCCCATTATATATTGCAAAACCTCTCTTTCAAAAATTCCAAATAAGGGAAGGTTAGTAACGATCAGATAAATTGCTTGATGCTAAAAAAAAATTGCTCAGATAAGTTCAGCTACTAGTACGGCTGTTATGAAACCATCACCTTCACAAAAAACAAAACTCTCGGAATAATTCCACAAAAAACATACAACGATCTCTTAGAGATGTGTTGCTTGCGCAAAAACCACATTATCGACAACTGTACGTAAAAAGTGTTGTTTTTTTTTAGAGAAAACGAGTATTATTGTATCTGAGATTAATATGGTATCTAACTATTTTTCCGCTTAGCATAATGATAAATAACGAAAAGAATAAACTCGATTTTACACTATTGAATATTGGCTATGCGGAACATCTGGCAGATTGGAACTTTCAAAATATTAAGAGTCCTTTTGCAAGAATACATTATGTATGTGAAGGTGAGGCATCTATTATTTTAAAGGATGAAATCATTAAACTTCGACCTGGCCATCTCTATCTTACACCAGCCTATATCCATCATAGCTATGCCTGCTCAGCTAAACTCTCGCTTTATTACATCCATATTTATGAAAATCCCGAAATAAGGTCAAGTATTTTTGATCGTTACACTTTTCCAAAGGAGATCAAATCTGATCAGCTATTGGAAACAGTCATCCAGCATCTCTATGCCTCGAATCCAGGTCGTGAGTTAAAAATTTACGATCCAAAGGGCTACGATAATTCATCAGAATTAATGAAAAACATGGCACTTCAAACGGCTTCGCCTTTCGCCAGAGCCTCCGAAAACCAAGCGATCATTCATTTGTTGATGAGCCGATTTCTAGCAGAAGCGACCAACAAAATACCACAAGTAGAAAAACGACTTCTGCGTGTGCTCGATTACATAGACGAAAATATCAATCATACGATTTCAATCGAACAACTTGCCAATCTGATTTTTATCTCCAAAGATCATCTGATCCGACTTTTCAAAAAACACATGAATGCCACACCGGTACATTACATCAATCAAAAAAAGATAGAAAAAGCACAGTTGATGATGTTAATCGATGAAGACAATATCCAACAGCTGTGCTTTAAATTGGGCTTTGAAAATATATCTTATTTCAACAGACTCTTTAAAAAAATAACGGGCGAAACACCTACGATTTATAAACGTCGAATAAGCAGATAAAGTACCCCATTTATGAATAAGGTCTTGAAGACATTGCTTTCGTTATTAATTATGATGCCCTATCGGCAGCTTAATTTTCTTTAACTCCTCTAAATTATGTATCGGTCGCTCCAACTCGTAAGGAATCGGCTGACGCGAAAAACACTGAAAGTACTGCAGACAAGCATCTTTCCACCAAACTGCATCTCTAGCTTGGATTCTCAGTTTAGCTTGAACATCCGAAAAACGTGATCGATCAATATACCTTTCCATACGATCCCAAACTTTTTGAAACTCCCTCACTTTTTGGACACCGTGATCATAACGGAAACATAATTCGGTCCAAAGCGTATTGCCGCTATTCATTCGATAATTCCAAGAAACATGATGAAACCACAATAAAAGATTTTCAGGACAAGTGGATATATTCCCATAAATCTTGTCCAATGGTGGATTATATTGTGTTACAGCACGACTTCCATTAACCGTTCGGTCAAAGCCTAATCCCACGCTATCCGCATTATGGTAATACCATGGCATCCAGTCTGGACGTCCCCCCGGGATATCGCCCCAAGGTTCTGGGCCGTAATGATGCTCAAAAGCAAAAAGGTGATGTAGACCTAAAGGCATCATATAATCGACTGCTACCTCCCGTGATTCAAGCATCAGCTTCTTTACAGGTTCCACAAACTCCTCAACTCCAGTAAAAGTCATACGTATCCACTCATCTGCTATCTGAGCCGACGAAAGGTTATTGTTCCACGCCAGGCGCCCAAAGGCGTACCAGTTGGCCTGGGCAAAATGATGCCCTGTCCAATTGGTATCCAAACCAATATTGGCGACAGCGGCGATTGCAGTTTTACCTCCCAAATGCCCCCTACTGCCGGTCAATTTTGACACCGTTTGCCCTTTCCCATTGGCATAGGTATCACTATCCAATACTTCCTTAAACAAGGGGGCCAAATAGACCAGATGATTAGAAAAGCCCAAATATTCCTGTGTCAATTGAAATTCGAGCATCTTTGCTGTATTAGGCATCGCGCCCAACAAAGGATTGAATGGCTCTCGGGGCTGAAAATCTATAGGCCCATTTTTTACTTGAAGAATAACATTGTCCCGGAACTCGCCATCAAGGGGAACAAACTCTTGATAAGCCTGTTTGGCACGGTCATCTTTAGTCGGATGATAGACAAAAGCCCGCCAAAACACTATACCACCATAAGGACTTAGCGCATCGGCAAGCATATTTGCCCCATCCGCATGGGTTCTTCCGTAATCTTGCGGTCCTGGTTGTCCTTCAGAATTTGCTTTGACCAAAAATCCCCCGAAATCCGGAATTAATGCATAAATTTCTTTGACTTTGGATTTCCACCAGCGCTTAACTTCCTGATTTAAGGGATCTGAATTGGTTAAACCGCCTATGTTTTGGGGTGAGGAAAAATTGATTGACACATATACTTTAATTCCATATTTACGAAAGACATCCGCCAACGCTTTAACCTTTATCAGATAGTCCGTCTTCAAGAGATCCGAAGAAGCATTCACGTTATTCAATACCGTCGCATTAATTCCTATCGAAGCATTGGCTCGTCCATATTGTTCATATCGGGATGAAAGTTTATTCGGCAATTCCCCCCAGTTCCATAATGAATGCCCGGCATAGCCGCGTTCTATTGTCCCGTCCAGATTGTCCCAGTGATTTAAAACCCTGATATCATAGGAAGGTATTTCAACCCATCCCGAGCGGGGTATCCCTACTCCCGTTTCCTGAAGACGTAATAAATGATAAACAGCATATAATATACCCACAGATTGGCCGGCAATCACATAAACCTGATTTTCGTGTTGGCTTATCTGATAGCCATCTTTTAAATCCTTTCGGCTAGGATCTAATTTTAAGATGACATCCCCTCCCTTCCAGTAACATTCCAGTTCCTGTTTTGCCAATGCCAAGGTTACATTGGTTGATTTTCCTTTTATAACCTGGATGGTGCCTACAGGTTTCTCCTGTTTTGAAAACCGCAGCCACAATTGACTGCCATCCTCCGACCGTAAAGTAGTGGGGATACTACAAAGCAACATCAACAATAAGAAATGGAAATACATGGTATACCTCATCCGTGAAAAAACAAATACATTTTTTAAGAAGACAATCCATCGATTGGCTTAATATGACCATTCTCATCATACGTCAACTCAATAACTTTCATGCTTCTGAGCCAGGTCTTTCCTCCAGACGGAACCGAGTCGTGATAAAATAGGTACCACTTGCCCTTGAATTCCACGATGCTGTGGTGTGTGGTCCAACCAACAACAGGCGATAAGATCACCCCTTGATAAGTAAATGGTCCATAAGGATTGTCTCCGATGGCATAACAAATCAAATGGCTGTCGCCTGTAGAATAGGAAAAATAATACTTACCTTGATATTTATGCATCCAGGAAGCTTCAAAAAATCGCTTTTCCGTATCCCCATGCTTTAATGGTTTGCCCTCTTTATCTAAAATAACAAGATCCCGCGGCTGTTCCGAAAACTCCAGCATATCAGCAGACATCTTGACAACCTTTGGCGACAATGCAGTTTCATCAGATTTCGGCAATTCATTGGGCAAAACAATCTTATTATTCCGATAAAATTGAAGCTGTCCACCCCATATACCACCAAAATATAAATAATAGGAACCATCTGTATCTTTAAAAGCACATGGATCAATACTGTAACTTCCCTTAATTGGATTATCCTGCGGCACAAATGGTCCATAGGGTTGGTCTGCCATAGCGACACCCAGTCTAAAAATATCGTTTTTGTCTTTCATGGAGAAATACATATAGTACTTCCCGTCTTTCTCGGCTACATCGGAATCCCAAAGCTGACGACCGGCCCAAGGAATGTTTTTTACATCCAATACCTTTCCATGATCAACAACCTCCGCATTGATATCTTCTAGGGAAAATACATGGTAATCCTGCATATCGAAATGGTCGCCGTTATCATTTTCGGGGATGCCGCTTTCCCTATCGTGAGAAGGATAAATATAAATTTTGCTTTCAAAAACATGCGCTGAAGGATCAGCCATGTAACCTCCGGGATATAAATACTTACTTTTGTTCATTTTTCTTATTTCTTTTTTTTTTGAGTCAACGCAATAATATCTTTTACAAAAGGTTTGGGCTGATAATTCCGGTCAAATAACAACGGATAGTCTGTACGTCCCGGAATAGGCCAACCATTCTTCCATGAGTCTCCATCGCTAACACCCCACAATGTCACACGCGATATTTTATCCCGATGTTTGAGATATAAATTAAAAAACGCTACATATCTCGCTCCCAACTCGTTCATTTTCGTTGCAGGAAGTCCTTTTTCGTACGGGTTCATCGCTTTACTGTAGGCATGACGCTCCCCTATTTCTGCGCCCATATTGGGACGTACATGCGGTAGGACCGAAATATCCATTTCCGTCACCATTACCTTCGCACCAAGCCCCGCAAATCCGAGTATGGTTTTTTCGACTTCATCGACCGATGGATTGTCCAATGCATTATGTTCCTGCATACCAATTCCAGTGACCTGCCCACCGGCGGCCTTTACCTGTTGCACCATGCGCATAATACCCTTTCTTTTTTCGGGGATAGCAGTTGAATAATCGTTATAATATAATTCTGCATTTGGATCTGCCTCATGCGCAAATTTGAAGGCCAATTCAATAAATTGCGGCCCGATGATCTGGTAGAATTTGCTTTTACGCCATTCTCCATTATCCAATATGGCCTCATTCACCACATCCCAACCAAATACCCTTCCTTTATAACGGGAAACAACGGTTTGTATATGCTTCCGCATGCGTTCGATAAGTACCTCTCGGGTGACCTCTTTCCCATTTTTATCGACAAAAAACCAAGCTGGTGTCTGCGAATGCCAAATCAGCGTATGACCGATAATTTGCATTTTATTTTTTTCTCCAAATGCGACAAAGCGGTCCGCATCCTTAAAATCGAACTCACCTTCCCTTGGTTGCAAAAACATACTTTTCATACAATTCTCGGCAACTATGGAGTTGAACTGCGTTTTGACCACCGCGACCGCTGCCTGATCGCGCTCCCATATCTGATCAAGGTTTAATGCTGTTCCTATAAAAAATTTACCCTCAAATGCATCTTTCAAGGTCAATGAATCAGGAGCCCCCTTCAGGTTCTGCAAAGTGGCTGAAGCAGCAGGACCAAATAGTAAGGCTGCTACCGCCACAAAAATAGTTTTTAACATCTTCATGGTTTATTTTTGATTAATAAGTATGTCTTGATTCTATATCCCGGTTAATTTTATCGATCGTTACATCATCCAGCTCGTATTTGGAGATAACATACATCGCGAGCACCAAAAGTACTGCAGGAATAACAGCCACCAACCATAAAATTCCCTTTTCAGCCAATGCAGATTGTCTTACGGCATTATCTTTATCAAATTCAACATAAGTCAGTACCAATCCAGGGACGACACCTCCCAATGCCATTCCAGCCTTATAAAAAATACCTGTCAGTGCATTGACAATACCCGAAATACGCTTACCGGTTTTATATTCGCCATAGGATATGACTTCAGGTACAAGTGCCCACATATACCCCGTAGCAACGATTACACCAGTTGATTTGATAAACTGAGCAGCCAATACCAGTCCAATACTACTCTTGAGTGTCTCGTTGGATGAAATTATGTACAACATGAGCATTCCAAGGATAGCGACAGTCAGAAAAACATAGAACATTTGCTTCTTTCCTATTGTACGTTTGATAGCCGGCACCAATGGCATAAAAATAAAAGCAGGCAGGGAGCCCAGAGCCATAAAATAAGGTAGCATATCTGGAGCATGTACATTATAGATCATGTAGTAGGATCCTGCCGAATTACCGATGGCCATCATCGCAAATGCTGTAATGAAAAAAAACGCCAAAATACGCAAAGGCCGATTGTGCTTAAATTCTCGCCATAGATCAGATACGCGTACATTATCAGTATCCTTTTCATCCATAATAACCCGTTCTTTTGTTTGTGAGAAACAAAAAATCAGAAGGGCCAATCCGACTAAAGCATAGATCAGCATCGTTGTAAACCAGGCTTCGGCCGAATCTTTTGAGTTTATCTTTCCATCTGGAGAGAGATACTGTACGACCAGCGGTACGCCATATCCAACAGCCAGCCCGCCCACGTTCGCCATAAACATGCGCGTCGATGTTAGTTTTGTCACCTCGTCCGTATCCCTCGTCAAAGAAGCATTTAAAGCACCATAGGGAACATTCACTAAAGTATAAAGCATTGATAGGCCAACATAGGTAATATAAGCGTAGGCCAAAGAACCCGAAAAGCCATTCCAAAAACACAGAATTGCAAACCCCGTCAATGGAATTCCTCCCAACACCAAATAAGATCTGTATTTTCCCATCCGGGGATTTCTCTTATCGACAAATGCACCTACAATGGGATCCCACAGCACATCCACGATTCGGACAATGAGAAACATGACTCCCGCCGAAGCAGCAGAAATTCCATAAACATTGGTATAAAAAATCAGGAGGTACATCGAAACAGTCTGGTAAATAAGATTCTGTGCAAGATCACCAGCGCCAAACCCCACCCGTTGTTTCATTGAAAGTTTGTAAAAACCTTTAATAGGCTTTACCTCTGTCATACTTTGATCCATATAATTGGTTATTCGATTAGTTGAATTACAAGGGTAAAACTACAAGTAGCTTTCTACCAGGAACCAATACAAATGTTTTATATTCCAATAAAAATGTTTAAAAAAGGCTGCCCATTTTCTTGGGACAGCCTTTTTCTACATGTTTGTAAAGCCGCTTACCGGCTAACGGTTCAATTCTTTACATACTTTACCAGATAGCTTTTGGTTTGTCCTTTGTAAACACAATCGACCTGTGCGTAATCGGTCACCGAGCTGCCTTGTTTAACTTTGATTTCAACTTCAGGGTTATTTGCCATAGCCTTCACCACAGGAATCTTCTTATCGTTGGTTTCCATTGGAAAAGTAACTTCATAATGGTTGTAACCAACGATGCCGTTCTCATCGGTAGATCGCACAGGAATCGAAGGCAACATTAGTTTTTTGCCATTCACTGTAATCGTAACCGAAGGCGGTACCGGACGTTCAATTTTTTTGTCTTTCGAACTAAATCCCAATCCTATAAAATCAAAAAGCGGCTTTCCCTCTTCACCTTCGGCGACTAGAAACAAGGGATGTTTGCCATCCAAGTGATCGACATAATTAGAAACATCGACCGTAAATTGCTTTACTGTTGTCGCCGTATTTGCGGGAACTGTTATTTGCGCAATACGCTTTCCCTTCCAGGTTTCGTTATCCCAAGGGCCATCCAGCCACACATTGACCTTAAATGAAGCTTGTGTTTTTGGTGTAATAAACAGATTGAAGGTCGTACGATTTCCTTTTTTTGTTCCCTCGAACGCCTTTAATCCAAATTTATCCTGTTTCAGGCCACCAAATCCAAAATATTTAAAACCTGCGATAGTTCCATTTTTCATATTTGTCACAGGCATATGGTTATCCCATACGTCCCATGAATCCTGTTGTAAACTGATATCTGAAAGATAACAGGCATATCCAGCCGAGTAATACCGATAGGGGTCTAATCCATAGAAATGGAATCCTTCCGATGTCACCTCTGCACCTTTATATTCTTTTCCCTGCTTATCTTTGATGGTTAAATTTTCTTGAAATGGGTCAAAAGCTCGGATAGCAACCATCCCACCATCTTTTACACTTTTTTCATCCCACGAAACTCTGATAGGTTCTACTACCGCCTGACGTGCAAAGCCAAATCCGCGTGGCGGTCTATGGTAAAATACGTACCATTGTCCATTGATCAATTCGATACTGCCATGGGTATTATGCCCCGCATTGCTGGTTTCGATAGCCGATCCGTCTTTATTTAATACTGGAGCACGCGAATCGACCAAAACACCACCACTCTTCCAAGGCCCCAAAGGTGAATCCGCCACCGCGTACCGCAAGGTTGAATTTGAGCTCCCTACCCCATATTCAGGACCCGAATAGCCACTGTATACCGAAACATATTTGTTGCCGACTTTACGAATTGATGAAGCTTCAAAAAAATTAAAAGTTCCTAAATCCTCGCCCTCAAAAATATTAGGATAGGCGGTACCTTTTGGATCACGCAATTCACCATATCGTGCACTTGCTGGCAATAGATAATTAATAATTTCGGTACCTGATCGTAGCGAATACATCGTTTTCTGATCTAACTGTGCCGCCATCGAGCGTTGAAAACCCCAAAAACCATATGCCCGGAATCCAATTTCATAATCAGGATCTTTGGGATCCGTCACATATTCAATGTAAACGGCCGGATCAAACCCTAAGATACTTCCGGGCAAAGTACGCTTACCGTCTTCCGTGAGGTTTATAGGTTTAAAGGGGCCATTTGGTCGATCGCCTTTGACTACCATTGCTTCACGTTTATCTCCTCTGCTGTGTGGAAACAAGTAGTATTCTTTTTTTCCATCTTTACGTTTGACCTCTACAAGATCTGGGGCATACATCACATCCCATTTTCCATCAATCGGATAGCTAAAAATAGCCCCCTCGTCTCGCCAGCTCGTTAAGTTTTCAATCGGCGCTGACCACATCCGAATGTCAGGCCCACAATAACTCGTAAAACGTAAATCATGGGAACCAATGATATATGCGCGATATTTCCCCGGCTGGTCAGGATCTTCAAAAACACGGGGTTCACCATCAGGGAGATGCTCCCAAAGCGGTAGATATGGATTACCTATAGACTGGTGCACAAACCCCTTACTGAGATCCTTCACCATATTTTGCTGCTGCCCCAACGCCCGTGTTGTTGATAAAATTCCCGTAACGGATAATAACAATACAATTGTCCGTTTTTTTAAGACAATATTTAGTCCCTTCATAAATTGATTATATTAATTACTTAAATTGCTGAATTATATTTTTATACTATTCAATTGATTTTTTTGCTTCGAACTACTCATGCTACCAATTATCGGTACGAAATGGCACAGCTAGCATTCCTTCCTTATTGACTAGATTTGCATCTTCGGGATTATTGCTCCATGCATAGCGGACTGCCTGTGGACTGCTGATCTTTGGATGACTCAATACAACCTCATTCCCTCGTAAAACTGCATTCGCCCATACGAATTTTCTGTCTGAACCTGCAATCGCAAAATGCTGCAATTTTTTACCATGACCGATAGCCAGTCCCTTTCCAATTTCGTTGAATGAAACGACAACTTGATCTCCATCGGTCCGCATATGTTTAAACCGTGGGCCGGAGGCAACTACTTGTTCGCCATACAACATCTTACGCGCGCATAGAAATAATCGCTTTGCCATATCCTTCTTATTTAGCGGATGTATATCGTTCCACTCACCAAGATCATAAGTCACGGCAAGCGCTGTTAAAGGGACCTCTTTGCTAACCTCAAATTGAGCCTCCCTGATCCTTGCCCAGTTAGACTCCGCCGGTAACGTATCTTTGGCCATAAAGTTGGGCAGCTGCACCATCAAAAAAGGAAGCTGAGGCTGACCAAATTGCGCGCGCCAATTACTGATCAAACTAGTAAGATAGCTTTGATAATAGGATGGATCGCCCGCATTTGCTTCCCCTTGATACCAGAGAACACCTTTTATTCCATAGCCGCGCAATGGATAGATCATTCCGTTATACAGGCCTGAACCAACCTGCCCCAAATGCCGCAGGCGGCTTTTATACTTTTCAACTTCTTCCTGCTCGATCGCAATTTGCCAACGCCATTCGCCTGCAAGATCAATACATACATCGTCCAATCTAATCTTATAGGATTTATCGGGTGTAAATCCGCCATCCCCTCCATCCGATCGCAGGCGAACGGTTAAATTATTTCTTCCTGCATGAAGTATCCCTGCAGGAATATCGTAAATCCGTGGCGGGTAACGGTAGGCAGTAGAACCTACAAAATGACCATTGACATACACCGAATCGCTGTCGATCAGAGTCCCCAAATACAACTTAGCATGCCGCCCTTCTTTAGCTACCGGAACAGTAAAATCCTTCCGGTAATAACGTACCCCTTTAGTAGTTCGCTGCGCTTTTTTCCAGTATTCAGGCACCAGCACCGTTGGCCAATCCGAATCGTTATATTCTTCTTTCGTCCAATAATCCGCTCCCAGATCTCTTTCGGCCAACCGAAAGCTATCGACAGCATGTTGATCTAGCAACAATTCAGGAAACTTTTTCAGATATTTCTGATCAATCCAGCGCTCTATTCCTGATCCGCCGAGACTAGATACGATCATTCCGACAGGAATACCATTATGCCGATAGGACTCCATCGCATAAAAATAGGCCAATGCCGTCCAATTCATAACATCAGAGGCGATACCCGAATGCCATCGTTCACCAGAAGGTATATCTTCCTGTCTATCCACTATACTATTTTGTGTCGGCACCTTGAAATAGCGGATCATATGATTATTCGATTCATTTATTTCAGGAAAACGTTCGACAAGCCGCTTAATCGGTGTCTCCATGTTGGACTGGCCCGAACAGAGCCAGACATCGCCAATTAACACATCGCGAATAACAATGTCATTGATCTCCATGAGATAAGGACCACCGTAATGCTGTGGCGGGATATGCACAGACCACTTACCATCCCCCCCTGCTTCTGTATAATAGTATGCCCCTCTAAAACGAAGAGTAATCTTTTCGCCTTTCGCTGCCCATCCCCAAATATTAAGATCGATATCCCGCTGTAGAACCATCTGGTCCCCCATGATCGCTGGCAACCGTACACTGGCAGCACATGGTAGTAGTCCGAGAAGCCAAACAGTAACCAGCGTTAGACGACTAAAAAAAGATGAAAAACAAAAGAAATTTTCTATTCTAAAAAACATATTCTACCACTTTACCTTCCAAATTTCCAACAATCGAAAAACAGAATATTCGACGGAGCCTTGCCTTTAAAAACAAAGTATAAATCATGTATTCCCTTCACTTTATCGGCTAATACAGTCTCCACTGTAGTCCAGCGGTCATCGCCTCCTGTCATAGGAACTTGTATCGTAGCTAATAAAGCCCCATCGATCGCTCCCGAACGAACCTCCATACTCACACCACCGTTATGTGTTGTTCCCACCCGCGCAAAAAAAGTGCTGGCACCTTTCTCACCAAATTCAACATTTTTCACACAGGTATAAGCTCCATCTTTCCTTGCCTTTATAAAAACGCCTACTTTTTCATGCTGATAGGATTTAACATGCTCGGACCAAGCAATCATTTCGGCCTGATGAAGTTCGTAAGGGTTTACGTTTGCTAGCCCCTGAGTAATTCCTGCAGTCATTTTCATCGGCGGGATACTGCCGTCTGGATTAAAGTTTAATTCCTGAACAGCAACAGAGCGCGTGAAACCTCCCCCGCCGGGTAAAGCTCCATTGTGATAAAAGAAATAGGTCTTCCCTTTAAAATCGACAACACCAGGATGGTTTGTAAATGCTTTTCCTTCGGCTGACATGACTACACCACCATACTTCCAGGGTCCTTCGGCTTTTTTGCTGGTCGAATACCCAATAAATTCAGGTAAAGGGCCTCCCGGCCAAAAAAGATAATACAAGCTGTTTCTTTTGTACAACCAGGGACCTTCCTCGTAGGTTGTAGGTCGTTTCGGATCTCCCACTCTTTTTCCAAATGATGCTGCTGTCATCGGAACCTCAACGATATCACCCGCATAAGAGATCATATCTTCATTCAGCCTGACATATTTCAGCTGAGGATTCCCCCAGTACATATGTGCCTCACCATCGTCATCAATAAACACAGTCGGATCGATATCGCCCCATTCACTCTGTAGTAATGGTTTTCCCAAGGGATCATGAAAAGGTCCCAACGGACTATCAGCAACTGCAACACCGATCGCACCACGATTGTTGAGTTTAGAAATAACAGGCACATATAGATAAAATTTACCATTCTTTTCAACACATTGCGCCGCCCAAGCATCCCCTTTTGCCCATTCAAAATCTGTATAAGAGAGAATCGCACCATGGTCGGTCCAGTTCACCATGTCATTGGTTGAATACACCCGCCAATTGTTCATATTAAACCAGGTGGATTCTTCTTCATCCTGCGTGGTATAAAGATAAAGACGGTTATTATACACTAATGGTGCCGGATCCGCCGTATAGGATGTCTGTACGATCGGATTTTGTGCTTTTAACGTATTTATTGAAGGCAAAAACAGGAATTGGAATCCAAACAGAAATAACGTAAAAAATTGTTTTCTCATATCATCTTAATTTATGGTTAAATGGAAGTAATCAAAATCTACGTAGCCACCAGCCTCTTTACTCGCATAGTTAAAAAGTCCGAACCGATACCCCATAAAATGAGGAATGGTGTAACTCATTTTTAGCACGTTACCTATCATCTTCCAATGGTGTCCATCGGTACTATAAAAAAATTGGGCCGTATCTTTTTTGTTTGAAAAATCGCAGTTTGCTTTAAGAAATATACGCTGCTGTTTGAGATTGATCTTCGCCAGTTCTTGTGGCGCCCCCGTCATCGCATTAATCATTACCAAGGATTTTGTATTTCCTTCCATCCGGACTCCTACTAAACCATAGTTTTTTTGCAATAGCGATATTCCTGCAAAATCACCATCTTTCATGTTAGAAACCTCTACAGCAATAGCGGCGCTGCAGCTCGGGCCGATGGTGCGTTGCGTCAATGTATTTTTAGCTGAAAGAAAGTCATCAGTAAGGTCGCCGGTTCGCAGTCTCAAAAAGCCACTGCGTTCGGTCACTGACCAAAGATCAACAACTGGATTATGGTTCCATTGCCATGCCAGGGGAAGGGCGGCTTGTCCGGCTTTCCGGTCAAAATCATCCGAGTCAACAATTCCGGGGCTTAAGCTTTTATTTGCGGGAAGTTCCAATGTGGCCGGGACTTTTCCGTCAATACCAAGCACTGGCCATCCATCTTCCCATTTGACAGGAACCAAAAACGGAATTCGGCCTACAGCACCATAATCCTGAAAAAGATAAGCATACCATTTTCCGTTGGGCATATCAATCAGACCTCCCTGTGCCACACCCTGATCCTGCAAAACCACTTTCCCCTCATATGGACCTTCCAATTGGCTCGCCCGATGTACAATCACCGTGCGCATTCCTCCCGCTGGCCATGAAATATTAAAAAGATAATACATACCATTGATCTTAAACATTTGGGATCCTTCAGCAGGTAAACCGGCTTTGCCTTCTTTAGGCTTGGCGGGTAAAGAGGCATCGTCTATCAATACGCGTTGTGTTCCTGCTTTAACACCTGAAAAATCAGGCAATAATTCAGCAATATAGATACGTCCCCCACCCCAGATCATATATATTTTCCCCTCGTCAAAGAATAAGCTATGATCGTGCATCATCGGCTGAAATTCTTTCGAAACCCAGGGGCCATGTTCAATATCTGCTGTGTGGTAGACATGCGTTTTTCCTGTATTGGCCGAAAATGTACTGACATAGTACCGCCCCTCATGAAAGCGCAAACTGCTTGCCCAGGAGCCGTGCCCATACGCATTTTTATGGTTTGACAGATTGAGTTCATCCTGATCGCCAAGACGATCGTACGCATAATTAATCAACGTCCAATTGACCAGGTCTTTGGACTTCATAATCGGGACACCGGGGTTCATGTGCATGGTCGTACTGCTCATATAATAGGTATCACCGACGCGTATCATGGACATATCGGGCACGTCAGCAAAGATGATTGGATTATGGGCTTGCTGCGCCAATGCTCCCAAAAACGGGATCATTAAGGAGAAGACAAAAGCGCCGATTTTCATTCTTAACATATTGACAGGATTCATTAGTCGCATTAATTTAGTAAGCCTTAAAAGTATAATGTTTTCCAGGCAAGGTTTGTACATCGTATTCATAATAGCTTGGTAATTCAATTCCTTTCAGCTGTGAATCTGCAGATTGAATACTTACTGGTGTTATTACAGGAGCTAAAAGGGTATTAGTCTGATCGCCTTTTGCGATTTGAAGTTCAGATCCTTTCAATGGCGAAGCTGTCCGTAGCCGCAAATTACCGCCTAAAGGTGAAAAGACCATTACCTCCTTTATCTTCCCTTTTTTCCATTGCATTTCAATTTCAAATCCACCACGCGCCTTGATACCCTTTACCCAACCCTCTTTCCATTGATCGGGAATCGCTGGCAGCAGATGCACAGCGCCATCGTGGCTTTGGACCAGCATCTCCGCAATACCCGCTGTTAAGCCAAAATTACCGTCAATCTGAAATGGAGGATGTGCCGTAAAAAGATTTGGATAGGTACGTCCATCGGGATGGTTTTCATCGGAAATGCTCAGCATTTTCTTTATAATTTTGTAGGCATGGTTTCCATCCAATAAACGGGCCCATAAATTTATTTTCCATCCAATTGACCATCCCGTCGCAAAATCACCTCGATATATCAATGAATTACGTGCAGCCTCAAACAATTTAGGCGTGCGGAACGGTGAAATTTGACTACCTGGAAACAATCCGTATAAATGGGATACATGCCGGTGTTGATTTTGAGGATCATCCACATCTTCCAGCCATTCTTGTAACTGATTAAATCGACCGATATGCATTGGTGGAATCCGCCGTGCCGTTGCCAGCAATGTATCCCTATACATTGCATCAACATCGAGCGCTTCTGCCGCCAAAGCGGTACGGGTAAGCATGTCGTAGCATAGTTGATTATCCATGGTCACGCCTGCCGCAAGTGGCCCTTGCTCGGGCGAAATTGAGGGACTCAGGACGAGCCATTTTTCAGCTGGATAACCACGATGCACGACAAGCGCAGACAAAAGAAAGTCGCAAGCTCCCTTCATAACCGGGTAAAGTTGCCGCAAAAACTCTTTATCTCCCGTAAAAAGGTAATGCTCCCAAAGATGTTGAGACAGCCAAAGACCCCCGCTTGGCCACATTCCGGCAGCGGCAAAATCAATCGGACTCGTCACGCGCCAGATATCGGTATTGTGATGGGCCACCCAGCCACGCGCATGGTACAATGTCTTCGCGGTTTCTTCACCACGTTCACTGAGTTCTTTGATCATGGAAAATAACGGCTGAAGCGTACCGGAAAGGTTGGTGACCTCAGCTGGCCAGTAGTTCATTTCGGTATTTATATTGATCGTATATTTACTGTCCCAAGCTGGTTGCATGGATCGGTTCCAGATACCTTGCAGATTAGCAGGCTGGCCACCCGGCTGTGATGAGCAGATGAGCAGATAGCGCCCAAATTGAGCCAACAAGGTCACTAAGGCCGGATCCTGTGTACGTGCAAAGTCCGCAATACGCGCGGACAGCGGCAACTGTTGTTCGCTACTAGCATCCCCCAAATGCAGCTGGAATCGATTAAACTGTCTGCTATAAGTAACAGTATGCTGGTGTGAAGCCTGCTGATAGTCTTTGTCCATGGCCTTTTCTAATCTTTCCGCGGCCAGCTTATAGGGATCAGCTCCCAGTTGTTTATAATTTTGAAAATTACTCGCAATTGAAATATAAAGACAAACGGAACTTGCACCTTTTATATCAATCGATTCCTCTTTCACAACAAGCTGTCCATCGGTATGCTTTACTCCCGTATGAATCTGATAAACAACCTGCCCTTTAATACTCTCGTGATCGGATCCTCGTCCTTCTAAAATAAGCTTATCACCGTTTTTGTAAATAGTATGCTTCGACTCATTCTCATAAGTTAATGTGCAGTTGAGTTTCCCCTTCTTGCTCGACTTTATTTTCATGACAATGACATCATCAGCAAACGAAGTAAAAACTTCTCTGGTAAATGTTACCCCATCTACTGTATAACGCGACAGCGCAACTGCCCGTTCAATATCCAGTTCGCGATAATAGTGCCGGTACCGTTCATGCCCAGGAAATCGCAGCAGAATATTTCCCGCCGTTTGATAGGGCATGCCATGTGTCTTAGTGAAAAAGGTTTCATTTGCAAGCTTATCGGCTTCAGCTGGTTTCCCATCGAATATATAATTCTGAATAGTTTTTAATGCCGCTCCACCTTTCTTATTATCGTTGCGATAAGGACCTCCCGCCCAAATTGTTTCCTCATTGAGCTGCATACGCTCACAAGATGGAATTCCATAAACCATCGCGCCCAACCGACCATTTCCAAGCGGTAAAGCTTGTTCCCATACCTTTTCGTCTGCAGGCCGATCATACCATAGGATCAATGCCGATCGCTTTTGGGCAAACAACGCTGTAGTATGCAGTGACAAGATCGCAATGAATAGGCTTATGTACTTCCAAATAAAGTTTTCAATCATTTTTCTTGATAGTATTTTTTGCAGTTTCGGAATTAATCATCAGGACTAACAAACTCATTTTAAGAACGGCCAAGGCAAACCGTCGAATTGTTTATTGCTATTATCAAATTAGTAAGGCCTTTATTTCTTATCCTTAAATAGCAATTGCGAAACATTATAGAGATCATTTCTCCATACATTGAAATCATGCCCGCCCGACTCCAGATAGTAAATATGAGGCACCCCATGTTCTGAAAGGTACTCATGTGTGCGCTTACTTATATTGAGCAAACCATCCTGGTCACCGCAGGAGATCCACAGCAGTTTTAATTTATCTTTAGCTTCTTTCGGAACAGGCAGTAATTCCTGGGGCATCTTGGTATTGGGCGCGGAGGAAAAGCCCCCCACCCAGGCAAAAGTATCGATATGGCCAAGTCCAAAATTCAGGGCCTGTCCACCGCCCATAGACAATCCAAAAATCGCGCGGTGCTCGCGATCCTTGATAACGGGAAACTGCTTTTCAGCAAATGGAATCAGGTCATCGAGCAGATCTTTTTCAAAAGTTGAAAACGCCGCTACCCGATCCGGTGCCATCACATTTCCACCAGCACGGTCATCTTCCATGGCACGGCCATTGGGCATAATCACCAACATAGGTTCCATTTTTCCTTCTGCATACAGGTTATCAAAAATAACCTGAGGATTTCCATGTCTGAACCATTCCCTTTCATCACCGCCAATTCCGTGCAAGAGATATAATACGGGATATTTTTTTGCGGCACTGTATCCCGGCGGGGTATATATCAGCGCTTTCCTCTTAACTCCTACAGTTTTTGAAGGATAAACAAGGGAATCTATTTTCCCAGTTGATGTCAATTTTCGCTCAACATCAAATCCCTGTGGGGCAGTCTGCTGCGCCTGGGCCACTAGGCTGGTGGAAAAAACGCACAACATGGTGCAGATCATCTTTTTCATATTATAATTGGTTTAATAGTAAATAGATAGCGGGTCTATCGGCCTTGACGGGACAACGCCCAATTTCAACTAAATCACCTCTTTCCTTTTGAGTACTCTTAATACCGCAGCGACAATAGCATCGGCGTTTAAGCCATATTTATCCATCAGCGCACTAGGCGGTCCCGATTCACCGAAGCTGTCGTTTACAGCCACATATTCCTGCGGAGTAGGCAATTGTTTTGCCAACAGTTGCGCTACACTATCTCCAAGTCCACCGATACGATTATGCTCTTCGGCTGTAACAACACAGCCTGTTTTAGCGACAGAAGTCAGTACGGCTTTCTCATCTAGAGGCTTGATAGTATGGATATTAATGATTTCGGCATCAATACCTAATGTTTCCAATTCTTCCCCGGCACATATGGCTTCCCAGACGAGATGTCCAGTTGCTAAAATAGTCACAGTTGTACCCGGATTGAGCATCACGGCTTCGCCGATCACAAATTCCTGATCTTCCGGGGTGAAAACCGGCACCACGGGTCGTCCAAACCGCAGGTAGACTGGCCCCTTGTGTTTGGCAGCAGCTAGCGTTGCAGCCTTCGTCTGATTATAATCGCAAGGATTGATAACCGTCATCCCCGGGAGCATTTTCATCAATCCAATATCTTCCAATATCTGATGGGTCGCCCCATCTTCACCCAACGTAAGGCCGGCATGCGAAGCCGCTATTTTCACATTTTTATCCGAATAGGCAATAGATTGACGAATCTGATCGTATACCCGACCCGTTGAAAAATTGGCAAATGTACCAGTAAAAGGTATTTTTCCACCGATGGTAAGTCCAGCTGCAATACCCATCATATTTGCTTCGGCAATGCCGATCTGAAAAAAACGTTCCGGAAAGGCCTTGATGAAATCGTTCATTTTGAGCGAACCGATCAGGTCTGCACAGAGTGCAACTACATTTTCATCTTCCTTTCCTGCTTCCAGCAAACCGGCACCAAATCCAGAACGTGTGTCTTTTGATTCTGTATATGTATATTTTTTCATGTTAATCTATTTCAAAATCGTCCTACGATTAGGCGATATAATCACCCAATGTTTCTGCATTCTGGTTTAAGGCCACAGCTAGTTGTTCATCACTGGGTGCTATGCCATGCCATTTATGTGAGCCCATCATAAAATCAACCCCATTTCCCATTTCTGTATGTAGCAACACCATTACAGGCATTTTAGTTCCGGTCGAAGCTTGGGCCTTTCGAAGTCCTGAAATCACAGAACCAATGTCATTACCGCGCATAACCTCTATAACCTTCCAGCCAAATGCCATCCATTTGCGGGGTAGGTCGCCCAGCGAAAGGACATCATTGGTAGCCCCATCAATCTGCGCACCATTGTAATCTACAATAGCAATCAAATTGTCCATTTCGTTGTGAGCTGCATACATGGCCGCTTCCCATACCTGCCCTTCCTGCAATTCGCCATCGCCCATAAGCACATAAACCATGCGGTTATCTTGATTTAGTTTTTTGGCTTGAGCAGCACCAATAGCGACAGAAAGACCTTGCCCCAAGGATCCCGAAGCGACACGGATACCTGGCAGTCCTTCATGTGTTGTCGGATGTCCCTGCAGTCTTGAATTGAGCTTTCGGAAAGTGGCAAGTTCATCGATTGGAAAATAACCTGCTCGCGCCAACACACTATAAAATACCGGAGAGATATGACCATTGGAAAGGAAAAACAGGTCTTCCCCGAGGCCATTCAAATCAAACTGATCGTTTCGCTGCATCAATTCAAAGTATAAGCAGACCAACAATTCGGTGCAGCCCAACGATCCTCCCGGATGTCCCGACTGGCAACCATGCACCATGCGGAGTATATCCCTTCGGACTTGCTTAACAATCGCTTCTAAATTATGGATACTATGTCTTGTCATGACCATCTCAATTGTTACTTTGTGCGGCAACGCGTTTATGATCAGCTAAAAATTGAGCAAGGCCACTGTCCGTCAATGGGTGTTTTAAGAGGGAAAATATCGCCTGCAAAGGTCCAGTCATCACATCCGCACCAATTTTGGCACAACCCAAGATATGCGCACTATGACGTACCGAAGCCGCAAGAATCTGGGTAGGGAAAGCATAATTATCGTAGATCGTCCGAATTTCGCGAATCAGGGCCAGTCCATCGACAGAGATATCATCGAGCCTACCGACAAAAGGAGATACATAGGTTGCTCCGGCTTTGGCGGCCAAGAGTGCTTGCCCGGCAGAAAAGACCAGGGTGCAATTGGTTTTAATTTGTTTTGTACTAAAATATTTAATTGCTTTAATGCCGTCTTCAGTCATTGGAACCTTAACAACAATCTTATTGTCTAAGGCCGCTAAGCGCAAACCTTCCTCAATCATCGCATTAAAATCAGTTGAAATCACTTCAGCACTTACATCACCGTCTACAATATCACAGATAGCTTTGTAGTGCGCATGTACAGGAGCTGTTCCTGTAATTCCCTCTTTGGCCATCAGTGAAGGATTGGTCGTTACACCATCTAGGACACCTAAATTTTGAGCCATACGAATCTCACTGAGACTTGCCGTATCGATAAAAAATTTCATTTTTTTAGTTGATTAGTTTTGAATTCGCTAGATCTCCAGCGATTGGTTATAAGACAAAACTATAGCTTTCAACCAGATAGGATTGCAACAAATAAAAAAAAGAAGGGTAAAAATGTTTAAAACAGATTACCCTCCTAAAAAACTGACCTAAAACGACCTTTTAAACAACAATATTATGCTTAGTGCACGGATGTACTTTTATGCGATTGGATATATTCACTTGGCGTCATTTGATATTTTGCTTTAAAGACTTTTGTAAAATAGTTTGGATTGGCAAATCCCGTCTCATAAGCAATTTCAGAAATAGACTTATCGCTTTTTTCCAGCAAACCTGCCGCCTTTTCTAGTTTCACAGAGCGTATAAAATCTACGGGAGACATGCCCGTCAGTTCCAGTAGCTTATTGTAAAGGGAGGCTCGGCTCATCGAGGTGTGGGCACTTAGCGCTTCGACCGATAACTGCGGATTATCGATATTATCGTGTACATAATTGAGTACTTTTTGTAAAAATTTATCTTTTTCGGACCTGATCGTCATTTCGGGAGCTAAAATAGACACTTGTTTACTATAGACTTCCCTGAACGCCTGGTTCAGCTGAAGCAAACTGTTAACCTTCGCTACCAGTACATCCATATCAAAAGGTTTGGTCAGATATCCCACCGCACCCGATTCAAGCCCGCAAACAAGACCATTGTCGACCTGTGAGGCCGTCAGCAGTACAACAGGAATATGTTTTGTCCGTTTATCCTGCGCCAGCTTCTGTGAAAATTCCATACCATTCATATATGGCATCTGAACATCGCTCACCACAAGGTCAGGGTGATGAAAAAGTGCTTTTTGCCAGCCATCCTTTCCGTTAGTAGCCTCGATAATCTGATAATACTCCTTTAAAGACTCGCTGAGGTAATATCTAAAATCTTCATCATCTTCAATAACCAACACAAGAGGGCACTGTCTAAGTTCCACAGGTTGTATCTCCGTAACTACTTCTGGTTCAACCCCACCCTCATATACCGGCTCAGCTTGATCCAGCCATAGATCAAATTTAAAGGTACTTCCGCTGTCGGGTTGACTGCTAACCGAAATCTCGCCATGGTACATCTGAACAAATGACTGTGCAATTGACAGTCCAATACCTGAACCCTGACTTGCCACCTTGCCCTCAGTATCATGCTGAAAAAAACTCTCAAATATCGATTGTTGCAATTGCTCGGGAATTCCGATACCAGTATCGCGCACTTCAAGGGAAACATGCAGTTTCTTGTCGACAAGGCTTATGGAGGATATACTTACAGCGATATCCCCACCCTTTTTGGTAAATTTAAAAGCGTTATAGATTAAATTAAATAGAATGCGCTCAACCTTATTTCGGTCAAAACGACAATACAATTTTTCCTGGCATGGAAAAAAAGAATAATCGATACCTTTTTGCAGCGCCATATCCTGAAATGAACGGTATACTTCTTGTACAAAAGATACCAATTCACCATCTTCATCCTGCACTTTCAATTCATGGTATTCCATTTTACGAAAATCCAGTAATTGGTTGACCAAATTTAAAAGCCGCCGCGCGTTACGGCTTACCAAATTTAGTTGATCGCCCAGTTTGCTATCTTTATTTTTGGCAATCAAAGCATCCACGGGCCCTGTGATCAAAGAGATTGGCGTGCGGAATTCATGACTTAAATTTGTTAAGAATCGGATTTTCATTGCATCTATTTGATGCTTTGTCTCAGCATCTCTCTTTTGCTGTTCAATGAGCTGCCTCGCCTGGATACGCTCTTGTTCAATCGCAAATTTTTGTTTTAACTTTTGAATCCCGCGATGTCTGATCCACAGCAGGCCGCCCATTACTGCTAGCACATAAAATAGATAAGCATAAATGGTGCGCCAAAACGGTGGAGCAACATGTATCGCAATCGATTTGATTTCCTTGTTCCAAATACCGTCGTTGTTGCTTGCGCGAACCTCAAAAACATAATCTCCCGGATCCAAATTTGTATAATAGGCGCTATTGTCCTTTCCATTTCGAATCCAATTTTTGTCAAAGCCGACAAGTCGGTATTCGTATTGGTTATCCTCAGGTACAGTTAGATTTAGCGCGGCAAAAGAAATTGAAAAATTTTGTTTGTATTTCAGGTTGATGCGATCGGCAGTCAACAGAGACTGCTGTATTGGCCCCTTCTCCGTGGGCTGAACGATCACATTGTCAATTTTTAAATCCGTCAGTGCGACCTTCGCAGGATTGCCATTTGTTTTTAAATGAGCCGGATAAAAATGGTTAAACCCTTTCTGCCCACCAAAATAAATTTCTCCATCGTCCGTTTTTAGTGACGCACCGAGCATAAAAGCACCTTCTTGCAATCCCACAGCATTAGAATAGTTTTTGAACTTATTTTGCACCGGAGAATAACAACTCAATCCTTTGTTTGTTGAAAACCAGATCCTCCCTTTATCGTCCTCAATAATACTCTGAATGGCTCCATTCACTAATCCATCTTTCTCAGAAAGTGTCTCAAAAAATGTCTTCCCTTTTCGCAGCAAGCCTACACCATTGCCATTTGTTCCAACCCATAAATTTCCATTTTTATCCGTATGCACGGCTAATATATAATTGCTTGGGAGCTTATTTTTTGCTTTATCATACAGTGTAGTCTGTTGTTTCAAAGGATCATACATCACCAGGCCCGAGCCGTAAGTTCCTATCCACATATTATGTTCCTGATCTTCCGCTAGCGCACGTATAAAATTTCCAGGTAGCTCTATCCCATCGTTTGAGTGCTCTTCCCGCTTGTATTTTTTAACGATAGCGCTTCCTTTTTGAATGATGTTCACGCCGCCGCCATTTGTCCCAACCCAGGTATTTCCTCGAAAGTCAACTTTTAAACAAAAAATATCGTTATTATTCAAATTATCTTCCCTGTTACCAACAGTATATCTTTTTAGATTTCCATTAAGCAGGTCATAACAGATAACCCCTTGCTGATAGGTACCGATCCAAAGCTGATCGAGTTTTCTTTCCAAAGTCAACACCGTAAGATCTTTAGGTAAGTTCGCCGAAAGTTCAACAGACGACAGTCTATCTGTCGTTCGATCATATTTCCAGATACCACCACCATCAACGCCCAAAAAAATCTTATTTTGATAAGCCGCGAAAGAAGTTACTATAGCTGGGTCACCGGTCATACCCTCCAAAAAATCTAAACTTTTTAATCTAAATTGGCTTAAATTGGTATCGAATTTATTTAGCCCTCCCTGAAAGGTACCTATCCAGTAAATTCCGCTATTATCGACAAAAATAGACCGTATTGATTTATGAGAAAGACTATGAACATTACTTGGATCCGGCTTAAAAGTCCGAATTGTTAAATCCCTGGTATTAAGCACATCAAGACCATTGTCCGTTCCGATCCATAAGTCCTGCTTTTGATTGTAACATAAGGTGTAAATGCGGGGGCTACTTAAAGCTCCTTTCCCTTCTCCTGCGCTAAATTTATTGAACTGCGAATCGCCCGGATTCAAATATTTAAGGCCGAGCATAGATCCGACCCAGATACGGCCCTGATCATCTTCAACAATGGAACTAATTTCAATTCCATTTCCATATCCTTCCTTTTCCGAAAGAACTTCAAAACGTTTTATGGTCTTTAGGTCTGCCGATATGCGAAATATGCCATTCTCTGATGACACCCACATGTTGTTCTTTCGGTCACGAAAAACACTGCCCGTTACTTTACCGGCAAAAGCTTCTACAATACGTCGATAAGTTGGATCCATTCTCTTTTGTAGATCATTGACGTCCAAAATATACAAAGCACCATAGGAAGCGATCCAGATATTTCCACTTGCATCCTTATCGATCGCATTAATAGCGGTACTGAGCCATTTACCATCAGGGGTAAGATTGTACGACCTGATCCGGTCAGCTTCCCGATCATAATAACTTAATCCCCCTCCATTTGTACCGATCCATATTCTTCCCTTCATGTCTTCACATAAGGCCGAAATATGGTTTGCCATTAAACTATTCTCTTTGTTGGCATCATACCGGTAGACATTGTAATGACGTCCGTCGAAGCGATTAAGCCCATCCTCTGTTCCTAGCCAAAGAAAACCATAACTATCGCGGTAGATACTATAGATTGTATTGGAAGAAAGTCCATCCTTTGAAGAATAGCGTTGAAAAGTTACAGGCTGGCTTTGTCCATAAGAAAAAAACGTCAGCATCATCCAGGTGAATACCACTAAAGTTCGTATCATATATTTAGGTATGTAATCTTCAATACAAAAAAATCTGTATTGAACTGTCAACTAAATTATCAAATTAATCCCTACTAAACTAGTCTCTACAATCATTTGACCCCTGTAAGCGATATTTTTTGACATTCTTATCCTTCATTTAAACATTCTTGCTATCCACCAAATTTTCCAATGGCTAGCTTTGGTATACAATTATAAACTGCTTTGAAAGGCATTCCAATATAGGGAAAACTATATGCAAACAATGCAACCGGTTGCTATATAGTTATAAAAAATTTAACCAATTATTATACAGCATATGACAGTACTTGATGATCCATGACTGTCCCTTAGATTTTTTATCAAAATGAACAAAGGGAACACCGATACAAACGTATCTAGCCAATTAGAGAAAATTTAACCAAGAATTCTTCAACCTATTTATCAATCCACAAATGCGATGATGATTACATGTACAATCACACGAGTAAGGCATTGGAAAAAGCTATGGGGTATAGCTAAGCCATTCACTTTACTGCTGTTCCTGCTTTATGTTGGACAGGCAACACTCTATGCTCAGGCCAAAAGGCAGATAAGGGGCATTGTCGTCGATAGTAACCATAAAAAAGTGAGCGGTGCGTCCATCAGGGTAAAAGGCACCTCGCTAGCCACGGCTACCGATGACAATGGAGCTTTCACGATCCAAGTCCCTGCAGATAATAATTTATTGACCATCTCCAAGCTAGGATATGGCCAACTCGAAGTGGATATCCACAATAAGAACACGGTAGAAGTACAACTAAGCGATAAGTCTATCGAAATCGAGGAAACCATTGTTGTCGGCTATGGTCGTCAAAAAAAGGAAACTGTCGTTGGCGCCATTGCGCAAACTTCAGGTAAAATCCTCGAGCGCGCAGGTGGTGTTTCCAGTGTAGGCGCCGCATTGACCGGTAATGTGCCCGGTGTCATTACCACGGCAAGTACCGGTATGCCGGGCGAGGAAGATCCCCGTATTGTGATCCGCGGACGCAGTACCTGGAATAATACCGACCCATTAGTCATGGTCGATGGGGTGGAACGACCACTATCTGCCGTTGATATCAGTTCCATCGAAACTGTTTCCGTCCTCAAAGACGCCTCGGCAACCGCTGTTTACGGCGTCAGAGGAGCCAACGGCGTTATTTTAATCACCACCAAGCGGGGTAAAGAAGGGCAAATGCTGATACGCGGTACCGTCAACAACATTGTAAAAACGGTTTCCCAACTTCCGGGAAAAATGGATTCGTACGATGCTTTGATGCTACGCAACAAAGTTATCGAATATGAGTTAGGGATTTCTCCTTCCAGTTGGGCCAACTATCTTCCACAAGACGTCATCAATAAATACCGTTTTCCCGCTGACCGGACGGAACGCGAACGTTATGTGAATACCGACTGGGCAAAAGAACTCTTTAAAAGCCACGCTTTTTCACAAAATAGCAGCGTCAATATTGCTGGTGGTACACCCTTTGTCAAATATTTTGCCAATGCGGACTTTCTTTACGAAGGCGATATGTTCCGCCAGTTCGAAAATGCTCGCGGTTATAAAGCTGGCTACGGTTTTAACCGTCTAAATGTACGGTCCAATTTAGACTTCCAGCTTACTCCCACAACTAAATTTTCAACCAACTTGGCAGGGTCTCGCGGTGTCAAAAAAAGTCCATGGGGCGGCGGCAACGACTATTCCTATTGGATCGCTGCCTATACGGTAGCTCCAGATGTTATTTATCCACGCTATTCAGACGGTACCTGGGGTTACTATGCCTTAAACACACAAGCCGGGATAAACTCTGCCCGTGTGCTGGCACTTAGCGGAACCGAATACATCACCACCAGTCGTATTACAACAGATTTTACGCTCGAACAAGATCTTAAGTTTTTAACGAAGGGGCTTAACGTTCGTGGGACAATCTCACTGGACAACACGTTTGTCGAGGGCGGCCGCGGTATCAATGATGCCAACAACAGTACACAAAGTAAATGGATCGATCCCAATACGGGATTGCCAACCTATCAGATCGCTTTCGATGGTACCAATAGATTTGACTTCGTCGAGGGCATAAACTGGACAACCGGTGCCGGACAGGTCAGAGACTGGTCTACCTATCGAAGATTATTTTATCAATTGCAGTTAAACTACGCAACGACCATCGCTAAGAATCACAACATCACTGCCATGGGTTTATTCAACCGCAATCAGACCGGAACAGGGAGTATGATTCCCTCCTATCGCGAAGACTGGGTATTCCGCACCACCTACAACTACAAAAATAAATATATGCTCGAGTACAATGGAGCCTATACGGGATCAGAAAAATTCGGTCCTGACAATAGATTCGCCTTTTTCAATTCCGGTGGGATAGGCTGGCTAGTTACTGAAGAAGAGTTTATGAGGCCTATCTCGTTTCTCAATATGCTCAAGTTACGTGCGTCCTATGGTGACATCGGTGACGATAGTGGCGGCCGTCAATTTCTGTACCTAACCCAATGGGCATATGGGGGCACCGCTGGCATGGGGGTTGAAGGCCGCTACTCCTACTCCGACGGCAATACCAGTCCTTATATCTGGTATAAGGAAAGTGCGCTTGGCAATCCAAATATCCGCTGGGAAAAAGTTAACAAATTCAATGTCGGCCTCGACTTCGGTCTGTTCAATAGCCAGATAACCGGTAAAGTCGACTTTTTTAGAGACCGTAGGACAGATGTCCTGATTAGCGGCGCCAACCGAGCCATTCCTTCCTACTTTGGGATGGAGGCACCTACAGCCAACCTAGGTAAGGTACAGAATAAAGGGTTTGAAGTAGAACTGAAATTTAACAGACAGCTCAATACCGACTGGAGAATATGGGCTGATATCAATTTTACCCATGCCAAGGATAAAGTCATCAATGCCGATGCACCCGAGCTGCTGCCCGAATATCAGAAACCGGATAACAAACAAGTGAGTCAAACCTATTCTTATGTTAGCTCCGGATATTACAATACTTGGGACGAACTTTATTCGAGTACCGCGCACGAAAGCAATGACCTAGCGAAACTACCCGGCAATTATCATATACTGGATTATAACGGGGATGGTATTATCGATGCTAAGGACAATATTCCCTACGCCTTTCCTTCGGTTCCACAGAACACTTATAATTATACCATTGGATTTGATTGGAAGAATTTCAGTGTCATGACCCAGTGGTATGCCGTAAATAATGTCACCCGGCAAGTTGTTTTCAACAGCTTCTCGGGCCAGCTTAACCTCGCTTATGACGAAGGTTCCTATTGGTCAAAAGACAATGTCAATGCAGACGTACCACTACCACGCTGGTTATCACAGTCGAGTACTTATACACCCGGTAGCCGGTATATGTTTGATGGTTCCTACATTCGATTGAAAACAGCCGAAATTGCCTACAATTTTAATCGGGAATCCAGCGTAATCAAACGCCTTGGGCTTCAAAACCTTCGCATTTTTCTAAATGGCAACAACTTAGTTTTCTGGTCCAAAATGCCAGACGACCGTGAATCCAATTATGCCGGTACGGGCTGGGCATCACAGGGCGCCTACCCTACGGTAAAGCGGTTTAATCTAGGTGCAAACATTACATTTTAATCCTACCACTATGAAAAAGTATTTCAAGGTAATCTTTATATCTACTGTGATCTGGTCTTCAACTTCCCTACTCTCGTGTAAAAAATACCTGGATAAAGAAGAACAGTCCAATGTGTCCTCCAAAGAAGCATTTAAAAACTTTATTAACTTTCAGGGCTATACAGAAGAGTTATACAGCTGTGTTGTCAACTTCAGCAACAACTACTGGACCAACTCGTGGAACTGGGGTGAAGATGAAATGACCTCAACGGCTGGAAATTATCATTTCGTTCACAAAATCGACAACGGTAATTTTTGGGGTTGGCAAAGAGAATCCGACGGCTGGGGCTCCGGCTGGATGGATCAGGGTGATTTTACCACCATCAATGGGGATGTATTTGCCAACCGCGCCTTCCGCGATTTATGGAGCGCGGCCTGGTTTGGTCTGCGAAAAGTAAGCCTCGGACTAGAAAATATCGACAAATTAACCGAAGCCACCGCCGAAGAAAAGAACCTGATCAAGGGGCAATTGTTATTTTTCCGAGGTTGGTTTCACCACCGACTGATGGAATATTTTGGCGGGATGCCGTACATCAATTATGTACTTCCAAGTGACGAAAAGCTGCGTTTGCCAAGATTGAGCTACCATGTCTGTGCGGATCTTGCTGCGGCCGATTTTAGAGAAGCGGCCAATCTATTGCCGATCGACTGGGACAATACCACTGCCGGAAAACGTACCCTGGGGAAAAATCAATTGCGCATCAACAAAATCATGGCCCTTGCTTATCTTGGCAAAAATTATCTTTGGGCGGGAAGCCCTTTGATGAATTTTCAGTCTACCGGGAATAAAACCTATCATACCGACTATTGTAAAAAAGCAGCCCAAGCCTTTGGCGAACTACTTTCACTTGTCGAAAGCGGACAGACAAATTACGCCCTTGTTCCTATGGCCAATATTCACTTGAATTTTTACACAACAGGCCAAAATTGGGCCATGCCCGGCAGTACAGAAGCTATATTTAGAGGGCCCTACATTGACGCATGGGTATCGAATTATGGTACCAGTAAACAGTACATTCCGCTGGTCGTCTCCGACGGAGATGCATTGAAGTTTATTCCAACAGCCAATTATGTCGACTACTATGGTATGAAAAACGGTTTACCGATCAAAGACATTACCCAGTCTGACGCAGAATCAGGTTACAATGCCGAATACCCTTGGAAAGATCGCGACCCACGCTTTTATAAGGACATCATTTTCGATGGAACAAAAGTCGTCCAGGGAAATACACAGGACGAAAAAAATCGATACGCTAACCTTTACAGTAATGGAAGCTATCGAGATATCCAGTCTGGCAGCCAGACAGGCTACGTGTTACGTAAATTTGTCCCTATAACAGCCAACAAATATGATCAAGCCTATAATTATGGATCCAATCTTCATATTTACGTGCCCTATATGCGTTTATCTGATGTCTATCTGATGTACGCCGAATCCGCCATGATGGCTTCCAACTCAGCTACAGGCAAAGCCGACAATTACGGTAAAACAGCAGTTGATGCGATCAATATCGTTCGGGACCGGGCTGGCGTGGGGCATGTAGATGCCAAATTTCTAGGTTCGGCTAACGCATTGTTACCTGAATTACGGCGGGAACGAGCTGTGGAGCTCGCTTTTGAAGGTCATCGTTTTAATGATCTGCGACGCTGGTTGCTGTTGACCGAATCACCTTACACCTTAAAAAAATCGGTTGTTTTTGATCGGGCAGGAACCTTCAACACCGTAGATCCATCCCAAAACCGCGTCGTCAACATGAAAGAAAATGTCCTTTTGGAACGGAAGTTTACAAGCAAGCATTACTGGTTGCCCCTAAAGGTCAGAGATGTCAACATGTATCCCGAGTTCTATCAGAACCCAGGCTGGTAACAAGTTTTTCATTTAATCATTCAAAAAATGAAGTACAAAAAATTAAGAATAGCACTATGTCTTGGATTAAGTTGGATAGCTACCGCTGAAGGAATGGCGAAAGAATCACTTAATCCAACCATTAGACAACATAAAAATATTTTTCCGGAGCGCTCGACATTTGTTGGTCCGGACAGTATTGGCACCGATAGTACGACACTTGTACAGGTCGCTTTCCGAAAAGTTCAGAAGAAGGACCTCATGGGCAATGTACAATCCATCAATGTTCCACAATTGCTCGACAAGAGTTACAACACCTACAGTCTGGAAAATCTAGATGCCTTTATTCCGGGATACAACGGTAATATTTGGGGTATGGGTGGTTATTTGGTATTAGTGGACGGATTTCCGCGTGATGCCAATAACGTTATGCCAACAGAAATCGATCAGGTCAGTGTATTGAAAGGGGCCAATGCCATCGCTCTTTATGGTAGCCGAGCAGCCAAAGGCGTTATTAGCATCACGACAAAACGCGGAAAATCCGGAAGTCAACAGATAAAAATTAGAGCCAATAGCGGTATCAATGCGGCTATGAGCTATCCGCAATATCTTGGCTCCGCAGAATATATGACATTGTATAATGAAGCTCGACAAAATGATGGATTATCACCACTCTATAGTGCCGAAACAATCTATCAACATGCAGCCGGAACAAATCCTTATCGTTATCCCAACGTGGATTACTATTCATCGGACTATATCAAAGATCACTATAATCGCTACGATGCCACCGCCGAAATCTCAGGAGGCAATCAACGTGCACAATATTATACCAACTTTGGATTTTGGTCTGAAGGGTCCCTCCTCAATTTTGGACAGGCGAAAAAAAATGGTGGCGCCAATAGATTCAATATGCGCGGTAACATCGATGTGAAAGTCAATGATCTGATCTCCCTGAACGTCGATGCAGCAGCCAGTTTTTATATTTCCAAAGGGGTAAATGCGGACTACTGGGGTGCAGCAGCAACCGTGCGGCCACATCGCTTCTCTCCACTCATTCCTATTGATATGATCGAAGAAGGTGACGTCAACTCGATGGTGTATGTCAACAACAGCAATTTTCTCATCGATGGCAAATATCTCCTTGGGGGAAGTCAGCTGGATCAAACCAATGCCTTTGCAAACGTTTATGCCGGCGGCACAAACCGCTATCTAAATCGGCAGTTTCAATTTAATACGGGTTTAAATTTTGATCTAAAAAACATCTTGGAAGGTCTGGTTTTCAAAACCAACCTGGCTGTGGATTATCAGTCAAATTACAACCAATCCTATAACAACAATTATGCTGTTTATCAGGCATCGTGGAACAACTATGATGGAAAAGACCTTATCAGTAGCCTCACAAAATATGGTGACGACCGTATTTCAGGCATCCAAAATATCAGTGGCAGTACCTATAGACAGACCATCGGTCTCAATGGGTCCCTAAACTTTAACCGTACCTACGGTAATGACCACCATGTATCGGCAATCCTATTGGCCAATGCGTTCCAGATCGCTGCCTCTGGCAGCTACCACAAAACCAGCAATGCCAACCTAGGGCTGCAGTTGGGCTACAATTATTCAAGCAAATATTATGTTGACTTTAGCAGTGCTTACAGTCATTCCGCCAAATTACCACAAGGGAATAGAAGAGCCCTATCTCCTACTTTAGCGCTCGCCTGGCGTCTATCTAAAGAAAATTTTTTGATCGACAGCAAAGTCGTCAATGAGTTAAGATTATCCGCCTCGGCCGGTATATTAAACACGGATCTGGATATTAGCGACTATTACCTCTATCAGGGGTATTATACCTATAACGACGCAGCATGGTATAGCTGGCGCGACGGTGACCTCGTCCATACCTTTGACAGACGCAGGGGTGACAACCCCAACATGAAATTCCCGAAACGCAAGGAATTTAATATCAACCTCGAAGGTGGGCTCTACAACAACCTGATCACCTTTAATACGTCCTACTTTGTTAATCGGATGAGCGGCGGGTTGGTACAGGCGGCAACACAGTACCCAATGTATTTTATGACTTACTGGCCGGTTTATTCTGACCTTCCCTATGTCAATTTTAACGACGACGAACGCCGGGGTGTCGACTTTGGCATCAACCTGAACAAACAGATCAACAAAACCTTCGTATCACTGGGTTTCAACGGGATGTACTATACGACCAAGGCGGTAAAAAGGGACGAACTCTATGAATTTGCTTACCAAAACAGAGCCGGAAAACCATTAGACGCCATCTGGGGCTTACAGCATGATGGTTTTTATAACAGTCAAAGTGAAATTGACCAAGCTGCCTTTTCAACATTTGGAGAAGTCAAGCCTGGGGATATCAAGTATAAAGATCAGAATGGTGATGGTACCATCGATACCCGCGACGAAGTATACTTAGGCAAAGGCGGATGGGCCGGTGCCCCACTGACATTAGGTTGCAACCTGACAGTCAAATGGAATAATTTCACATTATTTGCCGCGGCAACGGGACAGTTCGGAGCCAAAGCGATGAAAAACAGTTCTTACTTTTGGGTAGATGCGGAAGATAAATATTCAGTGGTCGTACGTGACCGCTGGACAGAGTCGACCAAGGAGGCCGCAACTTATCCGCGCCTTACCACCTTTAACAGTGACAACAACTTTCGAAGCTCAGACTTTTGGCTTTACAAGACCGATCGCATCAACCTATCCAAAGTGCAGCTGTCTTACGATTTCCCAAAGCGTCTATTCAATGCTAAGTTTATACACGAACTGGGGATTTATGCCACGGGATCCAACCTACTGACCATCGCCAAAGAAAAGGAAACGATGCAATTGAATATTGGACAAGCACCACAAATGCGTTTTTTCAACATCGGACTGAAGGCACTATTTTAATCTTTACTATCTAAGACGAGAATGATGAAAAGAATACTAACCATAGCCATCCTAAGCAGCTTACTATTTTCTTCCTGTGAAGATATGTTTGAGCCGGCTCTTGAAAATAATCTTGAAATTGAAACAGCCAATAGTCGCCCACTTTACGCACAAGGGCTACTTTTAAATGGATACAACCGGGTTCCGGCTAATAGCTATAGCTTTGATGATGTCGCCACAGACAATGCTGTGAGCAACGATAAAAGCAATACTTACCTTAAAACAGCAACCGGACAATGGACAAGCATCAACAATCCTTTCGACCAATGGCGCAATAGCTATGCAGCCATACAGTACCTCAACAATTTTTTATCCCTAAGTGATAAAGTAGAATGGGCCTTAGATCCCAAGGTCAGTACGATGTTTAACGATCGCATGAAAGGTGAAGCTTATGGTCTCCGGGCACTATTTATGTTTCACCTGTTGCAATCCCATGCCGGAAAGTCGAGTACCGGTGAGATACTTGGTGTGCCTATCCTGCTGACTCCCGAAGATGTCAATTCGGATTTTAACCACAGTCGTGCACCCTTCGAAGCCTGCATGCAGCAACTTTACGATGACATCAAAAAAGCAGAAGACCTGTTGCCTATGGATTACGAAGACATCAGTGCAGACAGTCAAGTTCCGGTCAAATACGCAGGCACAATCAATAAAGACGACTACAACCGTGTATTTGGAGCCTATTTCAAACTCCGCATGACAAAGCGCATCGCGCAGGCAATTCGTGCCCGAGCAGCGTTAATGGCGGCAAGTCCGGCATACAGCGAGGGCAGCAAAACAACCTGGGAGCAAGCCGCCACCTATGCGGGGCAGGTCATCCAGGCCAAAGGTGGACCAAGTGGTATCGATCCGAAAGGATTCACCTGGTACAATAAAGATGTGGTCGATGGCTTAACCTCCGGATCCAATCCGGCCGAAATACTTTGGCGCACCGACAAAGGAAATAGCAACAGCATGGAACAGGACCATTTTCCGCCAACATTGTTTGGCAGAGGACGTCTCAATCCAACACAGAATCTGGTCGATGCCTTTCCCATGGAAAATGGCTATCCCATTGACGATGCCAATTCGGCTTACAATAAAACCAATCCGTACGACAAGCGGGATCCCCGATTGAAGACTTACATTATTGTCAATGGTGCCACGGCAGGCGTAAGCAACACGGCTATCAATACCGCTGCCAATAGTCCAACAAACGATGGGTTAAATAAGGTCGAGACATCTACTCGGACGGGCTATTACCTGAAAAAGCTGCTGCGCCAAGATGTAAACCTCAACCCTTCATCTTCTACACAACAAATGCATTTCAATACACGTATACGGATGACAGAAATGTATCTGGCCTATGCCGAAGCCGCAAATGAGGCCTGGGGGCCTACTGGCATGGGTACTTTTACCTTCTCGGCCTACGACATCATCAAGGCTATTCGCAGACGGGCGGGTGTAGGAGCCAACAATGGCGATCCTTACCTAGAACAGGTAAAAAACAACAAAGAGCAAATGCGGCAGCTCATCCGCAATGAGCGGAGACTAGAACTTTGTTTTGAAGGGTTTCGGTTTTGGGACCTGCGTCGCTGGAAGTTGGATATCAACGTTGCTGCAAAAGGAGTCAGTATAAGCAACAACAGCTATACCGAGATTCCGGTAGAGAATAGGCTTTATGAAAACTTTATGTACTACGGTCCGATCCCGTACAGTGAAGTACTCAAATACAGCAATCTTGTACAGAATACGGGATGGAATTAACATTAATACACGCATAATGAAAAAGATCAATCTTCTTTACGCCATGGCTTTGGTAAGCCTGGCGTCTTGCAAAAATAACGACTGGGAGTTCCCAGATTTCGAATTTCAATCGGTATACTTCGCCTATCAGACACCAGTCAGAACGGTAACCCTAGGCGAAGACATTTTTGACAACAGTCTCGACAACCAGCATAAGGTGAAAGTCATGGCAACCACTGGAGGAGTATACAACAATGGAAAAGACATCCGTATCGATTTTGTTGTCGACAACAGCCTTACGAATGGCCTTAGCTATCCAAACGGGC